>DATHEQ010000479.1:0-33809 GCA_035318505.1 Polyangiaceae bacterium | reverse complement strand
AGGAGCACGCTCCCGCGGCACCGAGAAGGACGATAACGGCAGCGAAGCGGAAAAATCTCGTAACCCGCATGGCGACACCTTTCCTCGGGCGCGCCATTGCCGAAGGACGTCAACCTACCTCACGGCTCCCCGCTCGGTGTTGTCACGCAGCGGCCATCGGATGACCGGTTCCGGCCACCGCACGCAAACGCGGTGCGCGCCCTAGGGGGCGCCGGGATCGTACGGCGCGCCGAAGGCGGTGAGCCATTTCATCGCTTCGCCGCGGTAGGGCGAATCGACCTTGGCGAGCGCGATGAACTTTCGATAGTGCTGGACGGCCTCAGCGCGCTTTCCCGTCATGCGCTCGCCCTCCGCCAACTCGAAATAGGCTTGAGCGAGCCAGGCCGGACGCGCGTCGCGCGCTTCGCTCAGCGTCACCGCCTCGCGAAGCTCGCTTTCGCCGGCGCGGCCCAAGAGCTTGCCCAGCCGATAGTGCCACTCGGGTCGGCTGCCGTCGGCGCCGATCGCCCTGCGCCACGAAAGAATGGCGTCGCCGATCTTGTTCTCGTCCTCGTAACACTCCGCCAGCGTGGCATAGGCTTCGAAACGCGACGGGCGCAGCTCGAGCGCTTTTTGCAGGTTCTTCATGGCGTCGACGACGGCGCCTTGCTTTCGCTGCATGACGCCGATCTGCCAGTAGGCGTCGGCGAGTCCCTTGTCGAGGCCGAGGGCCTTGGCGAGCTCGTCCTGCGCCACCGCCGGTTGGCCCGCCTCGTTGGCGGCCCAGCCGACATAGAGGTGGTATTCGGCGCGATTGGGATCGATCTCCACCGCGCGCTTCAGGTAACGCAAAGCTTCGGCGAGGTTCGTTCCTTTGAGGAGGAGGGCGCGACCGAGATAGTGGTTTACCTCGGCCGAGTTGGGGCGTTTGCCGATGACTTTGCGCAGCACCTCTTCGGCTAGGCTGGCCTGGCCCGCCACGACCTCTGCGGAGCCGACCCGGAGCATCATGTCGGGATCGTCCGGGGCTTTGGCGAGCGCCTGCTGGTAAAAATCGAGCGCTTCGCGGGTGCGGTTGCTCGCTTCGAAGAGCAGTCCACGTTCGAGCGCGAGACCGGGATACTCCTTGTCCTGCTCGGCCACCTTGTCGAACTCGGCCTGCGCTTCGTCGAACTTGTTCATCCGGCGAAACGTGACGCCGAGCTTAAAGCGCGAGGCCAGATCCTCGGAATCGCTCTTCAGCGCGGCTTCGTACTCTTCGCGCGCTTCGTCGTACCGACCCGAGACGAGCTCGACGTCGCCGATGGCGTGGTAGATGGCGGCGGAGGGCGGCAGAGCGGCCTTCGCTTCGGCGAGCTTCGCGCGCGCGTCGGTGGGCCGCCCCTGGCTCGCCATGAGTTGTGACAGCGCGACGTAGGCTTGCACCACTTCGGGTTTGTTCGGACCGAGCGCGATGGCTTCCCCGTAGTCACGTTCCGCGGCGGTCTTGTCCCCGAGCGCGTCTTCCGCGCGGCCGAGCCAGTAGACGACCTCGATGTCGGTCGGCCGGGCATCGCGCAGCTTCTTCAGCTGCTCTTTGGCTTCTTGCAGGCGTTCGAGGGCGATCTTCGTTTTGGCGGCGCCGATTTTAGCGGCGACCCCTTCGGGATCGGCTTGGACACCGGCTTCGAAGCGGGCCAGCGCGTCGGTGTAACGCCCTTCGCGGTAGAGGAGCTCGCCCATGCCGGCCAGGGCCGGCCCCGCCTTGGGATCGATCTTGAGAGCTTCGGCGAGCGTAGATTCGGCTTGGGTGAGACGCGAGCGCGCCATGTGAACGCGCGCCATCGCCGTCAACGCTTCGACGAGCTCGACGGGACTGGCGGCCTCGCGCGTCGGCCCAGCGGAGATGATTTCCGCAAGGAGCGACCGGGTCGCGGCTTCGTCGCGCAAGGTGCTCCACGCCGAGCGCGCCAACAAGAGACGAGCGCCCACGTGATGAGGGGACTGTTTGAGCACCTTCTCGGCTTGCGTGTTGGACGCCTCTTGCTGCCCGAGCGCGGCCTCGGCGCGCGCTATCCCAAATGCGCTGCGGGCCGCGCCGCCGTCGAGCGACGAGGCGCGGGTGAAGCTCTGCAGCGCTTTTTGCGGCTCCTTCACGAGCAGCTCGATTTCGCCGGCCAGCATCGCCACGTCGAGGTTCTGCTGCTCGCGCTGCGCGAGCGATTGGACGATCTGCTTGGCGCGCGGCAGCTGTGACTCGATGGCGGCCTCGGCGGCTCGTGCGAGGTCGGCGTAAATGTTGGTGACCTCGGGGGGCACCTGCGAAAGCTGCTCCTTCGCGTGCGCATCGATGTGCGAAACGCGACCGTAGCGCAGCTCGACGATGTACCCGGCAAAGGCTCCGTAAGCGAGAAGACCGGTGAGCCGCGGCGTTGCGCGATGAGCTGCATCGATCTGCGCGAGCGCCTTGTTGGCGTCGGCGAAGGTGTCCGTCGACAAGAGTTTGCGCGCACTGTCGACCGTGCCGGTCTGCAGCGCCGTGAGCTCGTCGCGATTCAGCAGGTCGAGTAGCGCATGCCGGCCAAAGGCGCCGACGGGCGTGAGTACTTCCAGTGAAGCACCGCCCAAAAGAGAGACCGCGATCACCGCCGCAATGACTTTGCCTGCGCTCGACGCCTTCTTCGGCTTGGCGGTGGAGGAAAGCGCCGCGTCTTCTGGCTTGGCGCGCGGGCTCGGGATCGACGCCATCCCCGGCAAGCCTTCGCGCCCCTCGGCGGCTTGGGGGATACCGCCGAACTCCATGTCTTCCTCGACCGGCGCACCGGGATCGGATTTTCGCGCGGCGGCGGGCGGGCCCGATGCCACTTTGCCGGGCTTCGGCGATCCCAGGGCGGGAACCGAAGCGGGACGCGCCGCTTCGCCGAGCAATGCCTCGCCGAGATCGTCGCCACCGAGATCGAGCTCACCGAACGAGACGCCCCCGCCGGCGCCACGCTGAACGCCGCCGGCGCCGGGACCGGGCGGAAGCGAGCCCTCGAGCAGATCGTCCTCGGACACCTCGGCGGGGGGGTCCGATCCCAGAGAAAAGGGCGGCAAAGATTTGCCGAAAGGCGCGGCGGGAGCGGGCGACGGCGCGCGGGGACTCGGCAGCTGCGCCGAAAGAACGGGAGGCTCGGGACTCAAAAGGGGGAGATCGATCTCGCCGAAGGGAAGGTTGGCCGAGCGCGACTTCGCTGCCGGAAGGCCCGCCGCAGGAGCGTGAGGCCCCGCCGTCGGCGCCGGCAATTCGGCCGCGGAAGCGGACCGCCCGCCCGCGCGCGCCGGAAGCCCGGGACCCGACAGCGCAGGTAAACCTGCCGGGGTCTGATCCGGGACGCGCGCCGGCAAGCCGGCGGGGGTGTCGGATGCAACGTTGCCGCCCAAGAGCACGGCCGGCAGATCCTCGTCTTCGCCGATCGCGGCGCGCGTCGCCTTTGCGCCCGTACGCGGAGGTGCCGAGCTGAGCGCGAAGGGTGCGGGCCGCGGCGTCGAGACCTTTCCTGCCGTCGGGGACGGCAAATCGATCTCGCCGAACGCTCCGCCAGTGCGCCTTCCCGGCCCGGCTTTTGATGCAAACGGGACCGCCGGTGCGGCCGCGTTCGATCCTGCAGCTGGCTTCGGCGCTGGTGCGCTCAGTCCGATGCCGGTCGGTTTCGGCGGCGCCTTGGGAACCTTCATAGACCCGCCGAGGGCCGAGGGCAGATCCATCTCGTCATCGTCGTCCGCGGTGAAGTCCTCCTTGCGCAACGACGCCGGCGGCTGCGCGATCGCGGGAGCTGCGCCGCCCGCGGCCTTGGGAGGTGATGGCGTGCGCGGCGCAGACATGGCGGGGCGCACGGGTGCGACCGCGCCACCTAGAGCGGGTTTGGGTGCGGCCGCGGTCGCAACCGCAGGGCGGGAGCCCGCGGGGATCGGCGGAGCACGTGGTGGACCCGCTCCGGGCATGCCGGGCGGGCGTGCACCAAGTGGCCCCACCGCGGATGGAAGATCGGCGCCAGCAAACGCGGGCGCGGGTTTCGCCGGTGCGACCGCTGGACCCGCGGCCGCGGGCCTCACCGGAACGGCGGGTTTCGCCGGCGCTGTTGGAATTGCGGGCCCGGGTTTGGGGGCCGGCGCGGCTGGCACCGCGGCCGTCGCTGCCTTTGCGGGCGGCGCTGGCGCTGGTTTCACCGCTGGCGTCCCGCCGGCGTAGGGCAGAGGTGGCGACGGCTTCGGTGGTGCGACCGCTGGGCTCGGAGGCGCTGGACGTTGCGGCGCCGTCCCTGGTGCGCTCCCCATCGCGGCGCGAGGTGGAGGCGGTTTGGGCGGCGGTGGCGCGGGCTTCGCGGGCGCGGCGGCGGGCAACGCAGCGTCGGCATCGCCTTCGGGCTTGCGCACGAGAAAGCTTGCCCCGCATTTCGGGCACCGCATCTTGAGGCCTGACGCGGGAACACGGCGCTCGTCGATCTCGTACGGAGCGCTGCAACCCTCGCACTCGACTTTGAACATGCTGCCCCGCTCCTCAATTCATTTATCAGGGTCTGGGGTTGAAATGTTTTACCATTTTGAACTTCTTCCGGCGTAGCCTCATCGCGCAGCGAGCGGCCGTGCAGTATGTCGTCGCGTCGTCGGTCGATGAGCGCATCCAAAACACGCTGACCGAAACCGAAGACCATACACCACCGCACTCCCCTGCCACGCCCCGCCATGCTACGCGGCCCCAGACAATGAACCGGTGGGCCACCGTCGTCGTGGGCGCAGCGCTCGTAGCCCTGATCGGTATGTTGGTGTGGAAAAGCGGCCGCGGCCCGTCAGACTCGACCGCCGCGGGAGCGTCCTCCGCCGAACACGGCGCGCGAACCGGGTCGCCACCGGATGCAGCAGCGACGTCCGAGCTTCCCTTGCGGCTCAAACTCGACGCCGATGGAGGTCTGGCCATCGCTGGCGAGAGGGTCGAAGCAACGAGCGACGACTCGGGGCTCGGGTTGCCTTCCGGATCGCCAAAGACCGTACGTTTCGGCGTTATTTTGGTGCAGTACCGCGGCGCGGAGTTCGCACCGGCAAACGCGCGACCGAAGCCAGAGGCGATCGTTCTGGCCCGAACACTCGCCGACGCGGCCAACACCGATTTCAAAGCGCAGGTACAGCGCGGCGATCCGGGCTCGATGGACGACGCCGGGCGCATTCCACGCGGCGTTCTCGAGCCGGCCGTCGAGTACGCGCTCTTCAAGCTTGCGCGCGGAAGCGTGAGTGAACCCATCGATACGCCGCGCGGGTTTTGGATCGTGCGCCGCATCGAGTAGAGCGCGTTCGCGCTTGGGACGTCACTTCGATAATTGAGTCACCTCTTGTCGATGGCGCGCCGAGTACGCCGAGTAAAGGTAGGGAAGTAAGCGCTAGCGGCGTCAGCGCAGCGCTTGACCCGCGAAACGGCGCGCTCGCAGACGCGAGCGACCCCGGCCGTACTGCCTGTGGATGACGGGGCTATCCAGGGACCTGACCCTCGCCTATGTTATTCGTCAGCCGCCGGCTTTGGTGAGCGGCGCGGACCCGAACCGGAAAACCCCGCTCAGCATGTCCGATTCCCCTCGCTCGCCGAGCCATCCGACAAGCTTTCCCCCCGGCCCTAGCGCCAACTCGCCGCCCGCAATTTACCTCCGGGCCGAGCAGGCCAGCGCCACCGATCCTCAGCACAAGGCGCTGCTGCTCCACGAGCTCGGCGTCGTCGAAGAGCGCGCCGCCGACGAGATGGGCGCCGCGCGCGAGTTTCTGGCGGCGTTCAACTCGTATCCCCAGTTTCGCGAGCCCCTCGAAGGTTTGGTGCGGCTGCTCGAGCGGCGAAAGTCCGTCAAGAATCTTCCCAAGCTGCTCGATGCGCTGTTGCGAGCGGCGGAGTCGTCCCCCGAGCGAGGCAGGGCGCTCCTCAAACGAGCGGCGTTTGCGATCGACTATCGCAAAGACGACGCCGCGGGCCGAAGCGCGTTGCTCCAGGCGACCACCGAACGCCCCCAAGAATCGACGGCATGGCTCGAGCTCGAGGTGCTGGCCGGTCGGACGAGTGACGCCGCGACGCGAATGTCGGCCCTCGAAGCGCGCGCGAAAGCGGAGAAGAATCCAACTTGGCGCGCGCTGTTGCTCATGTCGCTCGCCGAGCTCTACGCCGAGCAAGGCGACGGCGAAAAGGCGACGCACTTGCTCGCCTCGGCGATGGAGCTCGACGGGAGCGCGCGCTTTCTGGCGGCCCAAGCGCTCGAGCGTCTCGCGACGCGTGGCGGCGACAAGGGGGCGCTCGCCGATGCGCTCGAGACGCAAGCCGAGCTCGTCATCACTGGGCTCGCTGATCGCGCGGAGGCCGATCGTCTCGGTGTGCCCCGGTTCGCGCAGCAGACCGAAGTTGCCGCCGACGCTTGGCTGCGCGCAGCCGACGCGCGCAAGCAGCTCGGCGACGCGACGCGCGCAGCGTCGCTGCTCGATCGTGCTCTCGAGCGGGTCGGCTCGAAAGCGCCGATCTTGTTCGCCCGGCTCGCGGTGGCGGAAGCCGCTGGGGATACCGCCACCGCCGAGCGGATCGCCGAGACGCTTCTCGATCAAGGCATGACGGGGACGAGCGCGGCCTCTCTCTATATGCGCGTGGCCGAGGCGGCGGCCAACCGCGATGACGCCGAGGGCGCGCTCAACGCGCTCGGCAAAGCGCTCGTCGCCGATCCCGGATGTATCCCCGCACGCGCGTTGCAGATCGACCTGCTCGGCAATGCGACCGAAGCGTCGGCGCTCGCCGCCGCGCTCGAGGCCATGGCGGGCGAGCTTCCGAGCGATGATGCGAAAGGAAGAGCGTTTCTCTTGTCCGCGTACGTGTTCGCGGTGCAGGCGCGCGACTTTGCGGGCGCCAAGGCGGCGCTCAGCCAAGCGGGAATGTGCGGCGTCCAGCCCGGTGTGCTGGCGCGCACCGCGCGCATGCTGGCGTCGGTTCTCGACGACAGCGCCTGGTACGAGGACGCCACGCGCCGGCTCATCTCGAGCGGTGCTCAGGACGGCGAGAGCGTGAGCCTGTGGTTCGAGCTCGGTCGAACGCGGCTGCTCCGGGGCGATGACGACGGCGCCGCCAAAGCGTTCAGCGCCATCGGACAAGCGCCCGGTGGGGCTTGGCTCGGACCCGCGCTCGGCGCGTACGCACTCGGGCATACCGTCGATGGCGCACGCGGCGAGAACGGCGAGAACGGCGCGGCCGAGCGCCCGCCCCTAGCGCGAGCAGCGCCGTCACCGGCGACGCTCGATCAACTGCGCGCCGTGGAATCGGACGCCGCGACGGGCCGAGCGCTCGCGATTGCCGCGGCGCGCCGTGCCGATCTCGCCGGCAACACCGACGAAGCGGCGACCCGGCTCCACGAGCTTTTCGAAGCGGATCGCAGCGACCTCGTTGCGGCGATCTACCTCGCCGACCTCGAAAAGCGCGCCGGACGGCCGCTCGCGGCAGCCAAAGTCCTGGCCACGCTCGCCAGGTCGGTACCGGGGGGCGGTCTCGGGGCCTCGCTCCACATCGAGGCCGCCGTGTTGCTATGGCGTGCGGGAGAGCGGCGCCCCGCGCTCGAGGAGCTCGAAGAAGCGCTCGCCGCCGAGCCGGCCACGGTGGCGCCGTTCTTCGGCTGGGCGCTGCGCAGCATCGACGCTGGTTCGCCCGACGAGAAGGCGCGGCTCATTCAGCGCGCGGCCGATCTCTCGGACGACAAGCAGCTGTTGTCGCTGCAACACCTCTGCTTGCAGCTCTTCGCCTCGCTACCCGACGTCGACACCGCCCGGACGCTGTTCGACGGCATCGAGGTCGGCTCGTCGGCGCCGCTCGCCACCGCGGCATCGCTGGCGCGCGTGCTCTGGGATGAAAAAGGCGGCGACCGCAGCGCCCTTCTCGGCGCCGTTCAGCGCATCGCTCAGACGAATCGCAAAGCAGCGCCCCTTTCCGCATGGGAGAACCTGCGACTCGCCCGACAAGACGGAGAACGCCTGCCCGCGAGTGAGTACGCGCGCAGTCTCGCCGAGTCTTTGCGCTCGCTCCCCGCCAACCTGGAATGGCTGGGAGCGGCCATGGGGGCCGACGACCGGATGGGAGAGGTCGACGCCCGCCGCACCATCGCCAGCGCGCTCACCGGTGAAGCGCGTGCGACGGTGGCTTCGAGCGCCGCGCTGATTGCGCTGCTCGACGCTCCCGCTACGCAGCAGCCTCTGCTCACGGCGACCGATGCATCGTCGCGCCTCATGAATTTGGAGCTCGCCCCCGCGGGTTCGAGCCCGCGCCGCCGCGCCAAGGTGCTGCAAGGCGTCGGCGACGCCCTCGGCGAGGACGCGCGCCTCGATGGCTTGGCGATGGCCGGGTACAACTACTTGGCCCTCGGCGCTTCCGAGGACGCGCTGCAGTGCTTCGAAACGGTGACCCGAGCGCGCCCTGACGATCTGGTCGCCTGGGAAGGTCTGCGCTCGGCGGCCGAAGCGCTCGGTGACGTGGAGCTGCAGGCCACGGCGTGTACCGAGCTCGGCGAGCTTTGCAACGACGACGTCAAGGGGGCGCTCTACTGGGAAAAGGCGGCGCTCTTCGCGCTCGATGCGCTCGAGGACGAAGCACGGGGCGAGCTCGCTCTCGAGCGCGCGTTTGCGCGCGACCCGGAGCGCAAGGTCGCCTTCGATCGACTCTTCCGCCGCGTGCGCCAGCGGAGCGAGTCCGACAAGCTTTTGGGCCTCATCACGCGACGCTTGGAAGTAGCGGGGGAGCCCGACGAGATCGCCAAGCTCTTCTGGGAGCGCGCACGCGTGCTGCGCCAGAAAGGGGACCGCGACGGCGCCGTCGCCGCGCTCGAGAACGTGACCATGATCGAGCCCGACCATGTCGGTGCGCTGGCTCTCCGGGGCGAAATCGAAATCACGCAGTCGAATTTTGCCGAAGCTGCCAAATGTCTGAGCCGACTCGCGCTGCTCGACGACGCGCCCTCGCAGCAGCGGCTCATGTCGGGGGTGGCCGCCGTCGATCTCTACGAGAACAAGCTGGACGACACGCCGAAGGCGCTCGAAGTGCTGGTGGCGCTCCACACGAGCGGACTTTCTACGTTGCCGGTGCGCGAACGCATGGCGCGCGCCGCCGCCAAGGCGGCGTCGTGGGATCACGCGACGGCGATCCTCGAAGAGCTGATGAAGGAGCGCTCCACCAAGGAGGGCCGTATCGAGGCGGCGCGGCTCGCCATGGCAATCTGGCGCGACAAGCTGAAAGACCCGGTCCGCGCCGACAACGCCGTCACCAAGCTGCTCGAGGAATCGCCGGAGGACAGCGAGGCGCTCGACCTCGTCCTCGACACCAACTTTCCCGCGCCCCTCAAGAAAACCCTGCTGCAGCGCGGGCGAAACGCGCTGGTCGAGGCGCTCGCCGGCGACCCGGTCGATCGCGAGCGCGTGGCGCGCCTCACCAAAATTGCGAAGGTCCTGGCTGATTGGCCCCTTCGCCAGGCGACGCTCGGTGCGCTGGCAGCGCTGTCGGGAGCCGATGCGATGATCGAGCAAGAGCTCGCCATTCTCGACGCGCGCGTGGCGCGGCTGCCCCAAGTCGCGGTCGATGACGGCACCGTCGGCCTGATCGGCGATCCCGAGGATCGCGGCGCCATACCTCAGCTCTTCGCCGCACTCGCCGAGGCCCTCTCCCAAGCGCTCGGCCCCTCGCTGGAAGGGCTCGGCGTCACCAAGAAGCAGAAGGTCGACCCCCGCGCGGGTCTGCCGTTGAGAAACGAGATCGCGGCATGGGCGGGTGCGCTCGGTCTCGGCGAATTCGACGTGTACATCGGCGGAAAAGAGCCACACACGGTGCAGGGCGTCGCGGGCGAGGTCCCTTCGCTCGTCGTCGGTACCGGCGTTCGCGCGCCGCTCACGGCAGAAGGGCGGCAGGCCGTGGTGCGCGAGCTTTTTGCGCTCCGCCGCGGCATCTCGGTCACGCGTACGCGCGACGACACGACCGTGGCCGCCATCGTCGTCGCGGCGTGCAACCTCGCCGAGGTGCGCATCGATGCGCCGCCGTACGCCATGCTGAGCGACGTGCAGCGCCAACTCGGCAAGGCACTCTCGCGGCGCACGCGCAAAGCTCTTCCCGAGCTCTGCCGCGCCGTCGTCGCGGAGCGGTCCGATGCACGAGCGTGGGCGCGCGCGGCGCAGTCCAGCATGTACCGCATGGCGGCCATCGCGGCAGGCGATGTTTCGCTCGTGCTCACCGACGTACTCAATGCGCCGCTCGCCAAAGTGCCGACGATGATTTCGCACGATGAACGCGCTCGGCGCTTGATTGCCTTCGTCCTGTCGCCGCGTTACCTCGAGCTCCGCGGCAAGCTCGGGATGGGGGTGACATGACCGACGACAATCGGAAGGCCCCCTTCGCGGGAGCGAACGACGACGAGGACTGGGACAAGGCGCTCAACGCCTGGGAAGTTCCCGACGGCGTGCATCCGGAAACCAAGCCGGAAGGCGCGGCGGGCAAAGCTGGCAAGCTGCAACCGCCCGGCAACGCAGGCAAGCTGCCGGCGCCCGCACCACCGAAAAAGGCGCCGCTCTACCGTCCTCCGTCGCCCGTCCCGCCTCCACCGGCGCGCGGCGAAAAACCGGCTCCCTCCTTCGAGCCCTACGACGACGATCAGGACGAAGCCACGATGGTCGCGCAGATCCCGCCCGAGCTCCTCGAGGGCGCCGGGGGAACGCCGCAGCAACGCACGGGAGCGCAGGGGTCGGGCCTCGGACAAGTGTTTCGCCGCGACGCGCCTCGACCGCCTCCGGCTCCCCCGGTGAAAAAGCCGGAAGTGCGCGACGCGCTGCTCGACATGCTGTTCGAGGATCCGCAGGCGAGCCCGAGCGTCGCTACGACGGACGAGCCGTCGGTCGTCACCTCGGCACCGACGATGATCGTCGAGGACCGCGCGAGCATCCCCGACGACGAGCGCAGGCGTAAAGCGCCCTCTCCCCGCGTGCTGGACGAAGACGTGCCAGAAGGAAGCCTCTTCGACCCGTTTGCTCCCGATCGCGACGAGCGGAGCGCAACCATGCGGCCGGGACACGACGGCGCGACGGCGTCGCCCGTGCCCCCCCCGCCTCCGCCGCTCGGACCGAAGCCTAAAGCCCCGGCGGCGGGTGTGTTCGAGGCGCGGCGTCCACCTCCCGCGCCCGCGGCGGTGCAGCGTGCCGCCGCGGCGCCACGCCCCGGTAGCGCACCAGTGCCCATGCCGGGCCCGTTTGCAACGGGTCATCTCGCGCCCCCGCGCCCACCTTCGAGCGCGATGGACCCTACGGTGCCGAGCGCCGCCAGCGGGTCCTCCCCGCCGGCACCGGGTACAGCGACGCCGCTGGCGCCTCCACCTACTTTGACGGCGCCGGCGCCCTCGCCGTTCCAGCCTCTGGCGATTCCGACCGATCCGTTCAAGGTGGCGGCCATGCAGGCGGCGGAAACCCTACCGCCTCCCGACGATATGGAAGCGATGCTCGCGGCGTTGCCATCGGAACCGGCGCGCAGCATCGAGATGAGCGAGCCCCCCTCGGTCTCGTTGACGAGCGGCGAGCCTCCGTCGCTCGATACGCTCCAGGGCGGTCACGGCCTTCCAGAAGTCATACCGATCGCGCCCACATCGACGATGTCCGAAGCGCCGAGCTTCCCGCCCGTCGACGACATGGGCGCGCAAGAGCCGTTCGAGACGATGGAAGCGGACGAAAAGGATGCCGTCTCGCTTCTCGAGGACCCGGAGGAGCTTGCCGCATGGCACGCGCGCGCGCTCTTCATCGAAGAAGAAGCGCGCTCGTCGCTCGATCGCAATGCCAAGGCGCGAGGTCTCCTCATCGCATCGGAGCTCTACGCGCTCATTGCCGACGAAGCGCGTGCACACGCGCTCGCTCTCGAAGCACGCGATCTCGCGCCGACCCACCCGCTCGCCAACCGCCAAGCGCGGGCCGGGCATGTTCGCGCCGGAGATTGGAACGGCGTTACCCAGGCATTGCAAGGTGAGAGTCGATCGGCGCTGACGCCGGCCGCGCGCGTGCACGACGCGTTTTTTGCGTCGGAGATTGCGCGCGTGGCGCTGGGCGACAAGGAGCTCGCGGGCAAGCGGCTCGAACATGCCACGCGGGCGGCGACGACGGACGTGCGCGCCTATTTGAATCGGCTCGCCGGCGCGATCGGTGACGGCGAAGCGCTGCCCAAAATCCGTTGGCCCGATGCCGAGGAGATGAAACCGCTCATCGACGCGTGCGCGACGTTGCAGCGCTGGCGCGGCGCCGACGACAAGGACGCTCCCCTCACCAATCCGGTCGATGCGCTGATCCGCGCCCGCGGAGCGCTCGCCGCGCGCGACCCCGCGGGGACGCTGCGCGCACTCGACGCCCTCGGCGAGATGGCTGGACTGTCCCAAGCGGCGGGATGGCTCGGTGCGGCGATTTCGCTCGCCTACCCGAGCGACGTCGGTGCGTCGGTGGCTCGCCTCGCCAAGCTTGCCGAAGGAGAGCTTCCCAAGGTCGCTCAGCATGCTCTCGTCGCGGAGAGCCTGCGGCAAGGAGACGGACCTACCGCGGTGGCGGCGCTCGAGCGAGCCTCCGACGAGATCTTCTCTCCAGCCGACCGTGCCATCATTGGTGCGCTGTCGGGTGCCGACGCGGGGACGCTCGCCAAGTGGCTCACACCCCTCGACGGCGACGCCAGGTGGGCCAGCCTCGCGGCAGCGATCCGCGCCGCGCTCGGCGAGGCTTATGGCGGCGCGACAGAACCCGAAAATGTCTCCGCGGAAGCGACAGAGATCGACGGGACGCTTCGTCTGGCGCGACAACTAGGCGCCAAGAGCGCGCCCGAAGCGCTGGCCCGCACCCTTCAACTGTTGCGAGAAGGTCCCGCGGCAGCGGTGGCCGGCGTGCTGGCCACCGAGCTCGATATCCAGACGGGTCGAATCGAAACCGTCGCGGAATGGCTCTCCAAGACGAACCGCGATGCGCCCGACGAGGCCCAGCGCGATCATGCGCTTTTGGCGGGATTGCTCTTCGAGCTCTCCCGTCAGCCGGCGCGGGCGCGCGAGCTCTACGAGACCGCGCGCCTCGCCGATGCCAAATCCGAAGCGGCCGCGCGGGCCGAGCTCGCCGTCTCACCCGAAGAAGAGCGTGCGCGCTTGCTGGTCAATCACGCCCTCGGGCTCGAGGACGCGCGCGCGGGCGCACTGCTCCTGCTCGAAGCTGCGCATGGCGACGGCGGAGGCGACGCCGAGAGCTACACCAGGCTGCTGAAGCAAGCCCATGAACGCGCCCCCGCCCTTCCCTTCGCAGCGTGGCTCGCCGAACGGCGGGCGCGCGCGCGCGGCGAATTCGATGTCATCGTAGAGTGGCTGCGCGAGCGGCAAAAGGCCTGCGACGATCCGGCCGAACAAGCCTATGACTTCGTTCGCGAGGCACTCCTCATTGCCGACAGCAACCTGGAGAGCGCCAAGGAGCTGCTCGAACAAGCCTCGCGCGCACGCCCGAGCGATCTTGCCCTGCGCGAGCTCTACGAGCGCCTCGCGCCCGAGCCGCCCGCCGACAAGGCCACGTTCTGGGCGGAGCGCGCCGCCGCCGCCGAAGGTGCGGAACGCGCGCGCTTGGCCCTTTTTGCCGCGCTCGAATTCGAGCGAAACGGCGACTTCGAGCACGCCGCCGAGCTGGCCCACCTTGCCTACAGCGCCGAAGACAGCGCGCTTGCTCGGCTCTGCGCCGAGCGCAATGAGGCACGCAGCGCGCGCGCCGCCAACTTGGCAGAGCGTCTGATCGAGCAAGCACGCGGCGCCCCCGAGATGGAATCCAGGGTCGAAGCGTACCAGCGCCTCGCCGATCTCGACATCCAGTCGCGCGGCGACACCGGCAGCGCCGTCATGTGGCACAAATCCATCCTCGAAGAGCGCGCCGGGTTTCTGCCGAGCCTCGCGCGGCTCGAGCAATGGTTCATCTCCGACGGCCGCGAAGACGAGCTGGCGGCGATTGCGGCCGAGATCGCCAAAGTGGCCGAGCCGCCCGAAGCGACGGCGCACGCTCATCTGGCGGCGCGCGTGGCGGCGAAGTTGGGTCCCTGGCAGGCGTGCACCGATTTCGTGAAGATCGCGTTCGCGCAGCCCGACCCCGCCCTGTGGTCGATCCGGGCGATGGAAGCTTGCTCGGCGGTCTCCGACGACGCTGCCGGCGAGCTCGCCGCCTCACAACGGCTCGCCGATCACACGACGCGACCGCTCGAAGTCGCCACGTTGACGTTGCGTGCCGCCGAAGCCGCGATCCGCATCGGCGAACTGGCCGCCGCGCGCGACCTCTTGTTGCGCGCCGCCCAGGCGCACCCGACCCACCTCGTCGTACACCGCACGCTCGCCGACGTCTCCGAGAAGATGTCCGACGCGACGAGCGCGGCCGAAGCCTGGGAAGCAGTGGCCACGCTGAGCAGCGTGGCCGAGCACCAGCTCGAAGCGAATTACCGCGCCGGCATTCTCTGGCTCGACCAGGTGAAGGACGTCGCGCGCGGCCGGGCCGCGCTCGAAGTCGCCGGCCAAATGGACGTGACGCACGCTGACGTGTTCACTCGGCTGCAGGGCATTTACGTCGCCCTGTCCGACCGCGAGGCGTTGGCATCGCTCCTCGAGCACCGGCTCGCCGGCGTGCGAGACCCGAACGAACGTATCGAGCTCGAGGTCATCCGCGGACGAACCCTCGCCGAGATCGGCGACACCGATAGCGCCAAGCGTGCCCTCGCGTTTGCGCTGGAGGCAAACCCCGATCACGCAGAAGCATTGGTCGTCTTCGCCGATGTTTGCGGGCGCGAAGGGGATTGGCAGGGCGCCGAGCAAGCGCTCATCCGGTTGGTTCGGCTCGTCCCCGACACGGCCGAACAAGCGGCCATCTACATGCGGCTCGGCGAGGTCTACGACGAACATCAGCCGAATCCGCAGCGCGCCGAGCTCGCCTACCGCGAGGTCCTGCGCCGCCTCCCCGGCGACATCGCCGCCCAAGAACGTCTGGTCGGCGTCTACAGCCGAACGGGCGACGCGGCCCGCGCCATCGAAATGCAACAAGGCCTGCTCCAGGCCGCCACCACGCCCGAATCCAAGCGCAAGCGCGTCGTGGAGCTCGCCATCATCTACGAGCAGGTAGCGCGCGATCCCAAACGCGGCGAGACCATGCTCGAAGCGGCACGCAAAGAATTCCCCAACGACGCCGAGCTTCTCGCCGCACTCGCCGAATTTTACACGCGGGCGAATCGCGCCCCCGCGGTGCAAGTTTTGCTCGATCGCGCCGCAGGGGACGCGCGCCGCGCGCTCTCCACCGGTCGTTTCGACGTCAGTCTCTTCGCGATGCTCGGTGCGGTCGCGCGGCTGCGCCAGCGCACCCATGCCGCGACCATCGCCGAAGCCACCGTAGCGGCCATCGAGGGGCGCCCATCGGCGCTCTCCGGCGCAGAGGCCCGCGCACCGGACGTTCGGCTCGACGACGCACTCGCGCCCGAGCTGCTCACGGCGGCATTTCGAGCCTTGCTGCAGAAGTCGGGCGACATCCTCGACGCCGCGGCGCCCGTGGATCTCAAGGCGCTGCGCGCCGCCCCCCTCCCGCCCCAGCAAGGCGCGGTCGGAAACGAGATTGCCGAGCTAGCCGCGGCTTACGGTCTGCATGGCCTCGAGGTCTTCGTCTCGCCCACGCTGGGCTCGGTGTGCATGCCGGTCGCCTCCACGCCGCCGCAAATTGCCATCGGGCAGCCTCTTTTGCAGACGCCGGACGACGAGGTCCGAAAGTTTCTCATTTGCCGCGCCCTGAAAGCCGTTCAGGCCCGCGCGTCGACCATCGCCCGCTCGGCGCCCATCGATCTGGCCCCGCTCATCTCGGGGTATCTCCTGCTCTTTGCGCCCGATTGGCAGCCGGCCGCGGTCGACCCCGGCAAGCTCCGCGACATGCACGCCCGTCTCTCCCGCGTCAAACCGAAGAAACTCGACGACGATGTGGCCGTGCTGGCCCTCGAAGTGATTGGGACGCTCGGCAACCGCGCCTCGACTTTGCACACCGTCGTCAACAATTGGGGCAACCGCGTCGCCCTTCTCGCCTCGGGGGACCTCTCCACCGGCCTCTCGGCCATCGCCAGGGCCGCTGGTCACAGCGCCGGGCCCGCCACGAGCGGTCCCGAACGGGTCACCTGGATCGGTCGCAACGCCGAAGCACGCGATCTGGCGATTTTCAGCGTGAGCGACGCTTACGCCGAAGTCAGGGCCAAGCTCGGGCTTTAGCGACGTATTTCGGGATTGCCGGGCCCGCCCCTTTGCTGCGCTCGCCTGGCCGAACGACCCACCGCATGCTAAACGGCGCGCAAAATGTCTCGCTCTGATCTCCGCAATATCGCCATCGTTGCCCACGTCGACCACGGCAAGACGACCCTCGTCGACGCCATGCTCAAACAAAGCGGGACCTTCCGCGACAACGAGCAGATCATCGAGCGAGTGATGGACTCGGGCGATCTCGAGCGCGAGCGGGGTATCACCATCCTCGCCAAAAACACGAGCCTTCGCTGGAAGGGCGTCAAAATCAACATCGTGGACACCCCGGGGCACTCCGACTTCGGCGGCGAAGTCGAGCGCACGCTGATGATGGCCGACGGAGCGCTGCTTCTCGTCGATGCCGCCGAGGGCCCCCTGCCGCAGACGCGCTTCGTGCTCCGCAAATGCCTGGAGCGCGGTTTTCCCATCATCGTCGTCATCAACAAGATCGATCGCCAAGACGCGCGACCGCACGACGTGCTCTCCGAAGTCTTCGACTTGTTCTGCGATCTCGAAGCGAGCGACCACCAGACCGACTTCCCCTCTCTCTACGCGATCGGGCGCGACGGCGTGGCCAAGCGCGAGCTCAGCGAGACTGCCGTCGATCTGGTCCCGCTCTTTCAGACCATTCTCGACAAGGTCCCGCCGGCCCCCGGCGACCCCGACGCTCCTCTGCAGATCATCATCTGCAATCTCGCCCATGACGACTACGTCGGGCGGCTCGCCGTCGGGCGCATCGTGCAGGGGACGATCAAAAAAGGGCAGGCGGTCGTCGTCATGGGCGCGTCAACGACGACGCCGGCCTGGATCAAGGTGCTCTTCACGTTCGAGGGGCTGCGCCGCACCACTTGCGAGTCCGCTTCCGCCGGCGAGAACATCGCCATCGCGGGCATCGAAGAGATCGACATCGGCGACACCATCGCCACGGCCGAGAATGCGGTGGCCTTGCCGCGTATCCACGTGGAAGAGCCGACCATCAAGATCAAAATCGGCGTGAATACTTCGCCCTTCGCCGGCCAAAGCAAGGCATCGAAGTATTTGACGAGCCGCCAGCTGCGCGAACGCCTCGAGCACGAGGCCAAGAAGAACCTCGCCATCAAACTGGAGATGACGGACAGCCCCGACACTTTCACCGTCTACGGCCGCGGCGAGCTCGGTCTCGCGATCTTGGTCGAGACCATGCGGCGCGAAGGGTATGAGATGGTCCTCTCCAACCCCGAGGTCGTCACCAAGGAAATCGACGGAAAGCTCATGGAACCGGTGGAGCTCGTGGTCATCGACGTACCCGACACGTTCATCGGCACCGTCACCGAACGCCTGGGCCGGCGCCGCGGACGCATGGTGAAAATGCACAATCCCGGTTTCGGTCGCGCCCGTCTCGACTTCCGCATCCCTTCGCGCGGGCTCATCGGGTTTCGCAGCGAGTTTCTCACCGCGACGCGCGGCACGGGTCTGCTCAACACGCTGTTCGACGGCTGGGAAGAGTGGGGCACGATGATCAAACGCGCCAACGGCGCCATCGTCGCCGATCGCGTCGGCGAAGCGACGCCTTACGCTCTTTTCCACTTGCAGGCGCGCGGCGTCTTCTTTCTCAGCCCCGGCGAGAAGGTGTACGAGGGGATGATCATCGGCGAGCACAATCGCCCGAACGACACCGACGTCAACGCCGTCAAAGAGAAGAAGCTTTCCAACGTGCGCAACCACGGCAAAGACGAAAACGTCGCCTTGGCGACGCCGCGAACGCTGACCATCGAAACGGCGATGGAGTGGATCGATGCCGACGAGCTCGTCGAGGTCACGCCCGACGCTGTCCGCGTGAGAAAACGGATCTTGCCGTGCAATGTGCGCCCGCGACGACAGGACGCCATCGAAGACGCGCAAGCGCCGGGATGAGACGGCGCGGAGGCGCCCTCCTCGGGATGCTGGATAAAACACCGCCCGCCCGGGATGCTTGATAATACACCGCCCGCCCGGGGTGTCGTGGGGCTTGGGGACGGTGCCTCCCCAAACTCGGCAACGCGGAGCACGGGGTTTGGTGATGCGGGATTTGAGGGAGGTGGTTTTGAGGTGCCTCAGACATGGGGTCCCCTCCGTCCCCAAGCCCCACGACAACCCCTTAACGCGGGCTGTGGGCGGCGGGTAGAGGGGCGCGGGTAACGACTCACGGCTCAATTTAGGCATCGGCGACCACGATGCGAGCCGATCGGCGAACGGGGGTGGCGTCGGGATAACACCGGCGCGCGGGGCTCTCCGGCCATCGTGGTAGAGGCGGGGCGGGTTCGATTTGTACTGCGGGGGGTTGTTCTTGTAGCAAGGTCGATGGCGAGGCACTGATGGGCGTGACACCGGGTGGCTGCGGATGATCGAGGCTGGCTCGTCTTCGCGGACGGCAGTGACGCCGCGGCGGCTCACGCCGGAGTTGCGACGCGAGCTCGACTTGCCGGCGGTGAAGCTCGTCCCTTATCGCTGGGCGTTCGCTTGTGTCGTCGTGGGAACGGCGTGCGTGCCCTTGGTTCTTGCGAAGCTCTGGACACTGGCTGTCATGGCGGTGCTGATCGGGTTGGTCGTGATTCCCGCGCTGCGGTGGTTCGAGCACCGGGAGGCGTCGTGGCGGGAGGACGTGTATCGGTCGGGATTGGAAGCGATGGGGCGGGTGCTCGATGTGGAGCCGGCGGGATCACGGCGCCGGGACCATACCGTCAGGATCGAGTTCTTCGCCGGCAAGGAAATGGTTCGCGCGTCGGTGTTCGGCTGCCCACTGGCGCGAAAGGGCTTGATGCCCGGCGACAACGTGGTCGTGCTGTACGCTGCGAACCGGCCGGCGCGGTGTCTGGTGGTACGGCGTTCGGAGCCCGAGATATTGGATGCCATCTTCGACGAGTGAGACGATGTGGCGACGCTGTCGGCAGGGACGGCCTGATAGACACTGCTGCTTGGCGACGCGGGATAAAACACCGCCCGCCCGGGGTGTCGTGGGGCTTGGGGACGGTGCCTCCCCAAACTCGGCAACGCGGAGCAAAGGGTTTGATGATGCGGGGATTTGAGGGAAGTGCTTTCTAGGTGCCTCAGACATGGGGCCCCCTCCGTCCCCAAGCCCCACGACACCCCTTAACGCGGGCTCTGCGCGCCGTGTGGAGAGAGAGCGCGTTGCCGAGCACTGACTCGCCGAGGCGAGTTCAAGCATCGGCCACGTCGCATGTCACAGGTCGCGCGTCGCACGTTAGTGACCGCTTTCAACGGCGGTCGAGATGCACTGCGTTGCCGAACCTGCCGTCGATCAACCGCCCGCGCGCAACGAATTGCCAATAGCCCGCAGTTAGGGCGTGCCTTGGGGCTTGGGGACGGAGGGGGCCCCATGTCTGAGGCCCCTCAAAACCCCCGCCCACCAACGTCGCCCTCCCCCAAACCCCGCGTCGCCCAGTTGCCGAGTTTGGGGAGGCACCGTCCCCAAGCCCCAAGGCACCCCGAGCGGGCGGTGTTTCATATCGTTCGAAGAGCGCATCAACGGACAGTGCTTCCAGAGCGTCAACAGAGGTTATCGGCGGGTGGTCCAAGCCTCGTCCGCCAGGCATACTGCGCTCCCCACGGAGGAGCTCACGATGATCGTCGTCACCAACCGCATACCCGTCGCCGAAGCCCACAAGATCGACTTCGAAGATCGCTTCAAGCGCCGTGCCCATCTCGTCGACCGATCGCCAGGCTTCATCCGCAACGAGGTGCACCGCCCGCGGCCCATGAAATTCAGCCACGAGACCGGCACTTTCGTCGAGGACCCCGAAAAGCAGGGCTACTACGAGGTCAAAACGTGGTGGCGATCAATGGAAGATTTCGCCGCATGGACCAAGAGTCCCGCTTTCGCCGAAGCCCACGCCAACCGCGCGCCGAAGGAGATGTTCGCGGGGCCGAGCGAGCTGCTCGTCCACCAGGTTTTTCTCAGCACCGACCTCGGCAACGAGGGAGCGAAGTAGGCCGCATTCTCTCAAGCGGACGCATGGCGACGGTCGCCACGCGATCGACCTTGACGGAGACGTGTAAAGTCGTGCGTCTCGCCTTGAGAGCCAAGGACGAGACGCACGAGCCCGACGGGCCATGACGGGACGAACGAATGGGCGGCGACAGAGCGCCGACGCTATCGGGTCCGATCGTTCCTTGTCCCTTCCACTCTCCTGCGGCGTGCGCGCAGGAGGGTGACCGCGACGAGCGCACCGGCCATCGCGAAGCCAGCACGAGAGCTGCTTCGCTGGCCGACGCGGCAGCCGCAGCCTGTCTCGTCTGACGGCGGCGTGACGACGCTGCCGTCGGCCGTGCGCGGAGCGTCGGCTCGCACGTCAGGCGCTGCAACTCGGCCGTCGGCGGTATCAGGGCCAGCATCGGGGACCGGCGGTTGGACATCCGGGACCGGAACGGCGAGATCGAGCCGAACATCCGAGACTGGCGGCATTGCCGTGTCCATCGTGGTCACGTCAGCTTGGGAGTCGTGGCTCGAAATGTCCGGTGGACCCGCGTCGGGTCGGCCCATATCGAGCGGGGTGCCGTCGATCGGCGGCGGGGTCGCCTCGGCCACTGCATCCCTGCTTGCGTCGGGACCTGCGTCGACACCCGCCTCAGGTTGCGTCACCGTGGTTCTGACTGAGGACGATGTGCTGGGAGCAAAGTTCGTGTCACCGCCGAACGTTGCGGTCACGTCGTGCGCCCCGACGGCGAGAACGAACGATGTCGTCGTGGTGCCATTCGAGCCGAGCGTTCCCGTGCCAATGACGGTCAATCCCTCGTTGAAGGTCACCGTACCGCCGATGGTCCCGGCCGCCGTCGACGTCACCGTCGCCGTCCAGGTGACGCTCGTGCCGCTCGTCGTCGATGCAGTCGAGGCAGCGAGGCCCGTCATCGTCGACGCGCGATCGATGACCTGCGTGACCGTTCCCGTTGCCCCGGCGGAATACACACTGTCTCCGCCGTACACCGCCGTGACCGTATGGGCCCCGGTGGTGAGCGCAGCCGTCGAATACGCCGCCACGCCGGAACCACTCAAGTTCGCCGTGCCGAGCAGGGTCGTTCCGTCCCTGAACGTCATGACGCCCGTCGGCATTTGCGCGGAACCTGTCGCCGTTGCCGTGAAAGTAACGGATTGCTCGTAGGACGATGGATTGTCGGAAGATGCGAGCGACACCGAGGCTCCGCTCAAATTGACGGTCTGCGTGACGGGCATCGACGTTCCCGCCATGTAGTAGCCGTCGCCCGCGTAGTCGACGGTGACGATGTGCGCTCCGGCGGTGAGACTCGACGTTGTGAACGTGGCTTGCCCATTGGCATCGAGCACGCCTGTCGAAAGCACCGTGGCCCCTTCCTTGAAGGTCACGCTACCGGTGCCCGGAGGTGCGCCCACGGCGCTGCCACGCACGGTCGCCGTGAACGTGACCGGCTGTCCGGTGAGCGACGGATTGTTCGACGATACGATGGCCACCTCCGAAGGATTTTTCTCGACCGAATGCGCAATGTTCGTGGATGCGTTGGGAAACACGATATTTCCTGGATAGCTGACTGTGATCGTCCGCGCTCCTGCGGGCAGCACTGCGGTCACGAGCACCGCTTGACCTGTGCCATCGAGTATGACGATGCCGAGGGGACCGGTGTCGGCGCTGAAGGTAACGCTTCCCGTCGCAACGGGCGTACCTGCGCCTCCGGCGACCGCTGCCGTGATGGTGACGGCCTGGCCGACCACCGATGGGTTGGGAGCGGACGTCCCTGCGACGGTCACTGCGTTGCGGTAGACGAGCTGGCTGAGCACCGGCGACGTGCCCGCCGCCGTGAATGCATCACCGGTGTATTCGACCCGGATCGCGTGATTGGCCGAGATGAACGTGGTGTTGACATGCACGGCTTGCGCGGAGCCGTTCAGCGCGACGACTTCGAGCAGGTCGGGGCCGTCCATGAATCTAACGCTGCCCGTCGGAGTCGGCGCGCCACCGGCGACCGCGACGCTGGCCGACAGGGTGACCGTCTGTCCCACGAACGATGGGTTGAGGGACGACATGACGGAAACAGTCGCAACGACCTTCTGAATGACCTGCGTGACGATGGCCGACGTGCTCGCCACAAAATACGTGTCGCCGGCATACTCGGCAGTGATGGAATACGTGCCTTCCGGCAGCGTCGACATGGTAAGCGCCGCCTGCGCCATGCCATCGAGCGGCACGACGGCGAGAACGTTCGTTCCCTCTTTGAACGTGATGTTGCCAGTCGGCACCAAGGATCCCGGGTTCGCGCCCGTGACGGTGGCGGTGAAGGTGACCGCCTGAGTCGGATAGGCCGGATTGGTGTTCGACACGAGCGCCGTCGTCGTGGTCGATTGACCAAGGCCGGCCAAGGGGTAGGTGAGCACCAGACCGCTCGTGGTGTCGGTCACGACGAGGCTCGCGCTGCGAACGCCCGCAGCCGCCGGCGTGAAAACGATGGGCGGCGTGAGCGTTTCGCCGGTGTTCAGCGTCCCCGCCAGCGCCTGGTTGGTGGTTGCTTGGAACGCATATTCCGCCGCAGAGGCGCCGCCGATAGCGAGCGTGTAATTGAGTGCGCCGCAGATGCTATTCGGATGTGAGAGCGTCATCGGCGAGAGCGTCGTCGTGCCGGGAACGACGACGGACACGGTCGAAAGGAGCGTGTCGCCATTGTTCATTGCGCTCGTCCCGCCTTGCGCCGGATCGCCACTTATCTTGAGAGGGCAGAAGAAAAACCTGTACACGGTTGCCGGCGCGATGGGCGTCTGGTCGAATCGGATGCCGTTGTTCGACATTGCGCCGCTCGTCGTCAGGGAAGTGCCGCCGCTCGGCGTCGCGCTGAGAAAGTCGGTGGCGCTCTGCGCGAGACCGATCGAAGCGGCGGTAAGTTGACCTGCACTTGCCCAGACGGTGCCGTACACGAACTCGATGAGGTTCGTCCCCTCATGTAGACGAGCCTGCAGGCGGTTCATCGTAACTCCGCATCCCGCCCACCAGAAGGTGTTGCCAGTGTCGGCGACCTGCGTGTTCCATTCGATCACGAACTCGCGGTTCGGAGCCGACCCCGAGAGGATGTAGCTCACGCCAATTTGCGGGTTGAACGTACAAGCTCCCCCACCGTTGTTGTAGAGATGCTGATGATCCCAAAGTGGGGCGATCGCTGGGTAGGCAGGGGCCGCCGCGAGATCGTTGGCAAAACTGCCCGACGTGGCGTTGCCCAAAAGGATAAGGCCGCTGGTATTGGCAGAGAGCGAGGTGTACGCCACCCCATCGAAGATGAAGGTGAAGCCGATCGGCAGTGTGCCCGTGGTAGCCGCGTCCCTGTACCGGGCGGTGATGTTCAAGTTAGTGCCAGCGAGCGCCGTCGTGCCACCGGCGATCGGCGTATAGGTCGTCGTCGACGGGATCGCCAAGTAATCGCCGATAACGGTCGCAGCGGCGAAACGCGGCGTCGCGACGAGAAGAAGCAGCGTCGCGAGTACGCTCGTGACGACAGACGTCGAGATACGGCAAAGCCGATCATTCATTTTCACATCCTCCGCCCCAGAGATGGAAGCCCCCGATTAATCGGTCACGCTAACAGACGCGGCTACGGATTCACACCGACAACTCGGCGCATCGCTTTCTTCTTTCTCGGGCGCATTCGCCGTGTCGGCATGTGTGGGGAGAAAGACGACTTCCAAATCGCAACGTCGACGCCCACGACCGCGCCGCTATTTCATCACCGCTCGCGTCTCGCACAACGCGTCGAACACGCGACGCATTGGCAAGTCGTGGCAGGCGCGCTGGCGACTTTTCCGCGGCCGGGCTTCGCGGCTTCGATACGATAGATTGTCGGCGTGCTTTCCCTTCGCGCGCTTCTCGCGAGAACAGTTGTCACGATGGTTCTGGTGACTGCGCCGTCAGCCCTGCGCGCCCAAGGGGACGCTGCGTGGGCCTCCTCTGCCGCCGCCGAGCTCACGCGGCAAGGTCGCGAGCATGCCAAGAGCGGTGACGACGCGCTCGCCATGCGACGCTTTGCCGACGCGCTGCACCTCGATCCGAGCTACGGACCGGCGTACCTCGAGCTGGCCGCGGCGCGCGAGCGCGCGGGGGACTTGGCAGAGGCGGAGCGAACGTACAGCGCCGCCATTGAGCACGTTCCGAACTTCGTGGCCGCGTTCCGCGCACGGGCGGCGTTGTTACGGCGCATGGGCGAGCTCACGCGCGAAATGGCGGATTTGGAACATCTGGCGCGGTTCGCCGAAGGTCCGGACACACTCCAAGCGCTGGCAAAACGCTACGTGGAAAACAAGGCGTGGCCCGCCGCGCTGGCGACATTTCGCAGGCTGCGAACGTACGCCGAGCAATCGGGCGACGCTGAATCGGTGCGCGATTCGACCGTGCAAATACGGGCGCTGATGGTCCTTTGCGGAGAGCTCGATCCGGTGATGGCGGGTGCGGGACAGCGCGATTGGGTGCGGAGGGCGGTCGCGAGCGTAGCGCGCAGGAGAGGGATGTGACGTCGCTCAGTGCGCGAGGTCGACGCGATCGGAGACAGCGGTCTCCTCGACGACGGCCTCCGGCGTCACCGACGGGCCGACGAGAACGGAAATGGCTTGCAGAAGGCTCGGCGCGACGAGAGCATCGTGCGGCCATCGACCGATGGGATCGACATGCGAGAACCAATCGGTGCCGGGCGTTGATTCCGCGCGCGTGAGCTCGAATCCGATGGCAAAGTCGGCAACCTTTCGATTCCAAACAACCGATTGCCAATAAGCGGCGATGCGCGTGAACTCGCTGGCCTGTGCGAGCGCCTCACCGACGCCGGCGTCGAGGCACGTATCGAGGGCGACGATGCCCATCGGCCGAATGGCGCCGCGGTCGGCGGCAATCTTGAGAAGGCCGCCGTCGACGTTGCACCCTGCCCCGCTGTGTCCCGCCACTATCACGTGGTCGCGCGAGATTCGCGCACGACCGGCCATCGCTCGCTCCGCGGCGGTGACGAATTCATCGAGATCGATTCCGGTCCATAACGTGCCTGGCCACAGGGCGTCGCGTGTCTGGCTGGGAGCCGCGAGAACCGCGGGAGGCAAGTCACCTCGGGCGATCCACGTGTCGAGTCTTGCTCTCAAATCATCGGGCCCGCGCCCTAGCCACATGTGAAGTTGATTGAAGCGGTTCACCCCGTGAAGAAACACCACGATCGGCACGGGCTCGTCGGCGTTCACCTGCTTCGGCACATACGCGCGCCCCCCACCGTGTTGACGCGGGAGCAGGAACTCATCGTCGTGGAATGCAAAATCGAACGATTTGCCGGCGTGGGACGGCGAGGCGAACAGCAGCGTCGAAAGAATGATGGAAAACGGGGAGATAGCGCCGGCGAGCATGGTGCGAGCCCGAAACAATGACGCGCAGGTAGAGCGAATCGAGCTCGGCGCGCGGAGCGACCCGGCTGGCGCGCGGTCGAGGCTCTCCGCTCGTTTCATTTCGTCACCCTAACATGCTCGATTCCTCTGCGCACAGGGCGTCCGACGAATGGCCGTCGGGGCGTCTCGCGGCCGCCCTCACGGCGTCAGATGGGCCGCAAACTTCGCGCGCACGTCGTCGGGCATTGCGCAGGGCTCTAGCACGCCGAGCTTCACCGTCACCACCACGTGACGCACCACGGCGCAGAGGGCGCCGTTCGCGGCGCTGCGCATCTCGTGAACGAAGGTGGCGCTCGTGTTGCCGAGCTTGCTGCACGAGGTCTCGACACGGAGCATGTCGCCGTAGCGGAGCGGGATTTTGAAGTCAGCCTCGAGACGAACGGTAGGAAAACCGATCCTCCTCGTTTGAATGAGGCCCGCATAGCCGCCTTCGAGATCGGAGAAAAAGTTCTCCATCGCTTCGTGCGCGTAGTTCATGAAGCGCGCAAAAAAGACGATGCCGGCGGGGTCGACTTCGTCGAATCGGACGGGACGCTCGTAGGCGATCACGGTATCGAACTTACCATCGAATCGCGCCCGGACACGGCGGATTCGGGAACGTGCTCGAGACGTTGAGCGACGGCTACTCCGCCAGATCGCTGGCGAGGCTTCGCACGGTAGGGGCGGGAATCTCTTTTCGCAGCGTGAGCTTTGGATGTTCGAGAAGGAAGAACATCGCCCCCTCGGCAGCGTTCGCGCGGGCGACGAGTTGCGCGGCGAGATCTTTGCCGAGCGAGAATCTGACGTAGTGCACGGCAGTGGTCCGGTCGGGCAAGACGCCCCGCGTCTCGTTGCGGCCCGCGATTTTGGTGCCGAGAACCTCGAGGGCGATCTTCGATTCGAGGCCGGCAAGCTCGACGAGACGCCTTTCGCGCGTGGCGGCATCGGCAATTTCGACGAACATCGTGGCCGACAGTTCGGCGTCGCCGGGGACGAGCTCGTTGTACGTTTCGATCTCGTGCTGGATGGCGGCTTCTTTGGTGATGCGCTCGGTGCGAAGCATCTCCTGAATCTGAAAAAGGGCGGTGTCGTGGCTCTCGAAAACGAGGCTGATCTCGTCGCCGGCCAGCACGCGCCGGACCTTCTTCTCGCCGACGATGCGCGCCAAAAATTGGGGGCGGATCTGTTCGTATTCCGCCAGACCGAGGAGCTCGTTGCGTTCGACTTTCTTCATGGTCACTCCGGAAGTCCGTAAGCCTGCTTCATTGCTTCGACTGGGTGCAGCACGGCAACGCCGTTCTCCTTTTGGATGCGGCGCGCCGCGAGTGGGCAATCGCTGATGACGAGCTCGTTCTCCTCGTCGCTGATGCCGCGCACCAGTTTTTGCGCGTATTTTCGGCCGAGCTCGTAGTACTGCGCCTTCATTCCCCAGGTGCCGTCCACGGCCGAGCACTGCTCGACCATGCGTACGTCGGTGTCGCCACCGATGGCATTGAGAACACGCATGCCGGGGTAGGCAATCTTCTGCGCGCGCAGATGGCACGGCGCGTGGTAGGCGATTTTGCCGAGACTCTTCTTCCAGTCGGTTTTCCACGACTTCGCGCGGCGCAGGCCGTCGAGAAATTGCATGAGGTCGAAAGTCGCCTCGGACACGGCGTGCACCTCGGGCGTGTCCACGTAAACGGGCCACTCTTTTTTCATCGTGTAGCTGCAGGTCGGCCCCGGCACCACGATCTTCCGGCCCGCGCGAACGTGCGGCGCGAGCGAAGCAACGTTCTCGCGCACTTTGGCTTTCATGGCTTCGACGTCCCCCCCGTCGAGATTGGGCATCCCGCAGCACACTTGGGGGGGCCTGATGACGCGGAATCCCTGATGCTCGAGCACGCGCACCGCGGCGCGCGGCACATTGCTCTGGTTGTAGTCGCCGTAGCACGTCGAGAAGATCACGACCTCGCCCGCCTCGCCCGCGCCCGAGAGCGGCTCGTGTTTCTCGAGCCAGGCCGGGAAGGGGTCGGCCTCGAAAGGCGGGAGGGGAAACTCCGCCGAAACTCCGGTCACCTTCTCGGCCGCTTTGCGCACGAGGCGCGACGCGCTGATCAGATTGGCAACGGGAGCGGCGATGCCCGCCCCGAGCCGCCCCATGAGACCCGGCTCACCGAGGACCTGATCGACGAGAGGGACGCCGTCGCGGCGGGCGCGCTGCGCTTTTTCGCGCGCCATGAGACGAGGGTAATCGACCAGCTCGGTGGCGCCTTCGTCTTCCGTGTAAGGGCATTTGATGTAGCAAATCTTGCACTGCCAACAGAGCTCACTCGCTTTGACGAGGTCGACGGCGGTCAGATGCTCGGCGCCTTCCGCGCGCCCCGCGTCGATGTCGCGATCGACGGCGTCGAAGACGGAGGGAAAGGAGCCGCAATAGCCGACGCACATACGGCACTCGTGGCAAATCTGGAAGACACGCTTCATCTCGAAGGTGAGATCGTCGGCGTTCCAGTAGCGAGGGTCGTCGGGACTGGCGGCGGGCGGCTTCGGGGGACGGCGCGGAAGTTGGGACATGATCTCACTGAACGGCGAACACCATGATGGTGAAAGCCCCGGCTCGCGTCACGGCGTCGAAGGACGGAGGACGACGGGGCCGGGGCAGTCTCGGATCGGAGCTCGGGGGGAACTTTCAGCCGAGCGTGTCGTGCGCTTTCTGGAAACGGCCCGCGTGCGACTTCTCGGCTTTGGCGAGGGTCTCGAACCACTCGGCGATGTCGCCGAAGCCCTCTTCGCGCGCCGTCTTGGCCATACCCGGGTACATCGTCTCGTACTCGTGCGTCTCGCCGGCGACCGCGGCTTTGAGGTTCTTGGCGGTGTTGCCAATGGGAAGGCCGGTAGCGGGATCACCCACTTGCTTCAGATAATCGAGGTGACCGTGAGCGTGCCCGGTCTCGCCGTCGGCGGTGTCTTTGAAGAGGCCGGCGACTTCCGGGTAGCCTTCCACGTCGGCGACTTTTGCGAAGTAGAGATAGCGGCGGTTCGCCTGCGACTCCCCCGCAAAGGCGTCTTTCAGGTTTTGGTGGGTCTTGGTGCCGTTCAACTTGGACATGGTTTTGCTCCTTGTTTGTGAATGTTTTTTGCGAAATCACGTAACTCTTCCGACGGGGGCCCGCATCCTAGCGGCTCACGCCGCTCGCCCGACCGAATTTTGTTTAGCTGCTTTTCGATCGTGCCCGGCCCCGACTGCACGCGGCGCAGACGCCGCGAAAAATGCGCTCGATCGAGCGAAGATCGAACCCCGGTGCGACCTGCGCGACGGCACGCGCCGCCGACGATTCATGGCCCCCGTCGACCACCGCGGCGCCCGCGGGCACGTCCCGCACCGCGCCGCAAACGTCGCACACGACGTGATGGTGCGGCGTCATGTTGGGATCGAACCGACCCGAGCCCGGAGAAAGCGACATCCCCGCGCAGAGCCCCGCGGACGAGAGCGCGCCGAGCGTGTTGTAGACCGTCGCGAACGACATCGTGGGCAGACCGGGCCGCAGCCGTTCGAAGATTTCCTGCGCGGTGGGATGCGTTTCGTCCGAAGCGAGCTCTTTCACGATGGCCATACGCTGCGGCGTGAGCTTGAGGCCAGCCGCGCGTACGCCGCCCAGCATCTTCTCCACCCTTTCGGACAGTTCGGCTCGTTTCATTGAAGGACACCATAGTAATAAACATTCTAATCTGCAAGTCGTTCCTAGCTAAAAAAGACCGACGCCGGCGCCTGGGCCGGCGTTCGACCACGACGAAGTCGACGAGCAGCCGGGACTCGGGCTATAGGCGAGGGACTTGCGCATCGCCATCCTCACTACTTCTTATCCTGAGCACGCAGGAGATCCCGCAGGTCACTTCATCGAGGCGGAAGCCGTTCATCTCGCGCGCCAGGGTCACGACGTTCACGTCGTCGCGCCGGGGCCCCGTTCGGCGCCGTGGTCCCGCGCCTGGTCGGCGCTGCTCGCGTCGTCACCGTTCGGCTCCGGCGTATCCAAAGCGTCGCGCTGCGGCGCGGGGCACATCGCGGTGTGGAACGCGGGCGGGGGATCGCTCTTCGGTTTGCCCGGCGCGCTGGTCCGTCTTCGACAACACCCCTTGCGTTTGCTCGAGCTCGCTCAGTTCCTGCCCGCGGTGAGGTGGCGACTTGCCCGCCTCGCGCCGCTCGATGCGGTCATCGCGCATTTTATCGTGCCCTCTGCTTACCCGCTCGCGCTCGGCGCGGGTGGCGAGCTCGAGGTGGTGCTGCACGGTTCGGACGTGCGCGTCGTGCTGGCGCTCCCCGCGGCGATGCGCGGTCATATCGTCGAACGGCTCTTGGCGCGCCGCGCTCGTTTCCGGTTCGTCGCCGAGGATCTGCGCGCCAAATTTTTGGCGATGTTGCCGGCGTCGCAACGGCATCGCGTCGATATGGCTTCGCGCATCGAGCTGCCGCGCATTTCCGTCTCTTACGTTGCGCGGCACGCCGCCGTGCACCTTCCATCGAACGGCAATCATCTGCCGCGAACCGTCGATGCCGCTCCGCCGCGATGGGTCGTGTGCGCGAGGCTCGTCCCATCCAAACGGGTCGATCTCGCCATCCGCGAAGCCGCGCGGCAATCCGCCGCCCTCACCGTCATTGGTGACGGACCCCTGCGCGCGGAGCTGGAAGCACTGGCATCCGGCTTCGAGCCACGCGCCCGATTCACCGGACAGCTCCCGCGCGGCCACGCACTCGCTCTCATCGCCGATGCTCACAAGCTGGTGCACTTGAGCGAAGCGGAAGGAGCACCGACCGTGATCCGCGAGGCGCGCGCGCTCGGCGTGCCGGTCTTGGCGACGCCAGTGGGCGACGTCGCGCGATGGGCCGCCAAGGATCCAGGCATCGAAATCTTCCGCCCGAACGCCGGCTGAACTATCACTCACTGGCGCATCCCACATTGGCGACAGGCATGTCGTTGACGCTACGGTCGCCGTAAAAACTTCGGTCTCGGCAGGTACAGCCATCTTGGATGATGTAGGATTGAGAACAATGGATTCTTCCCCGGTGGATGAAGCGTGGGACACGGAGGGAGCCGATGATGGCGCCTCGGTTCCTCCCCCTTCTGCCGAGGACCATGACCATCCGGTGCAGGCCATTGCCGATCTTCGGCACCCGCATCTCGTCGTGATGCGTCGCACCGAAGGTGCCGGCTTCGAGCCGGAGATCGCGGGAGCCATGTCGCTCTCCGAGCTCAGTCGCAGCGACGCGGGAGGTTTCCCGCTTCCTCTGCGGGTCGGCCTTCGCATTCTTCTCGATGCCCTCAGCGGGCTCGCGGCCGTCCATGAGGCGACGCAGCACGGAAAGCCGCTCGACTTCGTTCATGGCGGGGTTGCACCGAGCAACATTTTCATCGGCCGCGACGGCGTTGGGCGTTTGGTGCCGGTGCTGCCGGCGCACTGGAGTGACGGCGCGCCGCCCAGTCCCGACGTCACCGGCTATATGGCGCCGGAGCGACTGCTCGGCGACGTGGCTGCCCAGCCCGCCGACGTGTTCAGCGCCGGTGTCCTCCTGTGGGAGGCGATCACGGGCAAGCCGCTGTTTCGCAACTGGCCGCTCGACGCGATCGTGACGCAGCTCATCGGTCGCAAGGTGCCCTACCCGATTCCCTTCGGTGACGCGTTGTGGGGCGTTCCTCTCGCGGATGTCGCGATGCGCGCGCTCGCCGTCGATCCCATCGAGCGCTGGCCGGACGTGAGCGCTCTCGGCGCGCAGATCGAAAACATCGCGCGAGGGCATCTGGCATCGTCCGATGAAATCGCGGCGCTCGTCGCAGGATTCGCGGCGGGCATGGGGCCCAGCTCCATCAGGTCCCAGGCCATGCCGACGGTTCCGCCGCCCGCGCCGACCGCGGTGACCAGCTTGTCGCCGACCGCGAGCTCGATTCAATCTCCGCCCGAGTCCCGGTCGATGGAGCCGGTCGAGGTGCCCGCGGTCGAACCGGCACCCGTCGGCGAGCGATGGGAGGCACTTCCACCTCCTGCGCCTCGAATCTGGGCGCCCACTGACGATAGAGTCGCCACCGAGAGAAGCGCCGTCGTGCCGTCTTCCATCGACCTCGCCGATTCGTGGAGCGGCATCACGCCTCCGTTGGCCGCGCCGATATCGCGACGCACGAGGGCGCTCGTGTTGGGCGCCGTCGTGGCAAGCTTCGCGATCACGGGCATCGTTGCCTATCGGGTCCTCGATCGCAGCCCCGAGACGACGTCGACGGCCACTGTGCTCGCGCCGAAAGCCGCGACGCCCGGCCAGCCATCGGCCCCGCGCGCGCCCGGCGAGCCGGCACCTCTGTCCGGCGCAACGCCGACCGCGGCGACCGCGGCGGGATCCGAGCCGTCGAGCCCCGGCGATGCGATCGCCAAGTCCAATGCGAGTCCCGCGGCCGCAAACCTGGCCCCGGTGCCAACGGCGGTGACGAGCGCAGCGCCGACCTCGGTGAGCGCGCCGCCCGCGATCGTGAATCGTCCTGCGCCGCGATCGGTGACGCGACCTGCAGCGCCGGCGCCGACCCCGGCCGTGGCGCCTTCCCTACCCCGGCCCGCTGCTCCTGCTCCGCCGCCCCCGCCCCCCGCTGCCAAGCCGAAGCCGAAGGAAGATCTTTTCGGGATCTGAAGCGCCGATCGCAGGCCGGCTGCCTGCGCGACGAGCAACCTTGTTCAGGGGGGGTTCGTCGGAACGATACGGCCTTTGGCGCCCATGTAGTCCTCGGGCGTGTGGCAGTAGTTACAATCACCGTTGGTGACGGTGGCTTTCATCACGTAGTCCACGCCTCCGCGAATCACCTTCACTTTGTACGAGGGCGGAAGCATTTTGTTGTTCGAGCTGAAGTTGCCGACGCTGTTCACCTGGATGCGTCCGAGCTCCACGCCCATGTCATCCATGGGCACGACCGCGACGCCGACGCCGTCGAGGCCGTTGCAATCCTGGTCGTCGTGTTCGCCTTTGGCGGGGTAGATGGTGCCGGCCAGCGTGAAGGGCACCTTCGAATTCGGCGTGTGGCAGCCGCTTGCTAGGCAGGCACGGCCAGGAGCCATGTTGGCGGAAGGCGTGTTGCCGCCCGTCCAGCGCTGGCCGCTCGTGCACGAGCCGCTGCTCACCTCGGCCTCACCGGTGCTGTCTTTGATGACGATGTCGGGGCCGGCATCATATTCGTCGCGGTGCGAGACGATCTCGACGCACCCTGAGCCAAGCAATGCCATGACACACGTAAGAACCAGCTCTCTCATCTTCGATTGCCCTTCGAACGATCTTCTATGTCGGCTCGCGCGACGCGCGTCGCGTAGCCGGTGGGACAGTGCGGCCCGCGCCCGGCCGGCGGCATCTTAGGCGAACTTTGCGACGTTTGCGTAGGTTCTCGTCGTGAACGCAGCGAGATGCCTCGAGGGCCTCCACGACGCCCTCGGCCCCGCTTTTTGCGAAGCAGCAGAGTTTTCCGTTCTTGGCCGACCGGCGAACGGCGCGGGGAGGGGTTGCCGCTCGGTTTCAGCGCCGTGAAAGCGCGGTTCCGGTGACTTTCCCGCCGCGCTCATTTGGCGCGCTTGGTAGTATCCGCCCGCCTTCTTCTTGCCTAGGACTCACGAGAAATGCCGCATCGGACGCCATCGCTGACCAGCCCGCGGGGGTCGGCGGCGGGACGGCAAACGCGCTCGATCGAGCCTTGGGGCGGAGCAAGCAGCCCGGAGGGTACCGGCAGCACCGGACCCGAGGGAACGCGAGCCACGGGGGCCCGCGGGGCCGAAACCGCCGGCTCGGGGGGCGGAGCACGGTGAGGCGCCGGTGGAACCGGTGGGCACGCTAGTCGGCGCGTGCCGACGGCGGCAAACCGCTGAACGCGGGCGGGCCATGGGCCGCGCGGTCAGCGTCGCCGTCGTGGCAATGGGATGTGGTTCGGCGTGCTTCGACCCTGCCGATCGATTGGAACGCCCCCCCGTCGAACCGAGTTGTCCGGCGAGCGCCCGCGTCGGCGGACCCGCCGTACCTCCGCAGCCGCTCGGGAAGCGAAGTGCGCCGGGAAGCGCGACGGACGCTGACGGCGGCGACGGTGGAGCCTCGCTCGCTACGCTGGTTCGTTTTGCGGTGATCGGCGACTTCGGGCTCGACGGGGAAGACGAAGCGAGGG
>DATHEQ010000478.1:0-2590 GCA_035318505.1 Polyangiaceae bacterium | reverse complement strand
GAATTGGCCAGCAGGTTGTCGAGCACACGTCCGAAAAAAAGCGCATCGACGAGCACGGTCGCACCGGGTGACCCTTTGGTGATGGTCACTTCGATGCCGGCGAGCTTCGCACCCGGTGCCGCCCGCGCCACCGCTTGGCCCACGACGTCGCGCGTGTTGACCGGCACCGGCGCCAACCGCGAGGCACCGAACGCTCGTCCCAACACTTCGAGATTGCCGATCAGCTGCCCCAGAATGGAGCAAGAGAGCGCCGAATCGCTGAGCGCCTCGTCGACGTCGGAGGAGCCGCCGCGGGCGACCGACTTCACGAAGTGGATGTTGGTGAGCAGCGCAGAAAGTGGGTTGCGCATGTCGTGCGCAAGGATGGCCATCAGCTCCGGCAGATGTTCCAAGGAGGAGGCGCCCACGGCCTCGTCAATACTAAAAGCCCCGAAGGACCACAACGGACGCCGGCGGAATGTCGCGTTTCGCTGTCGGGCACGGGCCGAGGCGTCAGGGAACGAGAACGATGCCAACTTCGCCGAGCTCCGCCATGCGGGCGTCGACGAGGCTGACGATGGCGCGCCGTCGCTCCATCATTTCCGAGAGGGGGCGGGTAGCGACGAGCCAACTCGTGAATGCGCCCGCTCGCAGCGTGCGATCGGCTTCCGCTCGATCGAACGCGCGCAGCCGATCGATGAGCCGCTTGGGAAAGCGGTTCACCCGCTTCAGCTGCGCCAGAATGCCGTCGAGGCCGCGAGGATCGGCGCGCTCGTTGAACGCGCCGCCATTGTCGCGAAGATAGAGAGACGATTTATTGGCGTCTACCGTGACGAGGCGCCGTCCGACGTTGGCGGTGACGAAGTCGAGAACGAGCGCTTCGACGTATCCGAGCGCCAGCCCTTGTCGCTCGGGCGGGACCGCCTCCCGCCCTTCGGCCCAGCTTCGCCAAGTGGTCGCCTCGGCGCTGGAAACGATGTCGACGTCGTGGCCCCCGGTGATCGGCTCGGTCATCAACACCGTCACCGTGCCGTCGTTGTTGACCGTGACGCCGTTGCGCAAGAACGACATGCCGTGCGGGTCGTGCGCGATGGCATGCAGGATCTCGGGGAGGCGAACTTGATAAACCTCCGTGCGCGGCACGAGCGAGCTCCCGAGCGCGGTCGCGACTCGGTAAAACGCGAGGCGCGGTTTGTAGACGATGGGATCGGAGCGCATGGCGAGGCGCGCTTCGACATCGCCGCTGAAATCTCCGGCCGCGGTGGCGCGAAAGAGCGGCATCGCCCCGCGTACGCCCGTCCATTTCAGCTCGGTGATGCGCAGCTCGGCCGCGGCAGACGTCGCCACCAAAAGACTCGCCGCCCATAAGACGACGGCGTGCCGATTCACGGGAGCGGCCCCGCCGACGTCGCCTCGAGAAATTGCGCGATCCGCTGGGCGACGATGTCACGCTGCTCGAGGGGCGCCACATGCGTCGCGCCGGGCAGCATCACCAGCTCGGCGCGCGGGAGCGCCTTGGCCATCTCCTCCGCAAAGCGCCGCGGCGTGAATTTGTCGGCTTCGCCGGCCAAGACGAGCACCGGCACATCGACGGTCGCAAGAAACGGCTCGGCCGAGTATCCGCCGGTTGCCTCGAGCATGCGCAGGAACAAAAGAAAATCCATGTCCGCGGCGTGCTCGAAGTAGGGCAAGAGATCGTCCCGTGCGAGCGAGGCCTTATCGACCTCGCCAGCGACGAACGCCAAGTTGAGCGCCGCTTTCACGGGGATACGACTCCAAAGGCCGCGGCTCAGCCCGGGGCGAGATTCGGCGAAGCGAATGAGCTTGGGGAGGACCCGCGCGAGCCAATCGTTGCCGTGGAAGCTATGCGTCAGATGACCACTGCTACCGCAGAGCAAAACGAGCCCGCGGACTTGGTCCGGCCTTTGGTGATAGGCCTCGAGCGCCACCGGGCACCCCATCGAATGCCCGACCAACACGACTGGGCCGTCGCCCACGTGACGTCGAACCTGGTTGAGGTCGTCGGCGTGGGTCGGAATATCAATGCGACCCACGTCGCTCGGTAGCGCGGACCGGCCGTGGCCGCGGTAATTCCAGTGGCAGAGACGGGTCACCTCGGAAAGGTCGTCCCAGAGGTATTTCCAGATGTACCCATCGCAGCAGATCCCGTCACAGAGGATCGTCGTGAGCTGCGTGCGTACACCCGTCCCTTCCGCGGCCCCGGAATGGTTTTTCGCTCGACCGTCGTCGACGGGCGAGCGCTCGCGCACATAAAGCCGCGTACCGTCCGCCGCGTAGACGAACGATTCGTGAGCCGGTCCCTTCAAAGAAGGGTCAGGCGGTTTGCTCCTGCTCTTCGTCCTCAAGAATGTCATCGACGCTCGGAAGGCGCTTGATTTCGACTCGCGCGATCTTCCAAGCCCGCTGCACAATCCATGACAACGATCGATCGAGCCTTGCCGCCTCTTCTTTGATTTCCTCGAGCATCTCCTCTGGGAAATAGAGGCTTTGCTTCCGTTTGTCGGACTTCGAGCCCTCGCCAGCAGCTGCTTTTGCGTTGTTGTCTCTGTCGCCGATCGCCAAGAGATCCTCCCGGAATGAGGCTGGGATA
>DATHEQ010000477.1:0-23286 GCA_035318505.1 Polyangiaceae bacterium | reverse complement strand
TGACCATCCTGCAGTTTCATGAAGTAGGTGAAATGCGAGTCGGGCCCGTCCCAGGGCGTGCCGCCCGAGGTGATGAGCGGACTCGATCCGGGCGCGGTGCCGAGCGTCGCTTGCAAAGTCGTGAAGGTCATGAGCACCTTGAAGACAGCGGAGCTCAGCGGCGTCACGTTGTCGATGGCATTCGTGTCGCGGGTGGCAAGATAGAGGGTGCCCTTGGCGAGCGGCGAGTTGATGTTGAGAGAAAAGCCGGGGTTGCTGTCGTTGTCCCAATCCTCCCAGCCGGGCGGCATACCCCCCGGACCCGCCGCGGCCGAACCCATGACCGGAAGCGGGTTGGCCGGATCGCGGTAGTGGGAAACCGTAGCCCCTCGGATGACGTACTCGACCGGCAAGGTGAGGTGACACTTGTCGGCTTGCTTGACGAAGGTTCCCGTGCGGCCGGCGCTCGACACGTTGGCGAGCATCGCCGGCCACATCTCCATATTGACGACGTTTGCCGACTGGCTGGACTTCTTGACGGATTCGTATCCGCAATGAAGCCCCTTGGTGACGGTGAACCCCTCTCCGTCGTGCCGTACCTCGTAATAATACCAAGTGTGCGTCGCCTGGCATTGCAAGGCCGGCAGACTGAGGAGGTTGCGCTGCGTCAGCAGCCATCGGCCGTTGAGATCGCACTCCGGATCGCGCGAACGAGGCGCGTCGGAGCCCGCATCGACCATTCCGGAACCGGCTGCGCCGCCCGTTCCCGCCGAGCCGCCCTGACCTCCGCCGTCCGTTGCAGTGCCGCCCGCGCCCGATCCCGCGGCGCCGGCTGTGCCGCTGCCCGCCGATCCGCCGGTCGCGCCACCCGTTCCGCCCGTCGCGCCACCCGTTCCGCCGGTCGCGCCGCCCGTTCCGCCGGTCGCCCCGCCCGTTCCGCCCGATGCGCCGCCCGCGCCCGCCGCGCCGCCTTGGCCGCTCCCGCCCGAGCCCGTGGAGCCACCGCTCCCGCCTCCATCGGATGCACCGCCCGTTCCCGTGGTTCCGCCCGTTCCAGCGCCGCCGCCGGTCGCGCCCGTTCCCGCGCCGCCGGTGCCCCCCGCTCCACCGGCCGTGGTCGAGTCCGGAACCGTGTCTTCCGCGCAGCTCGCGGCACTCATCAAGAGAAGCGCGACACCGAGCGCACCGAGAGAACGGAGCGCACGCGATGACGGCGCGACCCGCGGGCGAACATCGATGAAACTGGATCGCGCGGGACGCGCAGCGAGTTGCTCTTTCGGGTTCATCGTACTCGATTCGGCGCACATGCTTCGTTCCTGCTCTCTCGCCGTGAACGGCAATCTCGACAAATCTTGCGCGTCAGGTGAGGCGGATTCGTCACCTCGACCGGGGGTGCGACGCCAAAAAACGTGCTGCTGATTGACAGCAGCACGCGCCGGTTACGGAACCATGTTCTAGCGATTACGTCAAGCAGCCCGCGCGCAATGAAGACGTCGCGACATTCGATTTGGCGCGCGCGATCTCCGACCAAACGCCGATTTGCCCCCATAAAACCACGCTCGGGCGGCGCTCGCCCCCGGATCGCGGCGCGAGCGAAACGTGTTTCAGTTTCGCCGAGGTACGAGCGAAACACGTTTCACTTCCGTTTAACGGGGGGGATCTTTTGGCCTGCCGCGCGAATTCTCCGTGTCCGCAAAGGCAAAGTCACGGGCGGGGGCTGCCGCGGGCCGGTTGACCACGAAAGTGAAACATGTTTCAATGTCCGTCTATCTCTCGCCGGAGACTGTTCCATGACCCAGTCGCAAAAGGTCGCGCGCCCGCACCTCCTCTGGTGGGTGGCCATCGTGGGAGGCCTCACCGTGCTCGGGCTGCAAGGGTTCAGCGCCGCGTTTCATGCGTGGTGGAGCGCCCACGTGAACGCGCTGCCGGCGCAGTCCACCATGGCGTGGATCTTCTTGGCGTGTATTCCGATTCACCTCGGTGAGTCGCTCTATTGCTGGCGGCTCTCCAACCGCATCGGCACGCCGGACGCATCGGCAGCGTGGGCCTTGCAGACCTTCGTCATCGGCTTTCCTTCGACTTGGCTGCTCATGAAACGCGCTCGTCCGCGCGTGAACGCGCTCACCGGCACGGCGGCGTCATCGTAGACGCTGCCCCCCGGGGCGAGCCCTGGCCATAGTTCTCGCCGGCCGCGCCGCTAAGGCCGAAGATCGGCGATGGTGCGCAGCGCACGGATACCCGGCATGAAGAAGTACGCGCCGCCGCGAACGCGAATGAACGACTTCATGTCGGTGACGCGGCGCTGCGCTGGAATTCCCGGCATCTCGAAAGCGCCGCCGTCGAAGGGTGACGTGATGGGGTCGCTGCTGTCGTGATGCCCCCTGAACTTGGGGCTGTTGATCCAAGTCTGCTGCACGAACTCGAACTGGCGTTGAATGCTCGTGTTGAAGCAGAGAAAGTGAAGACCCCGCTCTCCAGCGACGGCGGACGCGAGCGCGTCGAGCTTGGGAAGAAAGACAGAGGGGTCGAGCGGCTCGTGAATCGGTTCGCCGTAGGAGCGGCCGCGGCGGATCAAGCGATGCGTCTTCGTGATCTGCACCGATTCGCGCTCGCCGGTGACGAGGGTGTCGCGCGGGTTGGCGCGACGGATGTGGGCGCCGAAGGGGCACGCGTGGCCGTCGGGATCGCGCACCGCGTACCCGAAAGAATCGAACTGCTCGAGCCCCGCGGTTTCCTCGCGCGGCGCGTGGACGAGTGGTGCGCCATTCGGCCAGCGACCCACCATCTTGGACGCGAGCAGGACGGGGCTTACGTCGAGCTTGTGCGCCTTGTCGCGCACGAACTGCCAGAAGCCGCACACGTCTTGCTCGATCTGTCGCATCACCAGGAAACTTCCGTTTTGGCCGAGCCCCGCGGGAGCGCCGTCCGCCTCTTTGCCGTACTCGTTGGCGTAGCCGAAAAGAAATTCACCCGGCGCCACGGTATTGGCGTCTCCGGCCGGACGGGTGATGCCGCGTCGCTGCTCTTGCGATGTCGCAGCCCCCGAGGCGATGCGCGGCTGCGCCACGCCGTCGCGAAAACCAAAATGCTCGCGGAACCAGAACTGCCGAAGACCGGAGCCCTCTTGCAGCGCACGGCTCTCGAGCTTGCGCGAAATGGAGACTCCCGTGTTCTGCCCCTCCAAAAAACGGGCCTCGAGCAGGGCCAGCTTTTCGCGCGTGGTGGCATAAAGCAGGAGCACCCCGTCCACGGCGTCGCTCGGTCCGCCCCACTGCCAGTTGTCGGGCGCGTGCTTGCCGATGTCGCCGAGCGCTCGTTGCCGCTGCGGGTCTTTAGACATTCCTTCGCGCAGTTCAGGCGCGAATTGATCGAGATCGCCGGAAGGCACGCCCAGTGCTTGGAGGCCGCTCCAGGTGAGCGCGATGTTGATGGCGGTATCGTGGTCGCGTTCCGAAGCCGCGGTGAGGGGAAGCCCGGCGAGCCAAGTTCGCGCCGCTTCGGCGTCGGAAACGCCGAAGAGCACGAAGCGCGCGAAAATCAGTTCCTTGTAGCCGCGCAGGATGATCCCCTGAACGTCGTCGAAGGCGATGGCGATCATTGGCGTTAGAGCAGGCCCAGCCACGCCGCGTCTTCGGGGGTCGGCTTGTCGCTCGCCAAGAGTTGCGAAAGGCGTAGGTCGTTGCGGATGTTGGCGACGGTTCGATGCGGATACGCGCTGTACCAGATGGGCGTCTCGATCTGCTTGTCGCGCGTCCATTTTTTGAATCCGCCTTCGTCTCGAGCGCCTTTGAAGACGAGCAGCCACGTTTCGGGAAAGCCGACCGTGTTGCTCCAGATCGAAGAAAGTCCCGTCGACGCTCGATCGACGAACTCGGCGAGGTAGCTCTCCCAGCTGCCGTCGTAGTCGCTGAGAAAGAGGAGGCGATCGCCGCCGTCGAGGGGAACCCACCGAGCGAAATGGATGCTGGCGATGCCGCCGAGCGAGCCGCGATGGCGCTCGATGATGCTCACTTTTTGTCGTACGGCCCAGAATACGATGCGCAGCACGAGCCGCCGCACGATGCCCGGCTTGACGACCACGCAATGGCTCAGCGCATTCTGCACCGCCACGTCTTCGACGATGCGCACCCGCGAAAAATCGCGCGGCCTGGGCTTCGCTTGCCGCGCCAAAGCCCTTGCATCGGCCGCTTCGTGGAGGACGAGCAAGGCGAACAAGAATACGATGGGGGCAAAACCGGCAGCGATGCTCCAATCCTCGGACGCACCGAGTGCCGATGCCGTGAGACCGGTCAGCAAGGCAAGCAAGATGAACGGAGCTGCCACGACGAGAATCCACGCGAGAATGCGGAGACGGAGCTCCCGCTCGGAAGCCAAGGGCACTGGCGGCGGCAGATCCGCCGCTGCAATGATGGGCGGGCGGGGGCGTAACGCGCGACCGAGCGAAGCCGCCGTTTCGGCGGTGCCGCGGTGGAGCCGCGCGTCGAGACGCGCGCGCAGCTCATCGCGCAACGCGGCCGTCGTCTCCACGGCAGAGACGGTCATCCCCTCGACGCCTTGGTAAAAGACCAAAGGCCGTACGTCGTGCGAAATGAAATAATCGCGCACCGCGGGGGCTTCCGCTTTGGACCCAGGATACCCCTCGCAGCTCGCATAGATGATGTCGAGCTCGCGCCGCGCGGCAAGGATGAGCTGTTCGACGCAGTCCGCCTTCGTCCCGTCGAACACCAAGGAAAGAACGAGCTCGGCCGGCAAATATTTCTTGGGGCCGAAGAGACGCTGCGTCTCTCCTTCCTCGACCACCGTAAAGCGCGCAAAGTGAAGCCCTTTGACGCGGTGAAACGCAATGGCATGCGCCAGCGAGGAAGGGCGGGCAGTGTTTTCCTGGACAACCGCGAGCGCGGCACGAAGGCGACCCGCGCCACCGGGGCCGTCGGCGGCGCGAACGAGGGTGACGATGGTGAGCGTAGATCCTCCCATGCGACGCACATTATATCGGGCAAGCTTGGCGATAAGGCTTGGAATCTGCCGGCGCCTATCGTGATCTGGTATGGCTTAGACTCACGCGACAAGCGTTCTTGCCTGAATTCGTGATGACCGTAGCAGCGAAAACACCACCTACGATGTCGGAGCAAGGTCAACTCTCGAGTGCATCGTCGATGCCGCCCGAAGCGGAGGACGACTCTCTCGACGCACTTGCCGCGAAAACTTTGGCGCGTGCGAAGGGAGTCGTGGGGCCCGGCCCCTCCGACGCCGCTGGCAAGCTCGGCCGCGCTCTGCTTCGCTCGTTCGCCTTGCCCTTCGGCATCGTGATCGGCGCGACCCTCGGTTTCGTCGTTGCGCCCCTCATGCTGGTCTTTTCCGGAAGCGCGACGGCGAAGGCAACGCGTTTTCTCTTCGCTCCTTTCGTGGGTCTCGCCCTCGGTGCCACCACAGGGTGGCGATTACTCACGCGAGGCCGGCTCCACCCCATTCCCCTGCTGGCCAAGGTTCTGCACCGGTTTGCTCCAGTGGTTGCCTTTCCGCCCGCGATCACGAATCGCGTCTTCGGTTTGGTCCTCGTCACGAACTACGACGACGTTCGCTTGGTGCTCGAACGCGACGACGTGTTCCGCGTCGATGGCTATGATGAGCGCATGCGCGTCAGCGCCGGCGCGTTTTTTCTGGGGATGGAGCGGGGGCCGATCTACGAGAAGGAGCAACGTCTCGCCGCGGCGGCGGTGGGGAGGGAGCTCGAACCGTTGCGCGAGCTCGTGGCCGGCCTTTCGCGCGCGCTCGTCCACAGCGCCAACGAAAGGTCGCGCACGATCGACGTAGTGAGCGAGCTCGCTCACGCGGTTCAGGCCGCGGTGCTCGAGCGATTTTACGGTATCCCCAACACACGCGATGAACGCCTCATCCCTTGGCTCGAGACGACGAGTCATTTCATCTCTAATGTTGGGATCGGCGGCCCCTATCGCACGGCTGCCATCGAGGCAGGGCGCGAGCTTTCGGCCCACGTGCGCCGTATCGTTCGTCGGCGCATCGAAGCGATCGCTCATGGCACGGCGCCGCGGCAAGACGTGCTTGGTCGCCTTCTCGAGACCATCCGTTCGACGGCGGGGGACCCCAAGCTGCCGACCAACGAAGACCTGGCGGTGCGCACGATGGCGGGACTCGTGACGAACTCCACGGTGCCGACGATAGGCCTCTTCATTTCGGCGCTCGATTTCTTGCTCGACCTCTCCGCCGACGAGCGCACGGCGATGAAGAAGGCTGCGCACCTCGACGACAACGCCACCGTGAAGCGCTTTCTCTTCGAAGCGGCGCGCTTTTGCGCCTATCCGCCCACGCTCTACCGGCACGCCGTCATGCCCTACGTCTTTCACGCCGGTTCCAAGCACGAGGCGACCGCAGCGCGCGGCGCGTGGGTGGTGACGCTGCCACTGCTCGCCAACTTCGACGCTCGCGTTTTTGCGAACCCGAGCACCTTCAATCCCATGCGCGAACACGCGCCCGAGCGTGCACCTTTACTCTTCGGCTGGTCGCAGCATGCGTGCTTGGGCGCGCACTTGGCCGAGCTTCTCGTGATCGAGATGGCAAAGCCACTCCTTGCCAAAGGGATTGGGCGCACCCCCGGTCCCGACGGCGCGCTGCACAAGGGTCAAGCCGGGGTTATCCCGGATGGCGATTTTGCGCGCAAGCTCGTGGTGCGGTTCGACTGACGAGTCCGGGAAAAGCCGCTTCGTCGCGACCGGGCTTCACCCCCACGGCGTACCGTCCTTTTTCGTGTACCTCGCCTTGGACGTGGTCGAGCGCCGTTCGAGGGTGGCCGGGTCGAGAGCGGGGGGGCGGAGCACGTCATTTTGCTTTCAGCGTGCGCGCGAAGAACGCGTCGATGCGCGACCAAGCTTCGGTCGAAGCACCGGTGTCGTAGCCGTCCTTGTTGCCTGGGTTCATGAAGCCGTGCGCCTTGCCCTCGAAGACGCGGATGTCGGCGTCCTTGTGCACGGCTTTGAGCTGGCGCTCGAACGTGTGCACGTCATCGGGGGGGATGCCGCGATCGGCCCCGGCGAAGTTGCCGAGGACGGCGGCACGGATCGCTTCGAGTTTGGCGGGCTCCGTAACCAGCCGGCCGTAGTTGACGACGGCTGCGCGAAGGCGTGGCTCGGCGGTGGCGAGTGCCAGCGAATACCCGCCTCCCATGCACCACCCAACGCTCCCGATGTGCTCGGCATCGACGTCGGCGCGGGCCGCGAGAAAGCTCACCCCCGCCTGCAAATCGCGCAAGGCGCGATCTTCGGGTAAGCCGCGCATCAGCTCATGGGCTTCGCCGGGGTCGGCCGTCGCTCGGCCGCGATACAAGTCGACCGCCAGCGCGACGTACCCTTGTCGGGCAAAGCGCGCCGTGTTCTCGCGGATCCAGTCGGTGAGACCCCACCATTCCTGGATGACGATGACGGCAGGATGCTTCCCATTGCCCTCCGGCAGAACGAGATAACCGCGTCCGCCACCCTCGAGTTCCACGGCGCTGCCGCCGGACGACGCAGCAGACGCGGCGGAGCCCACCGCGGCAGTCGACGTGGGGACCGCAGGATTGGAACCCCCTGCCCCCCCCGCCGTGGGAGCGGAGCGGCATGCGAGGACGGCGACCGACAGGTAGAGCGAGAGCGTAGCGACGAACCAAGAGAAGCGGCGCATGGGACACCTCTCGGCCCTCTTTAGCGAGGGCTCCCTTCGATGTCGAGCGTGAGGTCTCCCTGCCAAAACCGCGAACGACGTCGTGGCAAGGCGGACGCTTTCCGCTACGCTGCCGCAGCCAGTCGTACAAGGTTCTCGAAGGACACCACTGCCGAACATGCGCCGTCTCCCCCTCTTTTTCTGGGCTGCTCTTTTGGCCGTCACCTTGGGATCCACGGGCTGCAATTCCGTACCGCGCACACGCATCGAGCGTCGCGGCGCGCAGCTCTACGGACAGATGTGCGCTGTTTGCCATGGCCCGCGCGGCGCAGGCTACAAAGCCGATCAGGCGCCGGCCATCACCCATGCGTCGTTTCTCGCATCGGTGAGCGACGATTTTCTCCGTCAGGCCATCAACAATGGGCGCAGCGGCACGACCATGTCGGCATGGTCGATCCTGCGCGGTGGTCCGCTCTCGCGCGCCGACGTCGACTCCATCATCGCCTTCTTACGAACCTGGGACAAACGTCCGCATGCGACGCTCGACGAGCGACCGCTCACGGGCGACACGACGCGCGGAAGCGCAGTCTTCGCCCAAGAATGCGCCCGTTGCCACGGCCAAAACGGCGTCGGCGGCCCCTACGTCAACATCGGCAAAGTCGAACTCTTGCTTGCCGCCAGCAACGGGTTTTTGCGTCACGCCATCCGCGAAGGCAGGTTTGGCACGGCCATGCCCGGCTTTGCCGCCATGCTCGGCGACGGAACCGTCGAAGACCTCGTTGCGCTCGTGCGCAGCTGGCAATCCACCCCCGCCGCCGTGGTACAGCCTCCACCCAGTCGCCCCCCGCCCATCCCGCTCGGCCCGGTTCCGCTCAATCCTCGTGGCCCCGACCCGGTTGGCTTTCAACCGTTTCCGGCGACCACGCCCGCCGACACCATCAAAGGGCAGCTCGATCGGCACGCTCGCATGGCCCTGCTCGATGCACGAGCGCCGTCCGACTACACCTCCGAGCACATCATCGGTGCCGTCAGCGTCCCGTTCTACGATCCGGACCCCTACGTCGCCGACCTGCCCAAGGACTCGTGGCTCGTTTGCTACTGTTCCTGCCCGCACGCCGAGTCGCGCGGACTTGCCCAAAGCCTGATGAGCAAAGGGTTTACCAAGGTCACCGTGCTCGATGAAGGTCTCGGCGTTTGGAAGGCGCGAAAGTACGGAACGGAGAGCAGTGGGCAGAGGCCCTAGCCGCTCCGCGCTTCAGCGCAGGATCGAACCGTCGTCGCAGGCGTGCATCGTCGCTGGGTTGCATGCGTTCGAGCCGCAGAAGGCCGTCAGGTCTTCGCGCGTCAAGCAGTGCGCCGATTTCGGGTTTGGCTGAAAGTACATGACGGCGGTCTCGTCGGCGACGTGGTGGACGCCGAAGTGATGCCCGAGCTCGTGGGTAACGACGTATTCGAGATCGATACCGTCCATCCGCTCGGGCACGATCACGATCACTTCCGAATCCCAAGATTCATGACGGCCGCCTGGGTCACCCTCACGAAAGAGCTCAAACGCATTTTCTGCCGCGCGCCCACCAGCTCGCACCATCACTCGCCGGCCCGTGTCGCGCAAATCGACGCGCTGCCTGAAAATGAAATCGACGGTGGCCTTGCCGTCGGTCGCCGCCGTCCAAAGATCGGCGGCCGATTGAATCGTCTTCTCTTCCTCGGGAGTGAAGCGCTCATCCACGTAAATGGGCTCACCGAGACACCCGGTGGCACAAGCCGTCAGCGCGAGGACGGCTAGCTTCGTGGCCTGACGGCACCAGGTTTCTTTCGCGCGGCGAAAGGGAGAATGCTGAGTCTCTCTGGAATCGAAACTGGCGTTGGGGGACGTGGAATGGGAATCGTATTTTGGATACATTGCAGAGCGCGGCACCTGCGAGGCCGATAGGATCAAGGCCTCGCGATTAGGTAAACGGCTCGCGCGACGTTTGCCTAAAGCGCAGATTCTCGCGCTTTTGCGTGCGTTGTCGCACTCAGGCTACGACACGCGCATGTCGTCCAATTTGGCGCACGCGTCGCCAGCGTTGCCGCGCCATCCGCGCCGCTCGAATACGTTCGATGCGTGACCACGAACGGTCGCGAACGCGCCGTTCCTCGGCCGTGGAAAGTCGGCGCGAAAGGCTTCGCGAAAAAGGAATCGGTCAACGGCGGCGGTGTCGCACCCCGGATACGACGCACTCCGGCGAACGGCGAACGACCGCCTCGCTCGCTACGGCGCGCAGCAACCGCTCGAGGCGGGCTGAGCGATGCACTTGTCCTTCATGATCGCCCAAACCGCTTTGGCCATCGCCTGAGAGCCGGTGGGATTCGGGTGGATGTCGGTGAAGGCGAACCAATCGGGATGCCCGTCGAACACGGGAATCAGGTCGAGAAAGTGGCACGTCATGCGGCCACCGGTGCGGGTGCTCGCGCCGTCGCAGGTCGCCCTCACCCGTGGAAGCGCATAGTCGAGAATGGCATTGGGATGCGCGCCGCCGATGAGCGTGCCATCCGGCACGTGCGGATAGTAAAAATAGACGACGTCCTTCACGCCTTTGTCGGCGGCCGTGTCCATGAGCTCAACCGCCTTGGTAACCGCCTTGTCGACGATCTTCTGGCAGTCGGGGATCATCGGAGACATCAGGTTCTGTTTGCAGTCGGCCCCTTGCGGGAACTGCGCCGTGTCGGCAACGAGGATGTCGTTGCCGCCGCCATCCATGATCATGGCGATGATGTTGGGATCAGCCGCCACCGCTTGGTCGAATTGGGGAGGAATCAACCCGAGCCCCCCGGAAGCCATGGCCGTACCGCCGACGGCGTACATGCGATACGTTACGCCAGCTTCTTTGGTCAAATCTGCCGGAAAAGTGTGAGAAACCCAATTGATGTAAGAATCGCCGATGAGCACGACCTGATTCGGGCTCTTCATACACGGTGGGCGCGAAACGCTGCCGTCGCCGACCGCGTCCGGCGAACCGACCGAGTCGACAGCCACATCTGCGTCGTTTTGTGCGTCGACGCCCGAGGCGTCCACGAGATCGGAGCCCCCGGCGCCCGATCGTCCCGCCGAGCCGTCGCTCGTTCCCGCCGTACCGCCGGTCGTTCCCGCGCCGCCGCCGGTCGTCCCCGCGCCGCCGCCGGTCGTCCCCGCGCCGCCGCTCGTACCGCTGGCGCCGCCCTTTCCCGCGGCGCCGCCCGTGGCGCCTCCGGTGCCGCCCGCCCCGCCGGAACCGGAGGCGTCCACCGCGTTTCCCCCGGCGCCGCGGCTATCTGCCGCTGCGTCCATCGAATTGCCCCCCGCGCCGCCCGATGCGCCGGCAGGGGCGAGCGCGTCGTCGCTCGAGCAACCTTGCGCGCAAACTGCGGCGGTCGCGACCATGAGGACAGCGTGAAGCGAGGTCTTTGCTCGAACGAATGCAGCATCTCGATTGTGCACCAAGCGATCCTCCGGTTCAGAAACGACAACCGTACTTACAGTGCCCGGCGAAGCCTACAGTGGGCGGCGCAATGTTTGTCACTTCGGGCGCAAGTAAGGCCAAGTGCGGCAAGAAGGTAGTGGCCGCAGCGGCCAAAGACTTACCGAGGGCAGCCGCGAGTTGGATGAATGTCCGTTCATTCATCAAAAGCTCGTCGCCTCACATCGCTCGGCGGCCCATAGTTCAAGGCGAAGGGGGCGGGCGACGAGGAGAGTCGGATTTGCAAGAGCGGAGCAGAGCGGGGTCACCTTCTAGAAAAGGGAGCCTCTTTCCTCCCCCTTCGGGTCTACGACGTGCCCCCATGCATCCCAAGGTTCGAGGAACCATCGTTCGTGAGGAGATGCGCTCGGCGCGCGCGCTGGCGAGCGACACCGCGGTCGAGCAAGCGCTTTCGCAGCTGCCGCCTGAAATGGTCAATGAGCTCCGGGATGTGCTCGCCGTTTCGTGGTGCAGATTGGGGAGCCTGCGTGCCTTTCACGAAACGATGGCAGCTGTCCTCAAGGAAGACCCGACGGTCTGGCATCTGCGCGTGGTCGAGCACGCCACCCAGGAGATGTTCAGCACGACGTGGCGCTTCTTTCTGCGCCTGACCTCTTCGGAGTCGCTCGTTCGGCGCGCGTCGACCATGTACGCGCGCATCTTCGATACCGGAAAAATGGAGGCGTTCATCCTCGCGCCGGGCCACTCCGTCGCACGGCTCACCGGTTGGCCCGAACCGCCCGCGTTTCACCTCGATGGCGTGGCGACCGGAATCGTAACCGTGCTCCGCGTCGCCAAGATCGAAGCCGTGCGCGCGCGCTGGCAACGGACGTCAGACGGAGCGGACTTCGAAATCCGTGCCGCGCCGCGCAGCTGAGGATCGGCTAGCGCCCTTGCTCGGTGCGCCCGTCGGCGTGTTTGGCGAAACGCCCCGCGTCCCGCGCGTGAACGGGTGCATGGTTCGGCCAAGGCCATCCGCCAAACGAGGTCCGGCGGTAGTCGGCAATCGCCTGCTCGATCTCCCTCTGTGAGTTCATGACGAAGGGGCCGTACTGCACGACCGGCTCGCCCATCGGACGACCTTGCAGAAGGAGCAGCTCGGATTTTTCGGGCCCATTCGACAACGCCACCTCGACGTCGGGGCGTAGCGCGATCGCCGCTGAGCCTTCTATCGTGCGCCCCCCCACGATGAGCGACGATCCGCGAAAGAAGTAAAGCGTTCGATTGGACTTGGCCAACGCGGGTGGGAGCGTCCACCGAGCACCGGGCGCCATCGCGATCGTCCAAATGGCGACGTCCGCTTCAGCGCGCGCTGCCCACGAATGGGGCGGGGGCGGTAGGGGCGACACCTCACCCAATCGCCCGGCGACGATGGTGATCGCCGTCGAACGGCCCGCATCGTCTTCGGCGCGGAAGGACGGCATTCGACCCGCCCAGAGCATGGAGAAGTGCGGCTCTACGAATTTGTCGGCCTTCGGCAAGTTGAGCCAGATCTGAAAGAGCTCGAGCGGATTCGGCCCGGTCTCGTCGAGCAGTGGAAACATCTCGGAGTGGAGGATGCCTCGCCCGGCGGTGAGCCACTGCACGTCACCCTCACCAAAGCGGGCCGTCGCGCCGAGAGAATCAGAATGATCCACCAAGCCGCGGCGCACGATGGTCACCGTCTCGAATCCTCGATGCGGGTGTTGCGGAAAGCCGGGAATGTCGTGACCGTGGTACATCCGCCAACCGTCTTTGCCTTCGAAGTCTTGACCGATGTTTCTGCCGGACAAGGACGCCGCGGGACCGAGCTGCCCATTGCCGCGGGGGTACGCATCGTCGTGATGAACGCAAAAGAGAAAAGGATCATCGGTCGCCCACGGAAATCCGAGGGGTCTCGTACCGAGCACGGCCATTTCGCTCATGCCCCTTCGATAGCATCGCTAACGCCGCTGCGGTAATCCGCCCGCCCCGACCCGCCCACGTTGTCGCCGCGTTGCGCACACGCGTATCGAGCGCCACTACGTGGCTGCGCGCATGGCAGCAACGATCTCCGTTTGCATCCGGATCGAAATCTGTTGGCATCGGCGTAGACACTTCGAAGCTGCGCCCCAACCGCCGACGTCTCGCGCTCCGCATGCACCAAGAAGCTCTCTACCTGGGTACGACGAGCAGCGACTGAATGGTCCGTCACCGTTGGTCGATCTTGCTCTCTGCGACGTTGGCCGCGGCTGCGGTTTTCGGCGAGCATTGGGGTCGCGCCGAGCTGTTGGCGGTCCCCATCGAGCTGCAGGCCGAGCTGCTCGCGAAAGTCGCCGCCTACGACCGCAACATGTCCTCGCGCGCGGGCGCACGCGTGCAAGTGTTGTTGGTCACCAATGCAGCCGATGCGGAATCGGCGCGCTTCGCCACCCGCATGCAGTTGGCGCTGCAATCGATTTCCCAGATCGGCGGCCTGCCCCACGAGGAGCGCATCGCGCCTTTCACCAGTGCGGCCGATCTCGCACAGCAATGTCGCGCCCGGCACCTCGCCATCATCATCGTCGGGCCCGGCCTCGGCGATCGCATTATTGACATACGCGACGCGCTCGACGGCGTTGACGTTCTCACGGTCGCTTCCGTACCCGACTACGTGCAGCAAGGGGTCGTTCTCGGCTTCGACGTCGTGTCCGGCAAACCGAAACTGCTCGTTCATCTCCCGCGAGCCCGGCGACAAAACGTCGATCTGCGCGCCGAAGTACTCAAGCTGATGCGAGTTTTGGAGTGACGGCAAGGGACCGGACGCATCTCCTTGCGTGGGCGGCGGCGGCCGCGCTGTTCACCGCTTCCGCCCTCGTTCGCGCCGACGAGACCGCAGACCTATTTGGACGTCGCGAGCGACGGGCCTCGCCCATCCCGATCGCGCCCATGGTCGCGCAGCCGCGCGCTGACCCGAGCTATTTCCCGCGAGTGGACGGGGGAAGCGGAGGAGGTCCCTTGCCAGCTTCGTCGGCATCTTCGACCGCGAAGCTGATCGGCTGACGCAGGAGCATGAAGGCTTCGATCTCTCGTTTGGCGGGCGCGGGGATGTTCAAAAAACGAAGTCCCATGCCGACGGTCTTCGATCCGGTGGCCACCGACCACATCACCTCGGCTCGTAGCGACAAGACCTTGGACGGGAGCTTGAGCAGCGCCGTCACTTCGGTGCCGATGGCGAGAGCGGTCTCGGTTTCTACGTAAAGACCGCCGACGGAGATGTCGCGCGCGGCCCCGGCGTAGAAGTTGTCCTCCGACGACAGGTTCACGACGGCCGAGAGCGTGACACGGCTGTGTTGTCGTTTTTCGTGCATCCGATCGAACGGCTATCTTAGCACGCGTCTTTTTAGGTCGCGCGCGTCAGGGCCGATAGGCCGAGCACTCGATCTCGACTTTCGCACCGAGCGCGAGGCCCGCCGTGCCGAACGAGCTCCGTGCGGGCTTGTGCTTCGGAAAGTAGCTTGCATACACCGCGTTCATCGCCGGCCACTCACGCATATAGGCCATCATGACGGTACATTTCACGATGTCGTCCATGGTGGCGCCGCTCTTGGCGAGCACCCCTTTGATGTTCTCCATGGCTTGGCGCGCCTCCGCTTCGATCCCGCCAGTGGCAAGGGTGGGAGGCGCCATGCTGGTCGTGCCGATCTGCCCGGACAGATAGAGCATGGGCCCGGCGCGAACGACGGGCGAAAACGGCAGATCGCCTTCTGCGGGCACGTACACGGCAGCTGGGGGCGACGCGCTCGTGCTCGCTGCGCAACCGACCGCCATCATGAAAGGCAGCAGCGCCGTCCATCGCTTGCCCAGCGAAAAGTGGATGCGTTGCTCTTGGTGTCCCGATAGCGCTCGCGTCATGGGCGCGGAAGCACATCGGAACGCCGCGCCATTGTCAACGATGAAGGGATCTCGCTACGTGCCGAGTAGGTCAGGGAATGCTCACGTCTTCAGAAGTGCCTTGTCACGTCGGTCGATCGCGCCGCGCACACCGAAGAGGGTCGAGTGATCGGGCGGCAGCACCGGACCGAGGGCGACGGACGCGCAGATCCCGGCGAGGGTGAGGTACACCTCGTCGTTTGGCGCCGCCGCGTCGGCGGCATCGATCGTCCACACTTGCTTGCATCTCGCGGCAAGATCCGCCATCCCGGCGGCCTGACCGCGCACTTCTGCGTCGCGAGCGTTCATGAGATCGTCCTTGGTCGTGGCCCGCGACGCGATGCGGAACTCGCCGCGCAGAGCGGGACGCGCGCAAACGAGTCTCAGCAACACCGACTGCTCGTCTTGCTCGAGGAGCTCGAGCGTCGTCGAAAAAAATCGGGTCGCATGGGCGGCGAGCCGTTCCAAGGGCGGGCACCCGGATTCCTGACTGAAGACCAAGTACGTCACGCCGTTTCCCCCCATGGTTGTCGCGCGCGGAGTACGCCGATATCGGCATCACCTTCTTCGAGCTGGCCGGTCTTGGCGTCGAGGATGCGATAATGCAGCGTCGATTGGCCGAGTGGCTGCGCTTCCACCATGACGCAGCGTAGCTCCCCTTCTTCGAACGAGCATTGTTCCTGCACCGCGCGAAGGAGCTGCTCGCGGTGGAGGTGCCCGTCGCCGAAATTCCATCCCAGCACCATGCCGGCCACGATTTCTCCGTCGATCCATTGGTACTCTTCGAAACGCGGCAAGGCTTTGGGGACGAGGTCGGCGAGCGCGCGGCCGTGCAGGTGCATCAAGCGAAACGCCATGACCTTGCCGACGATCGCGATGGAGAGCGTTCGATCGTAAAGACGCCCGAGCTGGTCGTAGATCCAGCCGGAGCTCTTGGTCAGCTTGTCGAGCTTGCGGTGGCTCTCGTGCCGGAAAAACCACACGCTGTAGGCCCAATTTCCGGCGTAGTACCTCATCGCCAAAAGGAAGGGCACCCGAGCCGGAAAGAAGTTACCGAGTAACGGGAGGGCAACGCACATCACGGCAAGGACGGCGAGCACCGACGGCGTTGCGGCCGCCACCGTTTCCGTGGCGTGCTGCCCGAACAGGAAAAATCCGCCATAGACCATCATCACGTTCCACTCGAGGGGCACGCCCATCGGCACGTTGCATGTGATGAAGCCGTGCAGGACCAGCATGAGAACGAACCCCACCGCCGTGACAACGCCGCCGCGACCGCACGAGAGCACGATGGGCACGGCGAATTCGAGCCCCGTTCCCGTGTGCGCCGCATAGACGGCGAGTCGCGAGGGGCGAAGATCGCCGGGATACTTCCGGTACATGAGCCGTCTCATCCAGGCAAAAGGGGTGACCGGGCTGTTGCTCGTCATCACACCGACGACGGCGGGGAAGTGATGATTGAGCTTGGAAAAGCCGGCCCAAAACCAGAGCGCCGCCTGCACGCCTTTCGCGCCCGGGATGAAGTCGGACGCGAGCGCGAAGATCAGAATGGTCGTCCAATAGTGCTCACCGCGCGCACAGAGGAACAACGTCTTGTCGAGCGCGCCGAGTATCGGCACGAGAATGGCGATGGCGATGAGCAGCTCGCGAGGCGGGGTCGGCATGGCGAGCGTCGCGATGACGAGCGCGACGTTGGCGGCGTAGAGCAGAACGTCGAGCCACGTGCGGCGGTACCCGCCGATGATCGGCGCGCCTTCGAAAAGGGGCAGCTTGGTCGTCCCCGGCCGCAAGAAATAAAGCACGCCACCGAAAGGCGGCACATACCGCCCAGTGAGCGGGCCACTGCCCGCGCCAATTCCGAAACCCTCGAATAGCGTGCTCCAGAGAATCGCCTTTTGAAAAGCTTGCGAGGTCAGCCACCAGGACCCGAAGTTCGCAAGGTTGCCCATCCCCGGAGTGAAGCTGCAGAAGAACATCCAACCACCGACGTACAACCCGAGCTTGCAGGCATCGCCCAGGCCTCGCAAACCATGCGGCTCTTTTCGGGGAACGGCTTCTTGGCCCATTCCACGGGGTCGTAAGGAGGCGATAGCGGACGTAGGAGCATGACCAGGACGGTGAACGACCATTTCCACACGTGGCGGGCGCGACATCAACCCGCAGCGCGTGGTCGCCGTTCGCCACGACGGCTCACCATGCCGAGGATGCCGCCGCGCGGCGTCGTTGACACATTCGGCCGGCCGGGCATACTGACCGCGAGTGCCGGACGGGGGTGGCGGCATTTCCCCCCTGATCCAAAGAACATAGACGGGAGCGTCGGCCCTTCCCTGTTTGCAACCAAGTCCGCGCGCGAGGATGAACGATGAGCCTAAGCGACACGTTGACCCGCTTGGTCGGCATTGGTGTGGTCGGCGCGATCGGTTTTGGCTGCGCCGCGAGCGAAGGCGAAGGCAAATCCGGACGCGGCGGGTCGGGCGCTAGCAGCACCGGCAGCGCGGGCGCAGGGGCCACGACCACCGGAACCGGCGGCCTCGGAGGCGGACCCATCGGATCGGGAGGCACGGGCATCACGTCGAGCGACGCCGCGACCGGTGGGCTCAACTGCAAGGGCCTCCAGTGTTATCAGAACACCTGCAAGCTCGTCGGATGCAAGGAACAGGCGTGCGCCAATGGCGGCACGACGTCGGTGAGCGGCTCCGTCTACGACCCGGCCGGCATCAATCCGCTCTACAACGTCATCGTCTACGTACCGAACGCCCCGCTCGAGGAGATTCCTACCGGTGCGACGTGCGACTCGTGCGGCAAGGTGTCGGGCGAACCCGTGACGAGCACGCTCACCAATTCGAAGGGTGAGTTCAAACTCGACAACGTGCCCCTCGCCGACAACGTGCCCATCGTCATCCAGGTCGGCAAATGGCGGCGGGAGTTCACGATCCCAAAACCGGCGAGTTGTACCGATACGCGGCTCTCCGATCGCAATCAGACGCGCATGCCGAAGAACAAGACCGAGGGGCATCTCCCGCGCATTGCGCTCACGACCGGCGGCGCCGACGCTCTCGAGTGCTTGCTGCGCAAGGTTGGCATCGACGCAGCAGAGATGACGCCCGAGACGGGCCAAGGTCGCGTGAACTTTTACGCCGGTCAGGAGGGCGCAGCCAAGTACAACGCCTCACTCAACGGTGGCGCCCCCTTCACGCCCGCGCCGACGTTGTGGGATAACCTCAACTCGCTGAAGGGGTACGACATCGTCCTGCTTTCCTGCGAGGGGTATGAGGTGAGCATGAACAAAACGCCCGCCGCCCTCAAGGCGATGCAGGACTACACCAGCGTCGGCGGCCGCGTGTTCGCTTCGCATTGGCACAACTACTGGCTCGAAAAAGGTCCGGACCCGTTCCCCACCGTCGCGGCGTTCGAGCACCATATCGCCGACCTCCCCAATCCTTTCACCGCCGCCATCGACATGACTTTTCCGAAAGGTCTGGCACTCGCCGAATGGATGGTGGCCGTGGGCAGCAAGGCGCCCCTTGGCCAGCTCATCATCACCGAGGGAAAGCACACCGTGAACCGGCCGACGGACGGCATCTCTCAGCGGTGGGTGTACGCGACGACGCCCGTTTCGACGCAGTACTTCTCGTTCAACACGCCGGTCGGCGTGGCAGAGGACAAGCAGTGTGGCCGCGTCGTGTTCTCCGACATTCACGTGTCGGCGTCGGACACCTCGAGTCGAACGGAATTCCCCGACGGCTGCAAGACCACGATGATGAGCGATCAGGAAAAGGCCCTCGAGTTCATGCTCTTCGACCTTTCGGCCTGCGTCATTCCCGACAACAAGCCTCCAGTGCCGCCGAAGTAGACACGGTTCGCGGGTCAGAACCAGCCGCTGCGTTTGAAGACCACCACCATCACCGTGGGGATGGCGATGCAGCATGCTGCCATCGCGTACATGAGCGCGTCCGAATGAAACGGCAGATGCTCGAAATTCTGCCCGAAGAAGCCGGTGATGAACGTGAGCGGTAGAAAGACGGCGCTGAGCAGCGTGAGCCGCTTCATGATTTCGTTGGTGCGGTTGGACGTCATCGACAAGTAGGCGTCGAGCGCATTGCCCAGGAGATCGCGCCCCGCATCGATCGATTCGTAGATGCGTACCAAGTGATCGTAGACGTCGCGAAAGTAGAGCGCGGTCTTCTCCGAGATGCGCGGGTCGCCGCGTTTGGAAAGGACGGCGAAGACGTCGCGCTCCGGCGACAGCACTTTACGCATGAGGACGAGGGTGCGCTTGAGCTGAAATATCCGGGCGAGATCGTCCGGGTTCTGGCGCTCGAGCACCGAGTCTTCGATCGACTCGAGCGCATCGTTGACGCGGTCGAGGATGGGAAAGTTCGCGTCGACGATCGCGTCGGACACCAGATAGAGCAGGAAATCGGCGCCCCGCGTGGCCAGACCTGCGTCGCTCTCCGCACGCTTCCACACGGTGTCGATGGCAGCGATGTCGGCGGTGTGGACCGTGATGAGATAATTCTGACTCCCGAGGAACAGGTGCACCTCTTCCGCTTCGGCGTCGCAAGTCTCGCTCGGGCAGGAAAAGGCATGGAGAACGACGAAAAGGTAGTCGTCGAATTCTTCGACTTTCGGCCGCTGATCGAAGTGAAGGCAATCCTCGAGCGTGAGGTGGTGAAACGGAAATCGCTCGCCGAGCAGCTGCATGTCGGCCTCGCGTTGCTCCTTGATGTCGATCCAGCGCGTATGGCCCGGCTGGGGGGGCGCTATCTTGTCCGCCGAATCCGAGACGACCGGTCGCTGGCCGGGCACAAGATCGAGGATCCTAATCATGGCACTCATGGCATCATGGTATATCGCTAGCGAGCCGTGCGTTACGAACATGCGCCGGGCAACTCCATGAGCACCGTCGAAGCGTGGGCCAAAGAGTTCGTGCTCTCTACCGATCTCGCCATCAAGCTCGCCCCCCCGCCCATTCCCGAGATATGGGAAGAGGGGCCGTTGCCGTGCCGCCTGCCGCTCCCGGGGCGCCCGCGAGAGCTCGCTACCACCGGTCGCGCCCGCAAGAGCCCGGGCGAAGGCGCCCTGCGATCGCCCGAGCGGCGCGCGGAGTTGATGCACACTTTCCTCCACCACGAGCTGCAAGCCGCGGAGCTCATGGCCTGGGCGCTGCTCGCCTTTCCCGAGACGCCCCCCGCCTTTCGTCGCGGTCTGCTCGGTGTGCTCGGCGACGAAGTGCGGCACATGGGACTTTATCTCGACTACTTGTCGTCGCTCGGCTTCACCTTCGGGAGCATTCCCGTGCGCGACTGGTTTTGGGAGCGCGTACCAAGTTGCCCGACGGCAGCGCATTTCGCGGCGCTGATGGGCATGGGGTTCGAGGGTGGCAACCTCGACCACACCCAGCGCTTTGCCCAGAAGCTGCGGGGCGCGGGCGACGCGCGCGGCGCCGAGCTCGAGGAGCAGATCGGCGAAGAGGAGATCCCGCACGTTCGGTTCGCGCTGACGTGGTTCCAGAAATGGACGCGCGAGGACAGCTTCCGCGGGTGGACGAGTTACCTCGTGCCGCCGCTCACGCCGACGGTCATGCGCGGCGAGCCCATCAATCGCCGCGATCGACTGCGCTGCGGGATGTCGGAGCAGTTCATCGACGATCTGGGGGCCTGGTCGGGCTGATGCCGCGGCAGCGCAGCGCGTGGGTGCTGAATTTTGACGCCGAGCACGAGCTCGAGACGCCTGACGCGCACACACCGAGCGCGCGCACGAGGCAAAGGATGCCGGAGCTCGTGCGCGCGCTCGGGACGCTGCTCGGTGCAGAAGACGTGGTGCTCGGCGAGAACGACCGTGTACTCGATGCGAGCATAGGACGCGCGTGGTGTCCCACGCCGCGCGCCTTGCAACGGCTCATCGCAGCGGGTGCAACGCCCGTTGGGGCGCCTGACCTCGGCGTGCTTCGTCGGGTGAATCATCGCCGATTCAGCGCCGAGCTCGGGCAAACGCTGCCCGGGGGGCGCTTCGTCGCGACCGCCGACGACCTCACGACCGTCGTGATGAGCGAAAGCCCGAGTGGTCATTGGCTGCTCAAGCGGCCGTTCGGATTCGCGGGGCGGGGTCGACGGCGCGTCGCCCAAGGACGTCTCGATCCGTCGGTCATTACGTGGGTCGAGGCGTCGTTTCGCCGCAGCGACGGCCTGCAGGTCGAGCCTTGGGTCGAGCGAATCGCCGATTACGGGTGGCACGGCTTCGTGTCCCGGAGCGGCGCCATCACGCTGGGACAACCGACGCGACAAACCTGCGACGAGTCGGGCGCGTGGCAGGGGACGGCGCTCGCGACCGATCTCGAGCCGAACGAAGAAGCGTCGTTTCGCGCAGCGACGCGCGGCGCGGCCGAAGCACTGCTCGAAGCGGGCTATTTCGGACCGTTCGGCGTCGACGCCTACCGATGGCGGGACGGTGGGGCGATTCATTTCAATCCGCAGAGCGAGATCAACGCGCGCTACTCGATGGGATGGGCCGTCGGGATGCAGCGCTGTCGCGTCGATCTCGCGCCTTGATTCCAGCGCGAGTGACAATTGACAGCGCCAATGCGCATTCCCACTCATTCAACAAGCTCGACCGCGTCGCGCCGACTCTTTGGACAAAAGAAGGCGTTGGCAGCTGTCGCTAATGCTTTCTCAAAACGAACGGTCGTGCTAAACGAATGAATCGCTGCGCAATTTGCGATTCCCGCAGCTGGAGGTTTCCTATGACGTTGCGCCACGCGGCTTTGTCGTCGCTGTTCGTGCTGTTGACCGCTGCGTGTTCGGATCCGGGATCCGGAGGCGGAACCGGCAGAGGGGGCGCCGGCGGATCGGGGCAGAGCGGCGGCGGAGCGGGCAAAGGCGGTTCCAACGCCGGTGGCTCCGGAGGATCCGGGGGATCGAACACCGGCGGCACCACGGGCACGGGCGGCGCGACCGGCGGTAGCGGAGGATCGAGCACCGGCGGCACGGGTGGCACGACGGGAACCGGCGGTGCGAGCGGCAGCGGTGGATCGGCCACCGGCGGTGCGAGCGGCACGGGCGGGTCCGGCACCGGAGGGGCGGGAGGATCGAGCGGCGCGGGAACCGGCGGAACCGCGGGCACGGGCGGAACGGCAGGAACTGGCGGCGCTGCGGGAACCGGCGGCGCGGGCAGCGGTGGAACCGGCGGCATCGTGGACGCGGGCGGCAAAGCTGGAACAGCTGGCACTGCCGGCAGCGGGGGAAGTGCAGGCAAGGATGGCGGAGCAGGAGGAGGCACCGTCGATGCCGCGCCGCCACCGCCCATCGATGGCGGACCTGCGATTCCGCCGCCCAATGGAACGTGCCCCGATTTTGTTACCGGTGACGTGAATTTCACGCCCGCCGTCGGCGGAACGCGCAAGGTCGCAATCACGATGGGCAGCGCGTCGAAGAGCGGCGGACCGCTGATCGTCTATTGGTACGCAACGGGGAGCAACCCCACCGAACCGACGAGAGCGTTCAGCCCCGGCTTACCGGCGGCCGCTGTCGCCGCCGCCGGCGGTATCATCGCGGCACCCTACGATTCTTACCCGACTGACGCCTTTCCGTGGCTCAGCCACAATGCCGATCACGACGCGCTCTTCGACGAGATCGTGGCTTGTGCCGTGCAAAAGACGACGATCAGCCCCGCGCGCGTGCACACCCTGGGGTTCAGCGCGGGTGGGTTGATGACGACACATCTCAGCTTCGCGCGATCGAAAATCCTGGCGAGCGTCGCCTGCTATTCGGGCGGTCAGCAGGGCACCTCAACATTTCAGGAGATGAACAACAAGTTTCCCACGATGATCCTCACCGGCGGAACTGGCGACATCTTTGGCGGGACGACCAATTTTTACACCATGAGCCAGACCTGGCAGATGACGCTGAAGAACGCCGGTCACTTCGCGATGTTCTGCGATCACGGAGGCGGCCACAGCATTCCCGGTTCGGGCGTCGTCGGCGGCGTCTTTCAGTTCTTCATGGATCACCCGTACGGCACGAATCCCTCACCGTACGCGGGTGGGAAGATCCCGAGCGCTATCTCGATCTGTAAAGAGTGAGACACGCGCCTCACTGTCGCATTGCGGGCAGCGCGCGAAGGTCGCGCGTCTGGACCATGTCGATCGCCACTTCGCAGGCCGTGGAGCATGGACCAGTCTAGGGCGTCAGGGCCCGGAAGACTGAGACAACCTTCGACGAGCCGACCCGGGCGAGCAATCGGAGCATACCTGCGATCGCGACCTCAAGGGCAGAGGGGAACGGTGAAGAGCGTGTGGCGTTCA
>DATHEQ010000476.1:0-15445 GCA_035318505.1 Polyangiaceae bacterium | reverse complement strand
GACGTCGCATCTCCGCCATCCACACGTCGATCACCGCGCCATGGGCGTGGTCCTCGGCAAGGACGCGCAGCGCCATACGCAGCGACGGTGGGTCCGCTTCGACCGCACGCAAGAGGGTAAACCCCTGCCCCTCGCCGCCCTCGTAGGTGGAGTAACCGGCGCTGACCATGACGTGCTCGACCAGAACAGGGTCCTTGCGCGACGCGAGAAGCTCCCCGAGCCGGGCGCGGCCCGACTCGGTGGCAAGGGCGAGCCGAACGATGCCCCCTTCGCAGCGCGGCGCGAGCGAGCGGTTGTCACGGTCGTTTTTAGGGTGCGGGCAAACCACGACTTCGAATTCGCGCGGCATGGACGGCCCGTGTTCGACCGGCAAAGGGTGCCCTGCACTGCGCCAGGCGTCGATGGTGCGCGTGGCGAGCGCGAAAGCACACTCCAAGAGCCGCGCATTTTTCACGCCTCGGCCAAGCAATGTGTCGAGCGCCTGTGCGCGCGCGTCGGCGGGGAGCCTGGCGAAATCGCGCTCGAGCCACGCCGCCATCCGCTGCGATGCTTCGACCGCCTCGGCGCCCTGACCGTGGCGTTCCCAGGCGAGATCGCGGAGCGCGGTGTCGATGAGCCATCGGAGCAACGCCTGTCGGTTGTCGTCCCCTTCCACCTTCGGCAGAAAGCGGATGGCGAGCGCGATACGCTCGCGCTCGCGCGCCTTGCGTGCGTCGTCGCTGGTGCGAGCACGTCCGTCGAGCGAACCCCGCAACCATTTCACGTACGCGGCGTGCTGCGCAGCCGGGATCTCCTCCGGAGCGCGGTGGGCAAGGTCCGCGGCTTGCTCTTTCTCGGCCGATTCGCGAAGTAACCAGAGGATGTCGGCAACGGGGATGAGCGTGCGCGCTTTGGCGTCGACCTTGACGAGCACCGCGCCATCGGCGTCGAAGCGAGGCTCGAGCTCGCCTCGCGACGCTCCGGGCGCGTAGCGGATGACGATCCGGGTGAGTTTTTGACGGGCCGAGCGCAGCGTAAGCTCGTCTCCTTTCTTGCCGCGCTCGAGCTCGGTAGCAAGCTGCTCGAAAGCGCTCGTCAATGCGCTGTCGAATCCGTCCCTGTACTCGGGAGCAAGACTCACATCGATGGCGATGGAGAGCGGGTGACCGAGCAGCTCGCGCACCTCCCGCGCAGCGGCCGCGAGGCGCGCGTTGGCCGGGTCGACTGGGAGCCGGTCGCTCGGCGCGTCGAACGTCACCGTAACGTCATTGACGACCGTGATCGTGCGCGAAGAAGCGCAGGCCGCGGCTCCGACGAGACCGAAGCCCATCAGCACGGCGCGCAAGGCAGCGCGCGTCACGGCGTCCCCGTGAACGACAATGTGATGATGGATCGCGTCGAGCCAGCGGACGGCTTCGGAAAATCGAGGCCGCGTGTGATTGTCTGCACACATGACTTCATCGCTGGACTCGCTTCACTGAGCAGCTCGACCCACTCCGCCCGTCCGTCGGGGTCGACGGTCACGGCAACGGAGTAGCGCCGCGCTGCAGCGGGATTGCGCCCGAGCTCCTCGCGTTGGCAGCGGTCGTATTGCGCCTTGTGCGCGGCCACGATGCCATCGACGGTGCGCGGCAAGGCCGGGCCGGGCGCGCGTGCCGATGTCGGCTTGGGAGGTGCCGCATTGACTTCGTTCGTGGCGGCGCTGGGCGCCGTTTCCGGCTGCTCATTGTTCGCAGAGCGCGGGGCGATAGCGGGATGCATCGGCTCGGCGATCGCAGCCGTGGCGGGAACTGGCGGCGGCTGTGGTTCGACGCGACGGACGGCGGCAAAGTAGACATAGAGCGCCACCGCAAGGGTGAGACCCAGCGCGGCCGCGACCCCTAACGGCAGCGGTCGCGCTTCGTAAATGGCGCCCTCGGGACCGTCTCTCCGCGGACCGGGTGGCGCGCCCGCTTCGATGCGGTCTCCCTCGATGCGCACGGCATGCCCCTGCGCGACGACGCGCCGCACGAGCTCCGCCTTCTCGGCGGCGCGGATCACGTGCGCGAGCACGGCACCGCAGTGCGTGCAGCTGCCGCGCTCCGTATCCTGTCGGTCGATAGGATTGCCGCAAGTGTCGCAGTTCATACCGAGCCAGGATACCGTAACCCGGGCTCCGGCTGCTCAAAGCTCGATCGTCTCGACCTCGGCGCTCGCCCCGAACGACTGAACGGCCGCGCCGCCGGGTACGTAGAAGGTATTGCCAATCGCCGCACCGCCCGTGCCGTGGCGCGGGGTGCGCATAGGGGGAAGGCTGAACCAAGTGTTGCTAGCGGGGACGAACAGCTCGGTCTGCGAAAAGACGCCCGAGGGGACCGCGACGTTCCCCTCGCCTCCCGCGACGACGATGCGATCGCGCACCACGGCCGCCGCGGCGCCTCCGCGCGGTGTGATCATGGGCGCTCGCTCCGACCAGTTGCCCACGGCGGGATCGAATGCGACCACGCGACCCATCAGCCCGGTGATGCCGCCGAAGCGGCCGCCGATGGCGTAAACGACACCGCCCACGGCACCTGCGACCAGGTGATCGCTCGCTTGCGCGAGCGGCGGAAGCGAAGCGTGCATATCGGAAGAGGTGTCGTAGGAAGAAAAGTCGGCGACGCTGTTTCCGCCGCGAAAACCGCCGGCCACGTAGATCTTGGTGCCGATCACCGCGACGCCCGCGCCGCCGCGCTCTTGTCCGCCGGGAAGCGCTGTCTTGGGCGCCCAACTGTTGCTGACAGGGTCGTAGACGTACACGTCGCCGATCGCGCGAAACGTCGCGTCGGCGAGCGCACCCGCGACGTAGATCTTGTCGCCGACGGCGGCTGCGTTGGCGTGGTGCAATGGGCGGGGGAAGGGCGCGACGGCCGACCACGCGCGTGAAGCGGGATCGTACGCCTCGACGGTCGGAACGACGACGCCCGCCAGATTGAAACCGCCGATCACATAAATTTTGCCGGCGAGCGCGGCCACGCCTGTCTCTTGCCGCGGTCCGCTGGCCAATGGCGGCAGGGGCGTCCAGTCACCCGAGGATGCATCGGTCACCCCACCGGAATGGCCGTCGTCCTCCGGGCGGGTGCCGGTGTCGGCGGTGTTGCCGGGTGCGCCGTCTGGCACGGGCGCGATGTCCGCCGATTCGCTGCAGGCCGCCGTAGTGAGCAACGCCAGCATCGCCGTCACTCGCGCGAGCGTCATTGAAGCGCGCGTCGTATTCACGAGCGAAGGTTAAGCAGAAGCCGCAAGGAGCGCGACGAGAAAGCCGTCTTTTTGATCTTTCGACCAGGGTCGGCCGGCGGATCGTCCGATTTTGGCGAGACGGTCGGGCAGCTCCGCCGCGGAAACTTTGAGCACACCCGCCGCGCGCGACGGTAGCTCGCGCGCGCGAACCTCCGTGACGGGTATCTTCAATTTCTCGCTGGCGCTCTTGATCGCTTGTCGAAAGAGCTCGCCTTCCGCCGCGTGGAGCAAGGCGTGGCTCTTGAGAATCGTGGCGAGATCGGCGTCCGGAGGTCGACCGGAGACGAGGATGCCGCTGGCGACGACTTCGTGTCCGCGTTTTCCGAGCTCCGCGACGGCCGCCTTGAGAGCGGACAAGGCGCGGGCACGAGACTGTTCGGTGGCCACGCGCACGACGCGCTCGGCCGCGCCGAGCGCGAGCTCCTGGGCGGCGTGATAGACGAACCGGGGCGGGTCGCGCTCGCTATCGGGAATCATTTCGATGCGAGAGCGATCGAGGATCAGGGGGGAAGCTGGCGATCCCGCAACCGCGATGAGGGCGGCCCAACCGGTATGCACGGAGAAACCAAAGGTGGTTCGCTCGACGTTCTTCCCCATGGCCGCCCGCTCAGCTGGACTTGTTCTTGTTCTCCGGCTCCTGCTTCTTGAGCCGCGACTCTTTCTCCACCCCGGAGACTACCTCGACGAGGAGCCCGTCGGATAGTCCGAGCTTGACGCTACGCCGCTCGAAGCGGTTCGGCTCGAGCTCGATTTCCACGTACGGTTGCCCCTGTTCGAAACGGACCGCGCCTTCGTCGATCGCGAGCACCTGTTCGTGGCGCTCCAAGATGATGTCGGCATTGGCGCTGTAGTTGGCGCGCAGCAAAACACCGGATTTTATGGCGACCGAGGCTCGGATCTCGAACTCCATGGTCCCGTCTCTCTCCTTGCCCTTCGGTGAGATGTACTCGACTTTGCCGACCAGGGTCTCGGCGCCCAGCGCGCCGACGGAGATCGTGACCGGCATTCCGATGTCCACCTTGCCGACCTCCGACTCATCGACACGGCCTTGGAAGATGAGGTCTTTCATGTCCGCAACCACGGCGATGGTCGTACCTTCGTTGAAGTTGTTCGCCTCGATGACGCTGCTCCCCTCTTTGACGGGGATGTCGAGCACGGTGCCGGCCACGGTGGACGTCACGAGATTGCCCACCTTGCCCGCGTTGCGCGCGGCGCCTTCTTTGACGAGCTGCAGATTGTTGCGGGCGGTGTTGAGCTCCTGTGTTTTGAGCTGGAGCGTGAGCTCCCGCTGGCTCAATTCCGTTTGCGCGCCGAGCTGCTGATCGACGAGATCCTTGGAGCGCCCGTATTCGCGGGTAGCGTTGGCCACGCTGAGCTCGGCTTCGATCACCCTCGACTCGGCCGCGTTCAGGTTGACCATGTTGGGGATGATGAGAATCTTGGCGACGAGGGCGCGCTCTTTGACCTCTTGACCGGGCTCGACGTAAAGCTTCTCGATGATGCCCGACATCCTCGGTTTCAGCACCACCTCGCGGCGCGGCACGATGGCCCCCGGCGCGACTGCCTTTTTCACGATAGTGGTCACCTTGGGCTGAACCGTTTGGTAAGGCGCCGGCTTAGGCTGCGACTTTTGATAGAGAAAGGCGAGCGTGCCGCCAAAGGCGAGCAAGACGCCGAGCACCACGGCAAAGGGGAGGAGTTTGCGCATTATTCGGCCCTCAAGGCTTCGACGGGTTGGAGACGCGCCGCGTGGCGCGCGGGCATGATCGCGGCTACGAAACCGCCGAGGAGCAGGATGAAGCCGGCTCCGATCACGATCTTGAGATCGACTTCCGGTGCGGAAACCGGCGCTTGTGGCATCTTGGCCGTGATGCGGCCGGCCACTTCGAGCAGACCGACGCCGACGATGATGCCGAGGTAACCCGCCAGCAACGTGAGCACCAAGGATTCGGCGACCACCATCCTTATGATGGACGACGGCGTTGCTCCGAGCGCCTTGCGAATGCCGAGCTCCTGGGTGCGCTCTTTGACGGTGATGAGCAGGATGTTGCTCACGCCGAGAACGCCGGCCAAGAGCGTAGCGGTGCCGACGAACCAAACGAAGATACGAATTCCGATGAAGATGTTCATGAGGCGATTGAACTCGGCCGCCAAGTTGAAGGACCGGATGCCCTGCGGATCGTCGGGATGCACGTGATGTCGCTTACGCAGCCGAGCGACGACCTCTTTTTGAACGTCGGCGGCCGACGCATCGGGAGCCACGACGACGCTGGCCCAAGTCGCGTTGCCTCGTTGATTGAAGGCACGCTGTGCCGTCGAGAGAGGAATGAAAAGCGAATTGTCCATGCGCTCTCCCTGCGGTCCCGACTTCAAGCTGCGATGCTCGCCGACGACTTGAAAGAAGACCCCGTGGTAGCTCAAATACCGCCCGACGGGATTGTCCTCGCCGTAAAGCACGCGCGACGCATTTTGTCCGATGACGGCGACCTTCCGCTCGTCGCTCTCGTCGCCTAAGTTGAAGTTACGGCCGTAAACGAGCTCGATCGGCTCGATGGCCGGGTAATCGGACGTCGCCGCGTTGACGATGACGTTGGCCGTTTTGGCGCCGGATTCCACGTTCTGTCCGTCTCCGAAGTTGCCGAACATCAGCCGAGGCGCAACGATCTGCACTCCGGGCACGCTCCGCACGGCGTCGACGTCTTCGTTGGTCAGTTTGATCTGCCGCCCCGGGCCCTGTCCCTCGTAGGGAAGAAGCGTTTTGTCCGGCCGGATGAAGACGATGTAACGCGCCAGCCCCATGAAGTCGCGCTGGACGCCGTGCTGCAAACCGGTGCCGAAGCCGAGCAAGAGCGTCAGCATCAGCATGCCCCAAAACACGCCGCACGCGGTCAAGAAGACGCGCAGCTTGTTGCGGCGCAGGCTCGACCACACCTCTTCCCAGGTATCGAGGTCCCAAAGGCTCGCGGAGCGGTTCGGCGGCATGGCTTACTCGTTTCGGAGGGCGGTGATGGGGTGGGTGGAGGCGGCTCGGCGCGCGGGAAAGAGTCCCGCCAACGTGCCGGCAATGACGATGAGAACGGTGGCTCCTAGCGCCACCTCGAAGTTCACCGACGGATCGCGGAGGCCTTTCATGGGCGGCAGGAAGCCGTTGGCCAAGCTGATCGCGCCGATACCGGCGGCGAGTCCCAAGTATCCGGCGAGCGCCGTGATGAGCAAGCTCTCGGCCACGATCATGCGCACGATGGCGGCGGGAGTCGCACCTATGGCTTTGCGGATGCCGATCTCCTGCGTGCGCTCTTTAACCGAAATGAGCATGATGTTGGACACGCCGACGATGCCCGCGAGAAGGGTTCCGATTCCCACGAGCCAGATGAACGCGCGAATCCACACGAACATGCGGCTGATCTTGGCGTAAAACTCGAGATTGTTGAAAAAATGCACCGCGCGAGTGTCGTCCTTCGAATAGCGGTGGTGCTCGGCGAACATCTCCTGCATCGTCTTGACGAGCGACTTGCCCACTTCCATGTCGGAATTGGCAATCGTCACGCCCATTCCGGTGAGCTCGGCAGAAGAGCCATTCAAAAGCTGCACGGTCGAGAGCGGGACGAAAATCTGACGTTGGTCGTCTTCGTTTCCAAAGACGTCTTCGTACACGCCGACGACGCGAAAATTGGAGCCCCGGATCTGGATGTATTCGCCGATGACGGGTTGCTTTCCAAATAGGACCTCCGCCACCAGCGGCCCGATGATGGCTACTTTGCGGCGCTCCACCAGATCGCCGTCGTTGAGCATGCGCCCTTGCCGCAGCGTTTGGTTCTCGAGGTATTTGTGCTCGGGAAAGGTACCGTGCACCGCGAAAGCGGATCGACGGGTTCCGTACCTCACCATGAAGCTGCCCGAGAGATCGAGTAGACCGCTCACGTATTCGAGCCCAGGGCGTCCAGCGAGCGCGATGTAATCCGAGTTGTCGAGTTTGATCTTGCGACCCGGGTTTTGTCCGGCATAGGGAAGCGCGGTGGTGCCGGTGTTGATCCAAACCACGTTGAGCGCGTCGCCGCGAAACCCGTCGGAGGCGCCATTCTCCAGCCCGCGCCCCGCGCCGAGGAGGATGATGAGCATGAACACACCCCACGCCACACTGAAAGCGGTGAGCAACGTGCGCAGCTTGTGGCGCGTCAGCGTCGACCACACTTCGGCAAAGGCGTCGGCGTCGAACATGTCACGCCGCCGCGGTGCGGCCGTCCTTCATGAAGATGGTGCGATCGGTGAGCTCGGCCACGTCGCGCTCGTGCGTGACGAGGATGATGGTGAGACCCTCTTGGTTGATGTGGCGAAAAAGCGCCATGAGCTCGTCCGACGTTTTGCTGTCCAAAGCTCCGGTGGGCTCGTCCGCGAGCAGCAGCTGAGGCTTGGTGACGAGCGAACGCGCAACGGCCACGCGTTGTCGCTCGCCACCGGAGAGCTGCATGGGAAGGTGATCGGCGCGCGCGCTCAACCCCACACGCCCCAAGTACTCGGCCGCGATCTCGTTACGCTGCCGGCGCGGCACGCCTTGGTAATAAAGCGGAAGCGCCACGTTCTCGAGCGCCGTCTTGAAATTGAGGAGATGAAACGATTGAAAGACGAATCCAATCAGACGATTTCGATAGTGTGCGGCGTCTGCTTCCGACAAGTCACGAATGAGCGACTCGCCAAAGTAGTACGTACCCGAGTCATAGCCATCCAAGATGCCAAGGATGTTGAGCAGCGTGCTCTTGCCCGATCCCGAAGCGCCCATGATGCTGACGAACTCGCCCTTTTCGACGCGCAGGGACACGTCACGCAGGATGTGAAGCTCCCCGGCCCCGCTGCGATAGCTTATTGATGTCGTCGAGCTGAATCACGCAGACGAAAGACAGACAGGGTCGTCATTTTGTTTCCGCGGATCGCGTGTTTGCAGCGAATGGCCACATGCTGCACGCGCCTCGCGTGCCCGCGGGGGCGGCAGACCATGGCGCGCTTACTTTTGCCACGGCTTGTCCCATGAGCCACGCACGCAGTAACCATTGGAACTTGCAATGCAATCACCTTCGACAATCGTCAGCACGAGAAGCCACGACACGCTCGACTGTCGCAAATCTGGGACGTCGCCTCTTTACCAAGAAGACTGGACGTGGACCGAGATTGCCACTGCCACACATCGGCCGAAGCATGCGCCGCGCGATGCCGTTAGGGCGGTCGCGGGGCGCGATCGCCACGCCGAATGCTCAGAAATCCTTAGTGTGAAGGCGGGGGCGCCACCGGGGCCGGCGAGGGCGGCGGCGATGACGGAGCGGCCATCGTCGGCGGCGTCGCAGGCGGCGGCGAGCCGGCCAGCGATGGCGCGCTTCCCGAAACGTTGGGTGGCGGCGCACCTGCCGCGCATCGGACGGTGACCGTCTGCGGATTGTAGATGTTCCACGTCACGAGCTGGACGAAGCCATTGACGAACGAGGTCTCGGTTTTGATCTCTGCCCATCCATTGGGGCAGATTCGCGACAAATCGTAGGGACCGCTCAGCTCGGCGAGGCCGAAAACGAGCCCGCTGTGCCACTTCTCGTCGTATTCGATAGGCGCCCCCGCCGCCGGCGCGCCCGACTTCACGACGGTCGAGAAACAAGAGCTGGCGGCTAGGCAGGTGGCGATTCCAAGCAACTTCACCGTTCTGCGATAGGGGAAAAGGCGAGGCGGGCTCATCGTGCAACCTCCCGCGCGAGAGCGACTTCCCAGCGGCGAGGATTTGCATCGAGCGCGGTCGGCGTGGCTACTCCCTCGAGCTCACCATCGCGGCGTAGCTCGACGCGAACCGGTCGCCCGCGCGCGTCCCCGTAGATGGACAGCACAGCGGCCTGGGCGGGAGGCGCCGAGGCACGCTCGCTGCCAGGTGCGGAGGCCGTCACGGTCGTCGTCGCACCCGCGGCGCACCAAACGTACGCCATCCGCGGCGCGTAAATGCCCAACGTGACGAAGCTCACCAGGCCCGTCAGCACGTTGGCGCCGGTGCGCACCTGGGCCACTTGGCCGCCGGAGCAAAACTGACGCACGTCGAGCGTCTCGTCGCCCACGAGTCCCCAAAGATAGAAGCTGTTCCACTGATCGTGGTCCTGCCCTCTCGCGATGCTGGGGTTGGCCATGAACGTGGCCTTGTAACAACCGGATACGGCGACGACGAGAAGCAACGCGATGAGTGCGCTCCGAGTCGGGCGGGGGGAAGGGATCGTGCGCATGAGCCTCCGTTGGCTGCGGGCGCACCCTACACCAGAATCGGCGCGCGAATGCAAGACTCCTCGTCACGCACGGTTCTCAGCGTCGCCCTTGATGGCCAAGACCTCGTAGGTCATGACCGCCTGGGCGCGACCCTTTACCGTGATCTCTTGGAGCGGTCGCGTCTCGATGACGTCGCGGGTCAATGCATAGGTCACCTCGCTGATGACGACGCTGACGCCGAGCTCCTTGGTGGCGCTCTCGAGACGCGAGGCGAGGTTCACTGCGTCGCCGATCACCGTGTATTCCATACGCCGCTCGCTACCGATGTTGCCGGCCACGACTTCGCCCGTGTGCAGACCAATACCAGTCGCTAGCGGAGCGAGCCCGCGAACAGCGAGTCGCTCGTTCAAGTGGGCGAGCGCGTGTCGCATCCGCACCGCGGCGCGAACCGCGTTCTTGGCGTCGTCGGCACGCGAGACGGGAGCGCCGAACACCGCCATGATCGCGTCGCCGATGTACTTGTCGACGACGCCGTCGTGCTGCATGACGATGCTGACCATCTCCGTGAAGTATTCGTTCAAGAGGCCGACCAAAGCCTGCGCATCCATCTTCTCGCTGATGCTGGTGAAGCTGCGAATGTCGCTGAAGAGAATGGTGACGGTGAGCGACTCTCCCCCCAGCGCAACTTTGCCGGCAAGCAGATGCTCGACCACCGCTTCCGTCATGTACTTGCCGAACGTCGTGCGAAGCTTGTCCCGCTCCTTCAAGCCATCCACCATGTGGTTGAAGCCGTTGGCGAGATCCTCGAGCTCGTCGCCCGTTCGGACCGGCACGACTTTCACGTATTCCTGGTGCTCCAGCTTCTTCAGCGCATCGCCGATCCGTTCCACCGCGCGCGACATGACGAGGGCGAGGCGGGCGCCGACGCCGAACGAGACGAACGCCGCCAGCAATAGCAAACCGATGACCAACACCAGCTGGCGCTTCATGATGGTGCGGATATCCGTGACGTCGCGGGCGAGAACCACGGCGAGTTTCCCGCGCGCGCGTACGCGCAAGCGCGGCTCGAAACGGGCAATCGCCCACTCCTTGTCGGCGTTGACGTGCCGGGAGGGTACGGCGCGCGCCTGAGACACCGAGCCCAGCGGAAAGAGCTTGGAAGCGACGATGACCTCGTCGTCGTGGGTAGCGTCGAGGATGGCGAGCTCGAGCCCCAATTTGGACGCAATCTTGGCGACGTAGCGGCGCCCCAGCATTTGACAGACGACGACGAACCCGCCCTCCCCCGCTTCGAGCGCGATGAACCGCGCGGAGCTGCTGCGTGTTCCCGGCTTGGCGCATCCGCGCGGGACGATGCCGCGCAGCTCACCACCGCGATAGTCGGCAAACTCGGGAATGTCGGACAGCTTTTCGGGCGCGGGGCTCGGGCCGACCTTGGTCAGCACGGCGCCGTCGCGCGCCACGAAAAGAATGTCGTTATCTGGATAAATCGACGAGAAGTTCTTGGCGATGGCTTGTGCGCTGTCGCTGTCGCGCCCACCGAGCGCGCGGCGCACCTCGCCGCTCTCGGAGAGCGCGCGCGCCGTCAGGAGAATTTCGTTGGTCGCGTCGTCGAGCTCTTCCTGAAATGCCTCGCGCGCCTCGTTGATGCGCTCATCGGTCTGTCGGGCGAGTTGGCGCTCCATCCCCCGCGAGATGAAGGGAAAGACTGCGAGGACGAGAACGACGGGCAGCCCTACCAAGAGCGAGAATTTCATTCCCACGCTTCGCAGACGAAGGCGCATCGTCGCCCATGCTAGCCGATATGGCGCACGGCCGATGAAACCGCGAATCGCTCGCATCTCGCGCCAGGTGAGTGGGAGTGGGTGTGGCGGCGCGCGCGGTTCAATCAGCGCGGTACACGGTCACCCCGCGATGTTGCCCCCAGGGCCGGAGCTGTCCACCCGGCTCGTGGTGGAGCTGATGCGGCGACAATGCTGGCGATCGGCATCTCACGTTCCCTCCCCCAGGTCTCGTACGCGCCGATGGAGCAAAGCGCAGCTCACGAGAGAGGGCGCCACCGGCGCGCCGCAGACAGCGCGAACGCGACGACGGATGTGCTGCTTCCACGACGACGCCTGCGAACCGTGCGAGCGACTGAAAACGCTTCCCCACAAGCCGCCGAGCGCGATGGGGACGACGGGTACGGGCGTTTCCACGATCAGGCGCTCGATGCCGTGCTGGAACGGTTGCAACTCACCCGTCGGCGACAGCTTTCCTTCGGGAAAGATGCACACCAGCTCCCCACCTGCGAGCGCCGCAGCGACGTCGGCAAACGCGCGCTCTTTTCACGCGCGCCTTCGTTACCATCAATTTCTCTCAATACCCGGAGAGCCTCATCGAATCCGAGCTTTTCGGGCATACCAAAGGGGCGTTCACTGGCGCCATCGAGACGCACGAAGGTCTCTTGGAAAGGTGCAGCCCTCACGGAGCGATCTTCGTCGACGAGATTGGGGAAGTGTCCGTGCCCGTCCAGATCAAGCTGCTCGACGTCCTGCAGGAGCGACGCTACGTGCCAGTGGGCAGCTACGAGAGCAAGCGGTTCGAAGGGCGCGTCATTGCAGCTACCAACCGCTCCATCGGCGATCGACGCGAAGCCGGCGCGTTCCGGCACGACTTTTACTATCGCCTTTGCTCCGACGTGATCGAAGTCCCGCCGCTGCGCGCGCGACTCGCGGAGCGCCCGGAAGAGATGGACGAGCTCCTCGAACACGTCGTCGAGCGCATCGTGGGCGAGAAATCCAACGAGCTCGTGGCGACTGTGCGCCAAGCGATCGCCGCCGGCGTCGGCCGAGACTACGCATGGCCCGGCAACGTGCGCGAAGTGGAGCAAGCGGCGCGGCGCATTCTGATGACCGCCGCCTACGAGCCCGAGCCTCGCCCCGCTGCGAGCGATCGGAACGATCGCCTTTTTGCATCGATCGAGCAAGGATCGCTCGACGCGCAGGAGATGTTGTCGTCGTACTGCGCGCTTCTCTACCGCCGTCACGGCACCTACGAAGAGGTTGCGCGGAGGACGAAGCTCGACCGACGAACCGTCAAGAAGTACATCATCGAGGCGAGTGGCCGCCCGTGAGCCGCCCTCGACTTCGCCGCGCGGCGCGGCGGCCGCGGCCAAGCAGCGCAGCGGCGAGCCACCAAGTGAGCGGCCGCCAATCGACACTGGCCGGGGCTCCCCCGGTGCGACACGCACAGCTCTTTGGCGTCGGGCTGCCCTCCGGATCCATGCTCCCCGCGCCGCCCTCCGTCCCCGCGGCGCCGCCGGCACCCCCGGTGCCGCCTCCATCGAGTCCGACGCCAGAGGGGATCGACCCATCGGTGATCGGCCCGCCGACATCGACCGAGATCGCATCGGTCGATCCGGAATCGCGGGCACTGGCATCGGCGGCGTCGCGCGCGGAGCTGGCGTCTCTCGGCGTCGCGCCGTCGAGCGTCGTGGCATCGCTCGGCGCGTCGCGCGGTGGTGCCGCGTCGCCCCTACCGCCCGCATCGGCGCTGCCGGCGTCGACACCGCCGTCTCCACCGGCGCCCGGGTCGAAATCGAAGCTCACCTCGAAAAGCTTGGGCCAATATTTGCCGGTGAGATAAAAGCGGCGCTTGGCTTCGTCGTAGGCAATGCCGTTGAGAACGTCGGCATTGCGCTTCTCGTCCGCCGTGAGCAAAGCGGATGCGTCGATCAACGTGAGCACGTTACCCGTGGCCTTGTCGACGCGTAGAATGTTGTCCGTCTTCCACTCGTTGACATAAACGAGTGACCCCACGCACTCGAGCTCGTTCAACATGTCGATCGAGGCGCCACTGCGTTGCACGGTGACTTCGCGCCGCAAGGCGAACGTGGTGGGATCGCGGAAGGCGAGCTTGTCGGTGCCGTTGCTCATGATCAAATCGGAGCCGTCGTAACAAAGCCCCCAGCCCTGCCCGGTGTAGGTGAAGCGTTTCAACTCGGCAAAGGTATCGACGTCGAAAACGATGGCCACACCCGTCGTATAGGTGAGGTTGATCAGCGTTCGATCGATGCGCGTCAAGCCTTCACCGAAAAACGACGCGTCGAGGTTGATGCTTTTTTCGATGGCGCCCGTCATCAAGGTGACGCGCCGCACCGTCGACTTGCCGTTGAGGCCCGTGCTTTCGTAGAGCTTGCCCTCGAAGAGCTCGAGCCCCTCGGTGAAAGCAGCCGTGTCATGCGGATAGACGGCTTCGACCCGCGGCGTCGCGGTCTGGGCAAGCGCGCCGGCTGCGCTGAGCGCGAGGCCGAGACCGACCACGAGGGCGACAGCATGCACCTGGCCGGGCGTCATCCTGCGTGCCGATCGGCGAACGTCGTGCGGCAATGCTTTCGCCATGCAAAGTCCAAGTACGGCTCGCGGCGCCCGCGTCGAGCAGCGCTTCGTAACTTTCCCCCCCGCGAAGCGCAGAAGCAAGACGTCACGCGCGCGACTCTTTGCCGATAGGCGCCGAATATGTTTTCGGCGCAACTTTCCAGGCGACATCCGGGACCTCATCGTCGTGCCCGGCAGCAATCGCGCTCACCGCCAGGGAGGAACCGGATGGCCATCGACGCGCATTGGGAAGGGTTCTCGCGGCTGCACCGGAGCAAACCGGCAGGCGCTGAATGACCTGACCGATACCACGCGCGTAGGGCTGAGCTCTTCGGGCAAGGCCGCCAGCGTTGGCGGCAACAGCGATGAGGGCGGGATCTTCTGGAGAAGGAGCGACGTCGGGGCGTGGCGATCGCGGCGAGCGGTGCATCCGAGCACCACACCGCGCAGAGCAGCACCGAGCCTCGACGTGCGGGACGGGGCATCGCTCCACGTACCGTCTACCACATCGACATTCTCGGCAATCTTACGCACACATGGGACGATCACGGCAATTTGCCGATAAAAGTTGGAATCGCAATGGCCAAACCCGGGCCCTCACCTGATATCGGCAAACTCGTTGAGTCGGCAATTGGTTGACGATTCATGGGAGGACTTGCATGACGAGAAGACACGTCGCCGCTGGTGATTGGCAGCATCGTCGTCGCGGTGGTGAAGCGGCGGTTGGCCATGCCGGCGGCGCGGATCTCATTGCGGCAGCGCGGCTCAGAAATCGCGCCACAAGAGCGCAATTTCGAACGCCCGTGCCATAGCCCCTTCGGGTTACGATACGGTGCGAGCGTTTCAGTTAACGATGAATCTCTTTCCTCCGTCACCCGTGCAAGCGGGTCAGATGCTAGCCGACAAGTACCGGGTCGAGCGGGTTCTCGGGACGGGTGGAATGGGCGTCGTCGTGGCGGCGCGACACGTCGAGCTCAACGTGCTCGTCGCCATCAAGTTTCTTCTCCCTCACGTACTGAGCCATCAGCAGGCAGTGGCGCGCTTTGCCCGTGAGGCTCGCGCAGCAGTGCGCATCAAAAGCGAGCACGTCGCGCGCGTATCGGACGTGGGAACGCTCGACACTGGCGCGCCCTACATGGTGATGGAGTACCTGGAGGGGACGGATCTTGCGACGTACCTGCGCGGGCGAAGCCGATTGTCGACCGACAAGGCGCTGCACTTCGTACTGCAAGCGTGTCAAGCCGTCGCCGAAGCACATCAGATCGGCATCGTGCATCGCGACCTCAAACCAGCGAACCTCTTCTTGACGCGAGGTGCCGATGGTAGCGATGTCGTCAAGGTCCTCGATTTCGGTATTTCGAAAAACGTCGATCCCAACGCTTCGCACGGCACGGGATCGATGACGACCGCGGCGGGAGCTCTCGGCTCGCCCACCTACATGTCGCCCGAGCAACTGACGGAAGCTGGCCAGGTCGACGCACGCACGGATATTTGGGCCCTCGGTGTCATCCTCTTCGAGCTGCTCATCGGAGTACCTCCCTTTCGCGCCGAGAATTTGCCCAAGCTCTTTCTGGCAATCTTGCACCAGAAACCGCCCAACCCGGCCGTGCTGCGTCCCGATCTTC
>DATHEQ010000475.1:0-8040 GCA_035318505.1 Polyangiaceae bacterium | reverse complement strand
CGCCCTCGACGTCACGAACCCCGTCATCAAACAGAACGACGCCAACACCGGTCCCAAGATGCTCTGGCAGCTGACCACCGATGCCACGGGCAACCGCCTCTTCGGCAAGCGCGGCGGCACGCCGGCCATCGCCACGCTGTTTTTCGGAGCGGGCGGCATCGATCCCAAGGAATACGCCGTCGCGATTCTGCCCGGCGGCGACAGCGATGGGCCGCGCGTCGGACCGTGCGCCCAGCGCACCGCGGTCGATCTCGTCGACGGCACCAAGCAGGCGCGCACGCAAGTTCGCTGCTGGAATAGCGACCCGGCGCGCTCGCTCACGATCGTCCGGCTCGATACCGGCGAGATCATACGAAGCTTCCGCGACGACGACGACGGCCCGGCCTCGGTGCTCCCGCGCTCGCATGACAACTTCGGCAAGGACCTCAAGCTTCCGGCGCCCATCTCGGGACAGCCGATTCCATTTCCGTCGATGGGCGGCGAAGTCTCCGACCGGGCGTTCGTGGGCGATCGCGACGGCATGATGTGGCGCGTCGATTTCTCCTCGCCCAATCCGCAAGAGTGGAAGATGCAGCTCTTCTTCGATGCCTTCACCGGTCAGGCTTACGGCGACGGGCAACCCATCGCCACGCCGCCCATTCTCTCCGTCGATCGCACCGGCAACGTGACGGTGGCGTTTTCGACCGGCGACCAGGAGACGTTTCTCGCCACCGGCGGGATGAAGAACTACCTGTGGAGTCTGGTCGAGAAGCCGAGCGGCACGCCCCCTGTCTTCAAGTCCGAAGCCCAGTGGTCGCTCCTTCTCAAAGACGGCGAGCGCATCTCGGGGCCGATGTCTCTCTTCGCTTCGACGCTCTACTACACGACGTTCTTGCCGGCCCCCTTCGGCGGCACGCAGAATTGCAGCGCGGGTCAATCGCGCATTTGCGGCGTGCACTACCTCCTGCCGCGCGGCAACGCGGGCGACGGCGGCGCCGTGGCGCGCCCGCTGCTCAACACGGAAACCGATCCCTGTTTGCAATTCGGCGAAAGCATCATCTTCGGCGCGGGCATCACGCAGAAACCGACGTGCAACCAGGAGACAACGTACAACGACCCCTACCTCGGAAGCGGGCAGCACAGCACGCTCACCAACGTGAATCCAGGTACTTTCGAGCTGAAGGTGCAAACTGGCCCTGGCGGCAATCGTCCCGTCGGCGCCGAAACCAATGTGCGCACCATCCCGCTTCAATCTCCCCTCACGACGACGCGCATCGATTCGTGGGCGGCGGTCGTCGAATGAACGCGCGCGAATGGCGGCGCGTGGTGGTGGGACTGTCCGCCGCGCTGGGGCTCGTCCTCGGCGCGTGCCGACGGGAGAAAGCGCCCGCCCCCACACCGGTCCCGGCGCCAGTCGCCAGCACCGCGCTCGACCGCTTGCTCCCCGGTGAGCTCGCGGAAGGGAGCGATCACGCGATGGGGCTCGCCGTCCCGCGCGACATGCATTTCGAGCGCGTGTTCGACGACTCGGCTCTCGCGCGCGGTCGCGTCGGCGCCGATGCGCTCGCCAACTACGTGCGCAAGCGGGTCGACGCCGCCACCGTCGAAATCGCCGCAACGCGCACGCTATTTCCGAGAGCCCACGTCAAAGGCCAACCGGCCGACAAGACGGTGCGCATCGAAGTGATCCGCGAGGTCGACTCCACGGTTCTCTACTTGCACGATACGACGCCGCCCGTCCTGCCTCCCGGGCTGACGGACGAGGAGCGCTGGCGCAAAGAAGGCGTCGTGCCGGGTAAACCGTTCAACCCGAAAGCGCTCTAAACTACTTCTTCTCGCCAATCGCCTTGCCGACCTTTTCGAGCAAGGCCTGGATTTTGAACGGTTTGGTCAAGTAGTGGCGCGCGCCAGCGTTGATGCCTTGCACGACGTCTCTCGGCGAGTCGCGTCCGGTCAGGAAGATGAGTGGCACGCTCTTGAGGCGCGACTCTGCTTTCAGCTTGCTCGCCAAGGTCCAGCCATCCATGCGCGGCATCATGACGTCCATGATGATGAGATCGGGCGGCTTCATGCGCGTCAAATTGTCGAACGCGATCTGCCCGTCGGACGATTCGTAAACGCAATAGCTGGCACCCAGCGAGCGCACCAACATATCGCGGATGGCGGCATCGTCTTCCACGACCATGATGATCTTGGCGTGCGGGCCGGGGTTCGCCGTTGGCGTCGGCTCGGGCAGCGCGGGGGGAGCGGGCGGCGTCGGTGCGCGCGCGGGCACCGGCGGCGGCTGTGGAGCGGCTGCTCCCGGCGGACCCGCCCGAAGCGGGACGGGCGGCGGAGGCGGTCCTTTCGGCGAGGGCGGCACGCGCGGCGGACCACCGGGCTGGGGTCCGAGCGCGATCGGTGGCCTGGCCGCTGCTTGGGAAGGATTGTGAGGCAGAGTGGGGGGCGACCCTCCAGCGCCGGACTTCTGTCCATCCGGGCTTGCGGGCGCAGGACGGGCCGGTCCAGTGCCGGTGCCGACGGTCAACTTGCTGAAGGGTGACTTCGGGGGCGGTGGCTGCACTGCGATTGGGGTCAACGGCGGGAACGGTCCAGGCTTGAGAGCCGCGAGCGGCGCCTTTCGTTGCTAGCCCTTTCGGGCGAGGCTCCGCCGGTGTAAAGACCCCCCGAACATGACGACCGAAGGCGGGCCCCTCAAGCAGACTCCTCTCTACGCCGAGCACAAAAAGCTCGGGGCGCGGCTGGTACCCTTCGCTGGCTGGGAGATGCCCATCCAATATGCCGGCATCGTAGAGGAGCACCGCGCGGTGCGGACAGCGGCCGGGCTCTTCGACGTCTCGCACATGGGAGAGCTCGAGCTCCGAGGCGAGCATGCGGCAGCGGTGGTCGACTACCTAGTGACCGGTGACGCCGCTGCCCTCGATGACGGCAAGGCGCTCTATACCTGCGCATGCAACGAGCGGGGCACGATCTTGGACGATCTCATCGTCTACCGCATCGGACGGGAGGCGTTCCTCGTCGTCTGCAACGCGGGCAATCGCGACAAGATCAGCGCGCACTTCCGCCGTGCCGCCGAGGACCACTGCGAGTTCGAAGATTGCTCGGACAGGACGGCCCTTCTCGCGTTGCAAGGGCCCCGTGCTCTCGAGATTTTGGCATTGGCCGGCAAAGACGCCGCCGCCTGCGCCGAGTTGAAGAGCTTCCACTTTCGCGATGCGGTCGTGGCCAACGTGCGCGCCACCGTCGCTCGCACCGGGTACACCGGCGAAGACGGGGTGGAGATCTTCTGCCCCTCCGCCGACGCCCCGCAGCTCTTTCGCACCTTGCTCGAGCTCGGCAACGCCAAGGGGCTCGCGCCCGTCGGGCTCGGCGCGCGCGACACGCTCCGGCTCGAGGCGTGTCTCGCCCTCTACGGCAACGACATCGACGAGACGACCAATCCGCTCGAAGCGGGTCTCGGCTGGATCGTCAAGATGAACAAGCCGCTCTTCATCGGCAAAGAGGCGCTCACTCGCGTCCAGCAAGCGGGCACGGCGCGCAAATTCATAGGCTTCGAAATGACGGCGCGCGGCATCGCCCGCCACGGTTACCCCCTCTGCGACGCGCAGGGCAAACCGATCGGCACCTGCACCAGCGGCGGCCCGTCGCCGACGCTCGCCAAGAACATCGGGCTCGGCTACCTGCCGGCCGAGCTTGCCGCCGTCGGCACCGAGTTCCAAGTCGACTGCCGCGGCAAGCTGATCGGTGCCGTCGTCGTCAAGAAGCCCTTTTACAAGCGCAATCGAGGAGCAGCATGAGCGACAAGTTGGATGTTCGAGACGGCCTTCTCTATACGAAAGAGCACGAGTGGGCGTCGTCCAAAGCCGAAGGGCTGCAAGTAGGCATCACGGCCTACGCCGTCGATCAGCTGGGGGACATCACCCTCGTCAACATCGACCTGAAAGTGGGCGACACCGTCGCGGCGGGCAAAACGTTCGGCACCATCGAATCGGTCAAGACGCTGAGCGACCTTTTTTCGCCGGTGAGCGGCAAAGTCGTCAAGATCAACGGCGAGCTCGAAACCAAGCCCGAGCTCGTCAACGAAGATTGCTACGGCAAAGGGTGGATGATCGTCATTTCCCCGAATGACGCCGGCGAGAAGGACAAGCTGCTTTCCCCCGCCGCCTATCGCGATTTGCTGAAATCCGTCGACCACTGAACCAGGTTTCGCCCTAAGCGTCGGGCCCCCTCATCGATGCGCTACCTACCGCACACAGAGCAAGAGATCGCCGCCATGTTGGCCACGATCGGCAAATCATCCATCGACGAGCTCTTCGCCCAAATACCGAAAGAGGTGCGCCTGGCGCGGCCGCTTTCGATCGAGCACGCGCTCGACGAAGCGAGCTTGATGCGGCACCTGATCGAGCTGTCGGAGAAGAACCGCGGCGCCGCACTGGTCAGCTTTCTCGGCGCGGGCGCTTACGATCACCCGCTCTCGCCGGCCGTCGATCAGCTGCTCTTGCGCAGCGAGTTTTACACCGCTTACACGCCGTACCAGCCCGAGGTCGCGCAGGGCACATTGCAGTCGATCTTCGAGTTTCAGTCGATCGTGTGCGAGATCTTCGGGCTGCCCATCGCCAACGCCTCGATGTACGACGGCGCGAGTGCGGCCGCCGAGGCCGTGCTCATGGCCAAACGCCTCACCCGCCGCGAGGGTGTGCTCGTTTCGGCCGGCGTCCACCCGCACTACCGCGAGACCATCGACACGTACCTGCAGGGTATCGGACAAGGCAAAAAGGCGATTCGAACCGTGCCCCTCGGCGACGACGGATCGGCCGACATCACCGCCCTCGAATCGCTCGCTTCGCCCGATCTGGCGGCCATCGTCGTGGGATACCCCAACTTCTTCGGATGCGTGGGGGACGTGCGTCGCGCCGCCGAGCTCGCGCATCGCCACGGCGCTTTGCTCATCACCGCCACCGAAGATCCATTCGCCCTTTCCCTGCTCGAACCCCCCGGCGCGCTCGGCGCGGACATCGCCGTCGGCGAAGGGCAGGCCCTCGGCATCCCGTTGCAATTCGGCGGACCTTACGCTGGTCTTTTTGCGTGCCGCGAGGGACGCGACTTTCTCCAGCAGATCCCGGGGCGCCTGGTGGGCGAAACGGTGGACAAGCATGGCGAGCGCGGTTACGTGCTCACGCTCTCGACGCGCGAGCAGCACATCCGTCGCGAGCGCGCGACCAGCAACATCTGCACGAACACCGGGCTTTGCGCCCTCGCCGTCACCATCCGCATGTGCATGCTCGGCAAGCAGGGCTTCCTTGAAGCGGGGCGTCAGTGTCTCGCCAAGACCGAGTACCTGAAGGCGAGCGTCGCCAAGCTGAAGGGCTATTCCCTCGTCTACGCGGGGACGCCGACATTCAACGAGTTCGCCGTGCGCGTGCGCGGAGGGAACGCGGCGCGCGTCGTCGATGCGGTCGAACCGAAGGGCTTCTTGGCGGGGCTCGATCTCGGTCGCGTCGATGCAACGCGCGCCGACCAGCTGCTCGTGGCCGTCACCGAGTGCCGCAGTCGGGCCGACCTCGACGGCTTCGTCGCGGCGCTCGACGCCGTCTGACGCGATCGACAGCGTCGATGCGGCGATCATGTCGATCCCGCGAACACGAGTGCCACTGTCTTCGCCGCACCACAGTGGTGTCAACCGCCGTTCTCACCAACCGCTGACACGTCCCGCGCCGAGCCTGGAAAGCGCCCCAGCACGGTAAGAGCTACGCGCCGCGCGGCACGCCCGTTGCGATGAAGTCTCATGTGACTCGTCTCGCGCCGTTTCTCGCGGCCATCGCCCTCGTGCTGCTCTTCGCTCGGCCGGCATTCGCCGTAGGCGGGGTCCTGGTCACCCCGGGAGAAACCGGCCGGGTGATCGAGGTTCGCTACGCACTGGCGTTGTCGGCCGCGCAGACGACCCGCTGGGCTTCCCTACGCTTCGACCGGTTTCCCACGGCGGCCGCGTGGATTCTGCCGGTACGACCGGGAGCACGTATCGACGAAGTGGGCGACGCGTGGTTCGAAGCGCTCGAGCTCGCGACGGCACCTCGCGTGGTCGCGCCACCTTGCGGCGATGGCGGCGCATCACCGCCAAAAATCGCCATCGAGCGTCGACCTTCGCGCGGCAGCGGCGTGCCGCCTCTTCGCACCGCGCTGCTCGACGATGTGCCAGCGCTTCGTGCTTTCGCGCAAAGCTGGGGTCTCGAACTGACGCCCGAGATGGAGGGGCGATTGGGGGAGGTCACCGAGCGCGGCTTCGCGCTTTTGGCCCTCGTTTACAGCGGGCCGCCGTCAGCAACCGCAACGCGCACGGTGCGCATCACCGACGATGCATTTCCGTGGGTTCCCCTTCTTCTCACCGTCGCCGGCGACGATCCTATCGAGGTAAAGACTTTCGTCTTGGCCGAGACGCGCACCAGGCTCGGCCCCGGTCCCGAGTTGGAGATCGATGGAGCGCGCATCTCCATGACGAAAGACGGCGCGACGAATTACGCCGCCGAGCTTCGTTCGGCGTTGCTCGGCGCCCGAGGCGCGAGCTTCGTCGCCGAAGCGGCGGGCCACGATCTCCTCTTCGAGGGCGCGCGCGGCCCCGCAAACCTCGAACCTAGCCCCGCCCTCGCCCCGGCGTACTTTCGTTTGGCGGGCGGCGATGACCATAACGACGCATCCGATCTCGCCCTGGCGCTCTCGGGGCTCGACCTTTCCGCCGTCTGGCTCACGCGCATGAGCGGGATCGTCCCGCCTCGCGCGTTCGGCGACGATCTCGCGGTCACGCGGCGCGACGCGCAGCGTTTATCTCCTTTCCTCGTCGCGAGCGGCGCGCCGCCATCGTGCCCCACCCCCGACGGCGGGCGCGTCGGCCCGGGTGGCGGCCCCGGAGGTACCGTCGGTCCACCCTACCCGCCGCCCTCTTCGCCTCCACTTCCGCCACCCACGTACCCCCCACGCGATCTGCCGCCGCCGACTTCCGTCGGAATGTCGTGTTCGTGCGCGCCCGGCTCGGCGCCACCCGAGCCGACGAGCGGTGACGAATCTTGCGACGGGTCCGATCCCGGTGCAGCCGATGAACCGGACGAGGGCTGCGACGGCTCGGCGGATGACAGCTCCGGCGACAGCTGTGACGGCTCAGCCGACGATTCGTATGACGGGAGCGACGACGGCTGCGACGGCAGTTCTTCTTCGGGCTCCGGATCGGAAGGTGGCTGTAGCAGCGGTGCTCCTGAGAGCGGCGACGGGTGCAGCAGTGACTCGACGGGCCGATCCGAAGGTTGCAGCACCGCGCCGAGCGCGCGCTCTTCGACGCGAGCGCGACGCGCCAAGGGAAACCGCACGCGCATCTCGGTCATGACCGTCGCCCTCGCCGCAGTGGGGCTCGTGTTGCGCCGCGCAACGAAGCGGCGTTGCTCAACGCGTCAGCGCCGCGCTTCGACGGGAGCCAGAATCGGATTCGGCCAATAACCGCCGGGAGCGTTGCGGTAAACGGTCAAGCGAAGAAAATCGATACCGAACGTCGCGGCGTACGCGCGCACGTCGTTCGTCCCCTGCTCCGTCATCGCCGTCAACTGTAAGCCGAATGGACCACCCAGCACGAGGGCACCGAGGACTCCCGACGAATCTTCGCCCCACCATCGCTGGTAGGCGCCCGCGTCAATGGCGAATCCGAAACCTCCGCGCGCAAACCCTCCGCTCGCGAAGCGAAAGGTGAAAGCCACGTCCGTCCCGTTGCCGAAATAGGAAAGGGTTTTGGCGACCCCCCCCACGACGACCGCGCTCGCAGGTGACGAGCCGAGCCCGAGCTCGAGCTGCAGCGCGCCGGGATATTGGCGTTGACCGCCTTCGGAGAATGCTCCGAGCCCACCCGCCACAGAAAACCATGACGCGGCATCGGCATGGGCCGAAGTCGAGAACGAAGCGGTGGCCAAGACCAAGAGCGCAGGCGGCAACATCCGGAACCCGAGCCATCTCTGCTGTTTTTCGACGGTGGAAATCACGGCGCGGCAGATACCACGGGCCGAGAGCGGCCGCGAGATCGGTGGC
>DATHEQ010000474.1:0-2132 GCA_035318505.1 Polyangiaceae bacterium | reverse complement strand
CGGCGGCGATGTCCGGACATTGCAAAGGCGCGCCGCCTGCTCGGGTTCGACCCGAAGACGCCGCTCGAAGCAGGCTTGAAGCGAACGTACGACGACTTTCGCGGCAGGTTGGCGCCCCAAGCACGTCACTGAGACGGAGTGGTCGCGCCGCGCGCGGCCGGCGTTTCGGGCTGTGCACCCGAATACCCTGAACCTCGGGGGCGACGGTGACGGCCATGTAGGAACAATGCTGATGGCGACGGACCGACTCCGCCGTCCACGACTGCCCATCTTCTGTTAGCGGCTACATGTGCCTTGAACGGTCCACGCGCTTGTCTCGCCTTCGCGGCAAGGGTAGGAGCGGGACATGGACCGAGATGCAGCACTGCGCGGTACGCTGGTTGCGTTATGCGCCGCGATTCTGTGTGCCGCTTGTGGGGAAGCACCAGCTCCCATCGATGCAGTGGTGGTAGATCCGCCCGCCGCTGGGCGCTGCTCCGACCTGACACGCACTGTGGCGAGCTGGCAGGGTCGGGAGATCTCGGTATGTGGGCCCGAGACGACGCGATTTCGAGGGCTACAGCCGCTCGGAAATGGAGCCATTTTCGCGTGGACGCCGGGCACGGGCATCAGTGAGCTGTGGCAACTTGCCGCGGACAACACTCTGGGGACGGGACCGCTGTCGGCTTACCACTCTGCGATCAACCAGCTCAATCTTCTGCTCGTCGTGCTCGGCGATCGGCTGATCGCCTACAGCCAAAAGACTGGCCAGGTTGACGTCAATCCGTTCACGGTTTCGGCCCGCGGTGTCGATGACATCTGGCGGCCGAGTGCTCCAACGACGATAAACTCGCTGACTTGGTTGCGCCCCGGTGGTGGCCGCGAGCTCATTGCGCTCGACGCCAACAACATTCTCGATTGGCAGCCATCGACGGGCAGTTACGGCCTGGTTCGATTCCGCCCCACATCCCAAAATTCCCTTTTCGATCGCTCTGAAATCTTGGGCAAGAAGGAAGAATTTCGACGAGGTCATCGGCTGGTTGCTCTCGGCGCGGACCGTGTACTCGAGTGGCTTCCGCGGACACACGAATATCGGATCTGGCACTACGTTCTGGACCGAGCGCCGGATGACATCTTCGACCCCGAACCCTTGGCTCATGGCACGTGGCCGGAGCTTGGATCACACGACGAAATTCTGGTATTGGCGAGCAACAAGATCGGCATTTGGCACCGAGACCCGGGAACGCTCGAAGTGCGCACTTTCGATCCACTGGCGATCGATCCCGTCGCGGGTCAGGTGTTGGCTGTTTCGCAAGACGATCGACTTCGCTCGTTACCACCTGCCTGGGAACGTGAGACCAAGTCGCGCATTCGACGTCTCATACTCGTGCTTCAGCAAGGGCGATCATTCGACAGCTACTTCGGTCATTATTGTCAGGCTCAACCAGGAAGCGAGCCGACTTGCGAAGAGGGTCCGGCCTGCTGCGAAGGGATGCCTTCGGCCATTGCTGGGGCCGATGCGTGTAGGCAGTTGAGTCCTGAAAACGACACCTATGTGCCGAACGGGTCAGGCCCCTGTTTGCGCGAGAAAATCAATGGCGGCGCGATGGATCGATTCGCCACGTCTTCACTCGCCGGATGTGGCGATCCTCGTGACTTCGCTTGCGCCGCGTCCGGCAATGCCAGCGATCCGATTGCCGCCTACCATGAGCTGGCGAAGAAAGGAGCGTTGTCCGATCGCTATTTCGCGTCGATAGCGGATTCGGCCGAGCTGAATTTCATCTACCTCGTGCTAACTGGTTTCTGGCCGCAAATCGAGGGCGCATCGTTCACGAGCCTCGATGCATTGACGGGTTATGCCCAAATCCCTGGCGCGCTTTACCTGGCCAATCCGCTGGACACCCAGGGACAAACCGAGCCTTACTATTACGACGGCCATTGGGCCTATTTTCGCTATGTGGATGAATTGGCTTACGACATTTCCTCCGAGCAGCTACCAGCAATCTCCATTGTCATAGCAGGTCCCGATGCCAACGAAGCGCCGGGGCAACCGTCGTCGCTCAGCAATGGCATCGCTTTCGCCACGCGAATCGCGAAGCAGATCGCCGAGTCTCCCCGCTACGCTGAGGAAACCCTGGTCATCATCACCCATT
>DATHEQ010000473.1:0-8341 GCA_035318505.1 Polyangiaceae bacterium | reverse complement strand
AACGAGCACCTCGCCGCGAATAGGGGTCGGCGTCTCGAGGTCGACCCATTTCATCACCTCGGGGCCACCATGTTCGGTCACTTGGATGGCGTGCATGGATTCTCCAGTCGAAAAGTGCAGAGCGGAACGTAGCGGACTCCTGCGGCCGTCGACCGACTTTCCATGAGCGCGAAGCTTTCCACCGACTGAACCGGGGTCTCCGCCGCGGCCGCGGCGAGGATGGCATTCATGAGCCCCGCGGGGGGACGCTGCTTGACGCGCGCGAGCGTGAGGTGGGGAACATAAGGTCGTCCTTCCGGCGTAAACCCCGCCGCGGCGAGCTGCACTTGCAGCCGCGCGGCGAGCTCGATGAGTTCCGACCTTCCCTCGGTCAATCCCATCCAGAGCGTATGCGGGCGCCGTTCATCGGGAAAAACGCCGAGCGCGCCAAAAGCGAGCGCAAACGCTACCGTTTCTTTGGCGAGGGGAGCAGCGGCGCGAACGATGCGATCTTGCTCCCCCGGCGTTCGCTGCCCGAGAAACCTCAGCGTCACGTGTGCTTGCTGCGCGTCGACGAAGCGAAAGAGACCAGCCGGCGCATTTTGCTCGAGGACCTTCTGCAGCCGCGCCACGACATCGGCGATGTCCATGGAGATCCCAACCGCGAGGAAGACGCGCGCCGCACGCCTTTCGTTCATGCCGAGAACTCAATCACCAGGGTGCACCTCCGTCGAAACGCGCTGCGCCGCACAGCAGTGCCCTTAGCGCCGGATGTCCGTTCGTGGTATCCGGCGACACCATGGAAGGCCCCGTAACCAGCCCGCCAAAGGCGCACCCCGGCTTTTGGCAAAAGCACGGCATCAAATTGGGCCTTTCTCTGGTCATCGCCGTGGCCTTTGGGTGGATGCTCGAGCGCGGTGGAATGCCCATCATTCCGCCAGCCTCCGCATTCGCCAAAGTGAACGTTCCGATCTGCATCGCCTATTCCTTCATCTTCATGGGGTGGCACACGGTGCGGGCCACACGTTGGCGGCATCTTCTGGCACCCATCGCGGACGTCCCCCTGCGCCGCATCATCGCCGTGTCGTTCATCGGCTTCGGTGCCACCCTGCTCATGCCGCTTCGCGCCGGAGAGTTCGTCCGGCCGTACATGATCCGCCAAAAGGGAAAGGTCTCCATGGCGGCCGCGACGGGCACGGTCGGCGCCGAACGCATCATCGACGCCGTGTACTTGACGGTGCTGCTGGGGGTGTGCTTGCAGCTCGCAAAGCCGCTCGATCCGCTGCCCGACCACATCGGCAAGCTGCAGATCCCGGTCGCCGCCGTACCTTACTACGCGTACGTCGCGCTCTGCGGATTCATGTGCGCATTCGTGCTGATGGGGATTTTTTATTGGCGTCCGCGCATTGGTCACACGCTCGTCGAAAAAACAGTGGGCATCGTATCCAAGCGCGTCGCGACGAAAGCCGGAGACTTCGTGGCGCGAACCGCGGACGGCCTGAAGTTCCTGTCGAACGCGCGCCATTTCGGCCCGTTCATGCTCGAGACGACGATCTATTGGTTCGCGAACGGCTTCAGTATGTGGCTCTTGGCGCGCGGGTGCGGCATCGAGGCGATCACGCCGCTGCAGGCGCTCGTCGTCATGGGTGTCCTCGGCGTCGGAATCTTGGTTCCAGCGGGGCCCGGGGCTTTCGGCGCCTTCCAGGCCTCGATCTACGCGGCGCTGGCCATGTATTTCCCCGATGACGTGGTGCTCGGGCCGGGCGTGGCGTTCGTTTTTCTCCTCTACGTGATCCAGTTCACCTGGCACATGGTCAGCGCCGGCTTTTTTCTCGTCGTCGATCGCGATGCGGCGCGCGAGGTCATCGAAGCGGAGACCGCGTAGCTCGTCGAAAACTTGGCCGCGCGCACGCCGCCGACTTAGTAACGGAGCGTGCGAGGAACATGGATCTTCCATGCCGTGCTCGGCGCTGCCGGCGCGGTCCTCGCGTCCACTTTCGGGCAGCTAGGGGTCGCCGATGCCAAGGCGAGCTTCGAATCTCCCTACACGCTGACCCAGACGTACAACGCCGCGCTCCGTCTGGTGAGGGTCGATCTCGGCCTCACCGTGACGGAGCGCGACCCGAGCGCTGCGTACATCCTCTTCGACTACAAGAGCAGCGAGAGCGGCCGTCGCGTCGCGGTGGGCTCGATCGAGATGCTCGAGGCGGGGCGCGCGGTCAAAGTCGTCGTCCAGCTCGGGCAAATGCCTCGCTACCACGAGCAAGTGATGAGCGACGCTCTTGCCAAGAAGCTGCGTGACGAGTACGGCGAACCGGCGCCGCGTGGAAACCAGCACGAAGTCGCAGACGCCGGTTCCGATAGCGGAAGCTGAGGCGAACGATCGTTCGGCTTACTGCGCCCGTGTGTCGAGGAGGTTTCGCGCCGCCTCGCATGCAGCGCATCCGCCGAAGCGCACCCGGCTCAGGTTAGAGACTCCGCAAACCCGCTGGATCCGCTCGCGAAACGGCGCTAGCGTCCGTCGTCGCTACCAGCTGAGCCACGGCATCGCTCGGGCGCCGCTTGCTTTGCGAACCTCTCCTCGACGCATCGACATGGTTGCTACTACCAAAACCAACAGCAAAAAACCCGAACCCGCCGCGCCCGCGCCGGACGTGCGCCTCTCGCGTCTGCTCGCATTCTATCGTCAGATGCTGCTCATCCGGCGCTGCGAGGAAGAGAGCGCCCGCGCCTACGCGCAGGGAAAGATCGGCGGCTTCTTGCACCTCTACATAGGCCAGGAAGCAGTGGCCGTTGGTGCGTGCGCCGCGCTAAAGCCCGACGACTACGTGGTCGGCACCTATCGTGATCACGGGCTTGCCATTGCCAAGGGCATGAACGTCAAGCACGTCATGGCCGAGCTCTTCGGCAAAGCTACCGGCTGCTCGCAGGGCCTCGGCGGATCGATGCACCTCTTCGACGCCGCGCACCACATGCTGGGCGGATACGGCATCGTGGGCGGTCATATCCCGCTCGCGGCGGGCGTCGCGTTCGCCAGCAAATACCGGGAAGACGGGCGAGTGACGCTGTGCTTTTTCGGCGAAGGGGCAGTGTCGATCGGCGGATTTCACGAGGCATGCTCGCTGGCCGCCCTGTGGAAGCTCCCCATCGTCTTCATCTGTGAGAACAACGAGTACTCGATGGGGACTCCCCTCTCGCGAACGATGTCGGTCGAAGACGTGAGCCTCAAAGCCGCCGCTTACGGCATGGCCAAGGATCGCCTTTTCGTGCGCGACGTCTTCGAAGTCGAGGCGCGCGTGGGCGAGGCGGTCGCGCGCGCGCGCTCCACCGGCGAGCCCACCCTCATCGAGGCGCGCACCTACCGTTTCCGCGGTCACTCCATGAGCGACCCAGGCAAGTACCGCACCCCGGCCGAGCTCGAGGAGCACAAGAAAAACGATACGCTCGTTCAGGCCCGCAGCGCGATCGTCGCGGGGGGCGCTGGCGAAAAGCTGGCGGAGTTGGAATCCGACGTCGAGCGCGAGATCGAAGAAGCCGTGCGCTTCGCCGAAGAGAGCCCAGAACCGACGGCGGACATCCTCGAGGCCACGACTTACTCCGGCCCCTTCGCCCGCTGACCACACCCCGAGATTCCCACCGACGAGCCCCGATGCCGAGCATTCGTTACCGAGAAGCGTTGAAGCAGGCCATGAGCGAGGAAATGACGCGTGACGAGCGCGTCTTTCTGCTCGGCGAAGAGGTCGGCCACTATCAGGGCGCTTACAAAGTGTCCGAGGGGATGCTCGACAAGTTCGGTCCTAAGCGCGTCATCGACGCGCCCATCGCCGAGGCCGGGTTCGCCGGGCTCGGCATCGGCGCAGCGATGGTCGGTCTCCGCCCCATCATCGAATTCATGACCTGGAATTTCTCCGCGGTCGCCTTCGATCAGATCCTTTGCAATGCGGCCAAGATCCGCCAGATGTCCGGCGGACAGTTCACCGTGCCCATCGTCTTTCGCGCGCCCAACGGATCGGCGGCCCAGGTCGGCTCGCAGCACTCGCACGCGATGGAACATTTTTACGCCCAAATTCCAGGGCTCAAGATCATCGCCCCCGCGACCCCTGCCGACGCCAAGGGCCTCTTGAAGACGGCCATTCGCGACGACAACCCCGTTCTCTGTTTCGAAAGCGAGACGCTCTACAGCGTGAAGGGCGAAGTCCCCGAGGACACGGAGTTCCTCGTGCCCATGGGGCAGGCGAATATCGCGCGTCCGGGCAAAGACGTGACCGTCATCGCGTGGTCGCGCATCGTGAATGTCGCGCTCGACGCCGCCGCCAAGCTCGAAAAAGAAGGTATCGACGTGGAGGTCATCGACCTTCGCTCCTTGCGACCGCTCGACACCGACACCCTTCTCACCAGCGTCGCCAAGACGCACCGCGCGGTCGTCGCCGGCGAAGGGTGGCCTTACGGCGGCGTCGGCGCGGAAATCGTCGATCGTATCCAGCGACTCGCTTTCGACGAGCTCGACGCGCCGATCGAGCGCGTGCAGACCATGGACGTCCCCATGCCTTACAACGCCAAGCTCGAGCAGCTCGTGATTCCTCAGGCGGCGGGCATCATGGACGCGGTGAAGCGTTCGCTCTATCGCGCGTGATCCCAAGAGCGGGCGCGCGCTCGAATCAGGTGAGAAATGGCCAAACTGTTGGAGATGCCGAAGCTGTCGCCCACCATGACCGAGGGGCAACTCACGGTTTGGCACAAGAAGGAGGGTGACAGCGTCGCGGTCGACGATCTGCTTGCCGAAGTCGAAACCGACAAGGCGACGATGGAGTTCCGATCGTTCGACAAGGGGACGCTGCTCAAGTTGCTCGTCCCGCCCGACAGTCTGGTGCAGCTCGGGCAGCCGGTGGCCATCATCGGTGAGCAGGGCGAGGACATTTCCAAGCTCGTCCCGACGGGGGGCGCGGCGGCCCCCAAGCAAAGCGGCGCAGCCAAGAACGGCGAAGCGACGGAAGCGCAAACCGCTGCCGCGAGCCGCCCCAGCGCGCCCCCGAAGGCAACGCCCGACGCACCCCAACCCCCGACCGCGAACGCGACCCCGAACGCCACCGGGACCGGGACCGCGACCGCGACCCCGACCCCGACCGCGACCCCGACCGCGAACGCCGAGGGCTCGATGCCCTCGCCCGATGGGCGGGTTCGCGCCTCGCCCTATGTGCGCAAGGTGGCCCGGGAGCGCAGCATCGATCTCAGCGGCGTCGCTGGAAGCGGGCCCCACGGGCGTATCGTGGCGCACGACTTGGAAAGGGCGCCCGCGTTGCCAAGCGGTCGCGCGCTCGCCACCCACGCCGAAGCGGACGATGTGCGCCCGCTCTCCATGATGCGCAAGACGATCGCTCGGCGGCTCACCGAGTCGAAGCAGACCGTTCCCCATTTTTACCTCACGATCGACGTCGACGCCGCCCCCATCGCGCGCTTGCGCGAGCAAATCAACGAGGATCTGGCCGCGGGAGCGCCGCGCAGCGCCAACGGCGATGCGCCGGCACCGCTCAAAGTCTCGGTCAATGATCTCCTCATCAAAGCGTGCGCCATCGCGCTCGTGCGTGTGCCGCAGTGCAACGCGAGCTTCACGCCGGAGGCGCTCGTCTTCCATCGTCGCGTCGACATCTCGGTCGCGGTAGCAGTGCCCGACGGACTGCTCACGCCCGTGGTTCGCCAAGCCGATCGCAAGAGCGTCGTAACCATCGCCCAGGAGGTGCGCGATCTCGCCGCGCGGGCGAAAGCCAAAAAGCTCCGCCCCGAGGAGATGAGCGACGGCACGTTCAGCATTTCGAACCTCGGCATGTTCGGCATCGATGCTTTCGCCGCGGTCATCAACCCGCCCGAAGGCGCCATCCTCGCCGTCGGCAAGATCCGCGCGGAAGCGGTGGTGTGGGAAGGGGCCGTCGTGGCCGGTCAACGGCTTGCCATGACGCTCTCTTGCGACCACCGGGTCGTCGACGGAGCCGTGGGCGCCAAATTCCTGGCCGAGCTACGCAGCCTCGTCGAACGCCCGACCCAGATGCTCGTGCTGTAACCATGGCGCTGCGCCTCGCCCCCGCTCTGCTCCTATCGGCGGCGCTCACCCCGGCACCGGTGGGACCGCGCAGCGCGGATGTCGATCCGCGCGCGCCGCTGCTGCCGCGCACCGAGTCGCGATCGGCGGCTATCGTCGCGCTGCGGGCGCCCGGCCCCGATCGCATTTACATCCCGACCACCACCTTCATCATGGGCTCGCGCCCGGACGAGCTCGAAACGGCGACGCTGCTCTGCAAAAAAGACATCGTGCTCGACGAGTACTGCGAGAAGGTGTTCCTCAACGAGACCGAGGCGCACGAAGTGATGGTGTCGGCTTATTACGTCGATCGCACCGAGGTGGCCGTCGCCGCCTACCGTCGCTGCGTCGAGCTGGGCAATTGCGCAGAGCCTCCCTATGCATCGGGCGGAGAACGCTTCGATCGCCGCGACTACCCCGTCACACTCGTCTCGTGGAACGACGCCGACGACTATTGTCGCTTCGCGGGTGGACGCCTGCCGACGGAAGCAGAATGGGAGCGTGCCGCGCGCGGCGCCGAGGGGCGTCCATTTCCGTGGGGCAGCCTCTACAACAAGCGGGTCGCCAACCACGGCGCGCTCGGTCTCGAAAACGGACCCTTCGCGCTCGAAAACGCCGACGACACAGACGGCTTCTTCGAGCTCGCGCCCGTCGCTTCGTTTCCGGCCGGCCGCACCCCCGACGGTATCGACGATCTCGCCGGCAACGTCGAGGAATGGGTGGCGGACGCGATCGACGACATCTTCAATGCGCGCTACAGCCCCGTCAGCGAAGTGAACCCGAAAGGGGCCACCGCCGGCCTCTTTCGTGGCGTGCGCGGGGGCAGCTATCAGGCGGGCCCGGCGGGCCTGCGCGGCGCGACGCGCAGCTTTCGCCCGGGAACCGAGCGGCTTTCGTCGCGAGGCTTCCGCTGCGTGCATCCTGCATCCGGCGGGTTATAGATCGGTGGCCCGCGGGTGCTCCGCGGCAACGACGCCATGCGCATTGCCCACATCTCCGACCTCCATATTCTCGCTCTGGAGGGCGCCATTCCTTTTCGCTTGTTGAACAAGCGCGCCACCGGCTACGCAAACCTCAAGCTGCACCGCAAGCACCGGCACAAGTCCGAGCTGGTGCGCGCCATCGCTGCCCACCTCTCCAAAGGCGGCATCGACCACGTCGTCATCACCGGAGACGTCTCCAATTTGGCTTTGGAGACAGAGTTCGCCGCCGTTCGCAGCATCCTCGACGACGTGCTCGGTCTGCCCCCCGACGCCGTCTCCATCGTGCCGGGCAACCACGACGTCTATACGCGCGGCGCAGCGCGCGATCAGCGCTTCGCGCGGTACTTCGAACCGTACCTCGCCTCCGATCTCCCGCAGCACCGCGTCCTCCACGCGGGCGGCATGTTTCCCGTGGTGAAACTGCGCGGCCCGGCCGCCTTCATCGGCCTTTCTACCGCGCTACCGCGGCTCCCCTTCGTTGCCGCGGGCCGGCTCGGCGAGGCTCAGCTCGACAAACTCGAGCTCATCTTGGCATCACCCGAAGTACGCGCGCGAACGCCGGTCATCCTTCTTCATCATCCGCTTCACAACCCGCCCACGTGGATGAAAGCCCGCCTCGAAGGGCTCGACGACGCGAACCGATTGTCGCGCGTGCTGGGAGGGCTCCAACGTGGCCTCTTGTTGCACGGCCATTTGCACCGGCGTCTTCACCGCACGCTGCTCACGAGCACGGGGCACGTCGACGTCATCGGAGCCACGAGCGCTTCGCTCGTTCACGAGAGTCCGGAGCGGATGGCGGGATTCAATCTCTACGAGCTTGGCAGCGACGGCATGATCACCGCTCTCGACAGCTATCGATACAATGAAGCCGAGCGCACGTTCGCGACCACGGCCTTGCCTCGATCGATCGAGGCTGCGGCGCACTAGCATGACGAAAGACGACGACCGACACGGAGAGCGCCACCCGAGCTGAAGGCGCGTCCGCCTCGAAACGACGCATGATATGTGAGAACGCCCGGGGGACCGGGCGTTCGTCGGTTGGGGTGCGCTCGGTTGGTGCTAGGCGGTGGCTTCCAGGGCGCCGGCCAGCTTGCTCACGTTGACGGCCTGCAGGCCCTTGGGGCCCTCTTTGATTTCGAACTCCACCGTCTCGTCTTCGAATAGCCGACGTCGCCCCTCCCCATTGATTTGCGAATAGTGCACGAACACGTCGGGGCCATCGTCCTGCTTGATGAAACCCCAGCCCTTCTCATCATTGAACCACTTCACTTTACCCACCGCCATTGGCTCCTCCACTTCAAGCGCG
>DATHEQ010000472.1:0-44873 GCA_035318505.1 Polyangiaceae bacterium | reverse complement strand
CGAGCGGCTCGATCGACACCTCGAGAAGCTGAGGCGTGGCCCCGAAGGTGATCGGGTGCACTATTTGTCCGTGTGCAGCCCCAACTACCTGCACGACGCACATTGTCGTCTCGGCGTACGCCTCAAGGCGGACGTTATCTGTGAGAAGCCGCTGGTCATCAATCCCTGGAATCTCGACGCGCTCGAGAGCCTCGAAGAGGAGACCGGCCAGAGGATCTTCACCGTGCTCCAGCTTCGCTTGCACCCGAAGCTCCTCGAGCTGCGCGAGAAGCTGCTCAGCAACAAGGAGCGCACGCATGACGTCGAGCTGACCTACGTCACCTCAAGAGGCCCTTGGTACGACGTCTCATGGAAAGCATCGGCCGAGAAGTCGGGCGGAGTTCCCACGAACATCGGCATCCACCTTTTCGACCTCCTGGTTTGGCTTTTCGGCGGGGTACGAAACTCCCGTGTTCACGTCAGCGAGACACGACGCTTCGCGGGTGCCCTCGAGCTCGAGCGAGCGAACGTGCGCTGGTTTCTCTCGATCGAGGCTGCCGATTTGCCGTTCGCCGCACAACCTGGCGCACGCACCACGTTCCGCTCGATCGTCGTCGACGGCTCCGAGATTGAATTCTCCGAGGGCTTCGGCGATCTGCACACACGCGTCTACGAGAAGACACTGGCCGGGCAGGGATTCCGCATCGGCGATGCACGACCTTCCATCGAGCTCGTGCACGCCATTCGGACAGCCCCGACCGCAAGAATCGACGCTGCCGCTCATCCCCTAGCTCGAAAGTTGCGGGGGGCAACATGAGCAGCACACCCTATTTTGTGCACCCAACGGCGATCGTCGACGACGGTAGCGAAATCGGCGAGAAAACGAAGGTCTGGCACTTCAGCCATATCATGCCGGGCGCAAGAATTGGTTCCGGCTGTAACTTCGGGCAGAACGTGTTCATCGCCAGTGGTGTTCGCATCGGCAACAACGTCAAGATTCAAAACAACGTCTCCGTGTATGAAGGCGTCGAGCTTGAAGACGACGTGTTCTGCGGTCCGTCTTGCGTCTTCACCAACGTGAACAACCCGCGGAGCGAGGTCGTGCGCCGAGGCGAGTACCAACGGACGGTCGTTCGTCGAGGCGCGTCGATCGGCGCGAATGCGACGGTCGTGTGCGGCTCGACCATTGGACGGTATGCCTTCATCGGCGCGGGTGCCGTCGTGTCACGAGGCGAAGTGCCCGACTACGCACTCATGATCGGTGTGCCGGCGCGCAGGAAAGGTTGGATCAGCCGGCACGGCCACCCGCTTGGTGCTCCCGACGCGGAGGGAATTCTTCGCTGTCCCGAAAGCACATGGCGTTACAAGGAAGAGAGCCCCTGCCTGCTCCGGTGTCTCGACTGGCCCGAGGACCGACCGCTCGAGAACCGCGCATGAAAACTCGTGTTCCGCTGCTCGATCTGAAGGCCCAATATGCGGCCATCCGGCAAGAGGTGCAGGCTGCCATGGAGCGGGTTCTCGAGAGCCAGCACTTCATCCTCGGCCCCGAGGTCGAACAGCTCGAGCGTGAGATCGCTACCTACTGCGGAACCAAATATGCGATTGGTGTGACTTCGGGCACTGACGCCATTCTGGTGGCCCTCATGGGCCTCGGCGTCAGCGCTGGGGACGAAGTCGTCACGAGCCCGCAAACGTTCGTCGCCACGGTCACCAGTATCGCTCGCCTCGGAGCGCGGGCTACCTTCGTCGACATCGAGCCGGACACGTTCAATCTCAATGCCTCGCGCCTCGAACGCGCCATCACGCCCCGCACCAAGGCTATCGTTCCGGTTCACCTGTTCGGGCAAATGGCGGACATGAAGGCAGTCATGGCCGTCGCCAACAAGCATGGGATCGCCGTCGTCGAGGACGCGGCGCAGGCCATCGGGGCCGAACGGGACGGTCATCGCGCCGGATCCGTCGGCGCGCTAGGGTGCCTCAGCTTTTTCCCATCCAAAAACCTCGGTGCGTTCGGGGATGCCGGCATGGTCGTCACCAACGACGAGCGCCTTGCCACACGCGTGCGCTTGCTGCGCAATCAAGGTCAGCAACCCAAATACTTCGCCAAGGAGGTCGGTGGCAATTTCCGCCTCGACGCGCTGCAAGCGGCCGTGTTGCGAGCGAAACTGCCCCACCTCGATGACTGGACGCGTGCCCGCCAGCGAAACGCGGCAACGTATCGGCGTCTTTTCGCGGAGGCTGGCATGGGCAGCGCCAGCGCCGTGCGCGAGCACGGCTCTCCTGCTTCCATCGTGTTGCCGCGGGAGATCTCCGGTGCGCGACACATCTACAACCAATTCGTACTTCGTTCGCAGCGCCGCGACGCTCTTCATGAGCATCTCGGTGAAGCCGGCATCGGCTCGGAGGTGTACTATCCACAGCCCATGCATCTGCAGGAATGCTTCGCCGCTTGGGGCCACCGGCCAGGCGATTATCCCGAGGCCGAGCTGGCTGCGCGCGAGTCGTTGGCCATTCCCATTTATCCGGAGCTCACCACGCCGATGCAAGAGGCTGTCGTGTCCGAGGTCGCCCGCTTCTGTCTACGGTCGTGATAGCGATCATCGACTACGGGCTGGGCAACCTTGGTTCCGTTGCCAACATGTTGAAGAAAATAGGGGCGAGAGCCGTCGTGACCTCGACGCCGGAGGAGATTCGCGGCGCGGCCGGATTGATTTTGCCGGGCGTGGGACATTTCGACGAAGGCATGCGCAGACTTCGCGAGCGATCGCTTCGCGAGATCCTGACCGAGCGCGTGGTCGAGGCCAAGACGCCGGTGCTCGGCATCTGTCTAGGTATCCAGTTGCTGGCGCGTGGGAGCGAAGAGGGGAACGAACCCGGGCTGGGGTGGATAGGTGCGGACGTGAAGCGCTTCTCCTTTCCCGCCGCCGAGCGCCTCTCAGTTCCTCACATGGGATGGAACGAGGTCGACATTGTCGACGAAGGTCTGTTCCGCGGAGTGCCCAGCACGCCGGCACGCTTCTATTTCGTGCATTCCTATCACGTCGTCTGTGACGATCCCGGCTCGGTTGCAGCCTGGAGCACGTATGGGTCTCGGTTTACCGCCGCAATTCACGCCGGCCACATCTATGGAGCGCAGTTTCATCCCGAGAAGAGTCACAAGTTCGGGATGGCGGTGCTCAAGAACTTCGCCGCAGTCGCGGGCCATGCTGCGTAAGCGCATTATTCCAAGCTTGCTCTTGGAACGCGGACGGTTGGTCAAGACCGAGCGCTTCCGCAAGCCGAAGTACGTGGGCGACCCAATCAACGCCGTCAAGATCTTCAACGAGAAAGAGGTCGACGAGCTCTTCTTGCTCGACATCGGTGCCAGTCGCGAAGGCAAGAAACCCGATTTTAAGCTGCTCGAACAGATCGCAACCGAAGCATTCATGCCCGTCTGTTACGGCGGCGGCGTTCGCAGTCCGGACGACGTACAAACGTTGCTAAAGCTGGGCATCGAGAAGGTGGCCATCAACACTGCTGCCTTGCGACGGATATCGTTTCTCGGTGAGCTCCGCGATCGGTTCGGCGCGCAATGCGTGGTCGGTGTCGTGGACGTGAAGAAAAGGCTGCTCGGCGGCAATGCCGTCCATAGCCAGGCCGGCGTGGACGTGCCCCAGAAGGACCCCGTGCGGTGGGCACAGCGTCTCGTGGAGGCGGGAGCGGGGGAAATCTTGCTGCAGAGCGTCGACCGCGATGGGACGCTCCTAGGACTCGATTCCGACCTGCTGCGGACCTTCGACGGTCTGTTGGACGTTCCGCTCGTTGCTGCGGGTGGCGCGAGCGGCGTCGAGGACATGCGGGCCGCGTTCCGGGCCTGCAGGCTTTCAGGGATCGCGGTGGGCGCCCGCTTCGTGTACCAGGGGCCGCATCGGGCGGTGCTCATCAGTTACCTCAGCGCGGCGGAGTTGGCATCACTGCATTAGTGCCGCGCGCTGGCCCGAAATGAGGCAGTATCCCTGGCGTTTTCAGGGCTAAGATGGGGTCTCTCGATGTCGTGGTCTGCAAGCAGATCTTGGATGTCTCTCGAGCGCGCTCGTACCGACTCTGGTGCAATCCCAGTCGATGCCGCCTTGGCGGCGATGTCGCCATGGCTGCTGCTAGGAGTTATCAACGCCTTCGCCGTGGCTCTGCGGCCCCTATATTACGGCTCGGCGCATACCAGGGCCATGCAGATCCTCTATGATCTTGGCCATCATGCAGCATTGGCGAGTCTGGCCTACGTCTTCGGCCTCATCGCTGTGCGGCTTCCGGCGCCGCGGCGGATATGGGCCATCGCTCTGCTGGCAGTGTTGGCGATCGCCGTCGGGAGTCACTCGCTCGCCCCCGATCTCGTCGGTCTGGGGGAGCGCATTGCGGGTCGGCAAATTCGTGCGATTCCGTACGTGCTGGCGGCGGTTGCTGCACTCGGCGTGCCCTTTGCGGCTGTGCTGGGGCGGATGCTCGCGCTCCGAAAGTTACGACTCGTCGCGCTCGTCATTGCCCTCCTATTGGTGGGCTGCAACTTCCGATACCTGCGAGGCGGACATGCGGGGATCCATACATTTCTCGCGCTCTTTGCCGCCGCCATCATGAGTGCAGCCCTGGTGGGACTCGAGCTGCCGGCGCGATGGTTCAACATGGTGACACGAGCACGGCTGTCCGTGCCGATGCTCGCCATCGCGGGGACGCTCGCCATCTGGCGAGCACCCGACGCCGAGGTGCAAATCGCGCTAGCGCGTGTCGATACGGCTCTGCTGAGCCCAGTGAGCGATCTCATTTGGAAGCGGGCGGCGTTGCCGCGGGTGACGGTGCCGGACGATCTGGTTACCTGGTTCGAACCTCGACTTCCCGGCCGCACCATCGGTCCGAGCAACAGCTCCCCCATCGCCCCGAATCCCGTGGTGGTGCTCGTAACTGTCGATGCCTTCCGCGCCGATTTGCTCCGCGATGACCGCTATAGCGAACGCTTTCCGCAGATGACTGCTCTTCGCAATGCATCCGTCTTTTTCCCTCAAGCCCGATCCACCGCGGCTGACACGCGAACGAGCTTGGCGGCGATCTTCACGGGGAAACTATTTTCCCGTCTACCTTGGACGAAGCTCTACTCCTCGATTGAAACTTACGAGGGACCCTATTTCCCCGCGATTTTGACCGGCAACGGCGTTCGGACGATCAATTTCGCGGTTGATTACGAAATAGCCTCGAAGAAGAGAGGGGTCGTCCGCGGCTTTTCTGAAGAGCGGATCATGCTGCCTGCATCGGGCGCTAATCTGGTGGTGGCGCAAGAAGCCGTGGGCGCGATGGTGGCCTGTCTCCGAGAGAGCCCAGAACGCGCGATGTTCTTCTATACGCACCTCTCGGATCCGCACGCACCGTACGATCTCGGCGGTAAGGGGACCGACGACCATGACTCGTATCTGAGGGAGGTCGAAACCGTCGACAAGGCCCTGGGTGCGCTTCGACGCGCCCTCGAAGCGCCCCCGTTCGCAAACCGATCGGTGCTCATCCTATCCGCTGACCATGGCGAATTCTTCGGTGAGCACGGATATTACGACCACGCGCATACTGTTTACGAAGAGGTCGTTCGCGTGCCCCTGATGATCAAATCATCCGGAGCCGCGCCCCGGCGAGTCTCGGAGCCGGTTTCGCTGCTCGACCTCGGCCCGACCATTCTCGACCTCTTCGGTCTGGCGTGGCCCTCCGACTTCATGGGCGAAACTTTGCGGCCGGCACTCACCGGATTGAGCGGGCCGAAGAATCGGCCCATTCCGCTACAGTCGCGCGTCAACTATGGCTTGGTCTTCCCCGACGGTTTCAAAGCGACGGTGAACTGGAGTCGCAACTGGGAGGAAGTTTACGACTTGACGAAGGACCCGGAAGAGCGACTGAACCTTCGCGACCGTGACACCGTATTGTCAGCGCAACGGATGGCGTTGCTCAAGCACTACTTCAACATCCACACTGGCCTGCGCGCGGATGGTGCGACTTTTTGAATTCAATTATGAGGTGGATCACTGCGGTGGCTTGGCCATTTCGTGGTTGGGCCACGTGGCGTCGCCGAGCTGGCCCGACCCTCCCATCATGATTGCCTCGTAGAGTGCCGCATAGGCGTCGATGCCGCGCTGAAGAGAAAACCAAGTCTCTGCCAATCTGCGCGCCCGGACGGAGGTATCAGGCTCGCTTTCGAGCGCTGAAAGTTCGGCAGCTGCCGCAGCCAGGCTCCCGTCGTCGGTTCCATGGACGATAACGCCGGCGCCGCTGCCGCGAAGAATTCGATCGACGTCGCCGACGGCGTTGCCTGCAACGGGTAAACCGCAGGCCAGCATTTCGCCCGCTTTCGTAGGAGAAGTGCCGCGGGTGGAAAGCCCCTCACGATAGAGGAAAATCCCGGCGTTGGCGCATCGCAACAAGCCTGGAACCTCCTGCCGGTCCGCCGTGCAATGGACGAGCTCACTCTCTGCTCCTGCCGAGCTCAGGATCGCTCGGATGCTCGCGGGTGCCTGTCTCGAGACGACGAGAAACCGGGAAGGAATACTCGGCTTGCGCCAGTAGAGATAAAATTTGGCCATCTCTTCGGGAAGGTACCTGCCGCTGAGTGAACCGATATACGCAAGTACCCGCGCCGACCCCAGCGCGTTGGCGGTTTCCACGTGAGGAGGAGCATCCGGACGAAACAGCTCGAGGTCAGTGCAAGTCGGAATGACCCAGATAGGAGCCCGAATCTCGCTCCTGTGGGGATACTCCTCACGCAGGTAGCGGCGCATCGATTCGGTAAGGACCGTGACGGCTGTCGATTGTCGAAGCAGTATTCGCTCGATATGCTTGGCGGCGCGATAGCTGGGATCTTCGCGTCGCCAGGCTCCGCTCTCGATGCGTTCGTCCGGCCACAGGCCGCGCATGTCGAACAAGAACGGCAAATCGCGAAACCGCGTCCACGGTAGTGCCATGAGCGCTGGTACGTAGGAGCGGACATGGACAAGCTTGATTCCGCCGAGAAGATCGAACAGGGCTGTGGCGGCCATCCCCTGTGCGACGTCCAGAGCCGTGGCGGGAATGCTCGGCCATTTGTGGTACCGCAACGCAAAGGAGCGCACCTCTGGGGCGTTCCACTTGGCGAACGTGAGGGGCGTCTCCGATTTTTCAAAGCTGAGGACGTGGACGTTATAACCTCGACCGCCGAGTCCAATGACGTACGGAAGCACTTGGCTCTTGCCGAGCGGCTCCGTTAATCCGGTATAGGTCAGATAGAGTGTCGGTGATCCAAGAGTGTTCGACACGATGAAGGGGCTTTCTTTACGGGGCCGACGATTGGGCGTGAGGTGCATTCTGAGTGGGAGCATGGGTGCGCGCCGTCCGCCTGCTTGACCAAAAGGAACCGTATCGGTACAAGTTTTCAGGGGTGCGGATCGACAGATCAAATGAAGGCGAGCGTGGTGAATCCTCAGGCCTGTGTCCGCTGCGTCCTAGACGCAAGTGTGCCGGGGATTTCCTCGACTCAGGCGGTCTCTGTACTTCTGCCGCGAGTACGATCCCCTCAGCGCGCAAGAGCAATATGCGCCTGCGACGAGGGGGAAGTGCCTTCAAAGGCTCCTCGACAATGTTCGGCACGCCGCTCTGGGGCGCCATTACGATTGCGTCATCGGTCTGAGCGGCGGCGTCGACAGCTCCTACGCTCTCTGCCTGGCGAAGCAGCAGGGACTGCGGCCACTCGCCGTGCATGTAGACAACGGCTGGAATTCCGAGCTCGCCGTCACGAATATCGCGAATCTCGTGCGCAAGCTCGACGTCGATCTCGAAACGCATGTTATCGATTGGCAACAGTTCAAGTCTCTGCAGCTCGCGTTTCTGCGGGCGTCCGTTGTCGACATCGAATTGCCCACTGATCATGCCATCCTCGCCGGAATGTACCAACAGGCAAGAAAGCACAGGATTTCGTATATCCTCACCAGTGACAACATTGCAACCGAGTGTTGCCTGCCCCCGGGGTGGAACCATCGGAAGACCGACCCCCGCAATCGGTCGCGCGCACGGGCGGGTCGCATCAGACGTTCCCGACCCTGAGTACTGTTTCGATGTGGGCTCATCGACGCATGCTGGGCATCCACCATGTGCAGTTTCTTTCCTATTTCCCGTACGTTAAGGCGGAAGCCATTCGCGCTCTCGAGAGGGACGTTGGTTGGCGCTCCTACGGCGGGAAGCATTGTGAGTCAATTTTCACGCGATTCTACCAAGGGTGTATTCTCCCGACAAAATTCGGGAGAGACAAGCGTTCTATCCATTTTGCGAGACTGATCTGCTCCGCCCAGATGGCCGGGAAGAAGCAATCGCCGAGCTGCAACGAGATCCCTATGATCCTGAGGCGCTCAAGGCGGATCGCGACTTCGTCATCAAGAAACTGGGGCTCACCGAATCGGAGTTTGCGGCGATCATGCGCGCACCGGTCAGGCCGCACGACGCATACGCTACCGACGAACGCCTCGCACGAACCTTGCTCGGCACATGGCATCACAGCCGTGGTCTGCTCGGCAGACTTCGTCGGTCAACAGCATGACGCCGCCAAGAATCCGCGGGGGACGGGGTTCGAAGAAAAATCGGGGCGATGCTTCGACGCTGGCGGTCGATGGGAGTCAGCGTGCGACTCTTCATCGCCGCGAGATGCGACTGTCGAACGGCCTGGTTGGAGAAATTGAGCCAGCAGAGATCTTCGTCGATTGGGACGAGTCGGCTGGACCGATGGCGTTCTCTGCAGCGCATAACCCGGGCCATCGAAAGCTTCGACCCCGATTTCTCTATCTACGACAATGGCTCTTTCTCCCCAGCTAGGCAAGGTCATGGAGCGATGGGCAACGTTTCTCGAACTCAATGGGGACGACGTAGCGGAAGCCCGGCAACTACCGCTGCGACAGGCATACTATTGGCTATACCGGGCAATATCACGCGGTGGCTTCGTCCGGCGTGCCGCCGGGCTGTCGCCGTTCTCACGAGCTTGCGAACCTTCGCCCCTTTGCCCGTTACGGTCTTCCGACCACCGTGATCGCGAACGGTATCGACCTTTCGCGCTTCGAGCCGTTGCCTGCACCAAGCACGAAGGATTCGGGTTCTTCCTCGGCGCAAAACGATGCGCGAAATGGCACGGCGCATCCAAGATTTTGGATCTTGCGCGACTGCGTCCGGGCTGGACGTTCGATTTGATCGGTATGACTGCGGACGATCTCGAGTCTCCAGTTCCCCCCAACGTCAACGCTCATGGAATATTGGACGCGATGAAATACCAGCGTGTGCTGGCGTCATGACATTGGCATGGGCACCTTGTCCGCCCATCAAAAGAAGGCCTGGGAAGCGAGCCCACTCAAGGTGAGGCAGACCTTGCGCTTGGCATTCCTACAGTGACGGGCGTTACCGATACGGATTGTCCCGATGGCGCATATTTTTTACTCGTGTTGCCGAACACTCCCGACAACATTACGTCCAACCTGCCAAGCGTCGAGGCATTTGTCAGCGATTGGAAGGGCCCAGCGCATGGCCCGTGAACAAGTGATGCGCCTTGACGCCGGTACCAAGGAGCTCCAGCGATCGGATTCGTTGCGAGTGTTGGAGCAGCGATTCACTAGGAATTGGTGCGATTGTGACGCTTATCGACTCGGCCCTATTCGCTCCAATCGCGGACCAATCCAGGAAGTCGCGACTGAGGCGGCTTGCCGACGCCCGTCTTGTCGAGGATGTTGACCTGGTGGTAGAGTGCCCGCACGTTTCTGTGGTCGTTGGGCCACCAAGCGGTTCGGGAGGAGGCTTCGGGAAGGGGATGGTAAAGCGCATGAACGGAAACCGGTAAAATGAAGCGGCGAAAGCGAATTCTCGTAACCGGCGGGGCGGGGTTTCTTGGCTCGCACCTATGCGAGCGGCTGATCAAGGAAGGTAACGAGGTCATATGCCTCGATAACCTGTTCACCGGCTCGAGGGAGAACGTCGATCATCTCCTCGACCGTCACGCGTTCGAATTCGTGCGACACGATGTTTGCGAGCGGATGATCGTCGAGGTCGACGAAGTCTTCCACCTGGCCTGTCCTGCCTCCCCCATCCACTACCAGCGCAACCCGGTGCGTACGATCCGCACGACAGTAGAGGGAACGCTTCACGCGCTGGATCTCGCACGCGAGGTCCGTGCAAAACTTCTCATTGCTTCGACGAGCGAGGTGTACGGGGACGCTCGAGTGCATCCGCAAGTGGAGACGTACTGGGGTAACGTGAATCCGATCGGGCCGCGCGCATGCTACGACGAGGGCAAACGATGTGCGGAAGCGCTCGCTATCGCTTACGCCCAGCAATATGGAGTTGGCGTGCGGATCGCCCGAATTTTCAATACGTACGGACCGAGAATGAATGAGAATGACGGCCGCGTGGTCTCCAATTTCATCGTTCAAGCATTGCGCGGCAACCCACTGACCATCTATGGCCGTGGTGAGCAGACGCGCTCGTTCTGCTACGTGGATGACCTCGTCGATGGTCTCATAAGGCTCATGGCGTCCGACGTCACGACGCCGGTGAACCTGGGCAATCCTACGGAATTCACGATCGGTGAGTTGGCGGAGAAAGTACTGAAGCTCACAGGGTCGAGCAGCAGAATCGAGTACCACGACCTTCCGATTGACGATCCGCGACAGCGGCGGCCGGACATCACCCGTGCTCGAGAGCTGCTGGAATGGCTTCCAACCATTGCACTCGAGGCCGGCCTTGCCAGGACGGTCGATTATTTCAGGACCCGGACGACCGCGTGAATGATTCAGGTTCGGCCTGCACCGTGCAGGAGGGATGAATGAGCGTGCTCGCGATTCTCCGTATCTTTCAAGAGTGAGGCGTTTCTCTTCGGAGCTCTTCCGGGCGGGCGCGGCGGGAGCGATGGTGTTTGGCGCTCACTTGGCAGTCATCGCCATAGGGCCGACCATGCCGGTCGTTGCCGACGCCCTCTTTTACGACGTCTCCGCGCAGCATCTCCTCGATGGCAGGGGGTTTCGTGCGGGACCCGAACCAGAAGTCTCTCTGATGCCCGGCTATTCATTCTTGTTGGCGGGCATTTATGCAGTGTTCGGCCACCGACTGTGGGCGGTTTACTTTATCCAGTGCATGCTTATCGCCATTTCCGCCTGCGGGCTCTTCTTCATCGTCCGGCGTAATTGTGGAACGCGTCCCGCGGCGATTGCGTTTCTGGCTCTGGCGTTTTTTCCCGCGTGGTTCATCTATCCCGGAGTTTTGAACGCTGAGACCCTGCTTCTGGCCGCCCAAATTGGCTTCTTTGCCGTTATCCTTCGCCCGTCGCGCACAGTGGCATGGGCTGCTGGCGGAGGCGCAGCCTGCGGACTCCTCACGCTCATCAAACCCGAGTTCTTCCTCTGGTTGGCTCTGCCAACGATTCTAGCTGGACGTGGTCGATTGGTGAGGACGGCGGTAGTGAGCGCGGCGGTCTTTTCTTTGGTGATTTCGCCCTGGGCGATTCGCAATGCCCTCGCCTTTCAGCAGTTCATTCCGCTGACGACCCGCTCCGGCCGAGCATTGTGGATCTCTGCCCACGAGCCGGAGCTGACAGAGTTCACGGAGCCTGCGTTCGTGGCGGCCGAAGCCCGCTGCGCCAGACCGGGTAATCCGAAGGCCAACGACGCGTGCCTCACCGCCGAGGCCCGAGAAATGATTTCGCAGCACCCGGGATATTATTTCAAGAGTAGTCTCGGTCGCGTTTTTCGTACCTTGGTCGGCAGTCACACCGAAAGCCTGCCGGTCTACTCGATGGCATTTCGAGACGCCGTGCACGGACGGCGGTTCGGGATCCTTGCCGTCAAAGGGACTCTACTAATCGTTGACGTGCTCTTTGTAGCAGGTGGAATTCTCGGCGTCGTTCTCATCTGCCGCAATCGCCAGTATCGATTTCTTCTCTATCTCGTCGCTACGAAACTCGCTGTGTGCGCCGTATTCTTCGGCACCGCGCGCTATGGCCTGCATCTGAGCCCCATATTCGCGACAGGGTGGGGTGCGCTTGGCTTTAAGCTCCGGCACAGCAGCGAGGCGTCTGCAGTCCCGGCCCCTGGCGGCGGCGCGGTAAAGGATCTCCAGTGAATGATTCGGACATCGAACTCAGCGTCGTCATGCCTTGTCTGAACGAGGCCGACACTCTCGAGACCTGCATCGTCAAAGCGAAGGAGGCGATCTCCCAGCATCGTATTCGGGGGGAGGTCGTGATCGCCGACAATGGTTCATCCGACGGCTCCCAAGCGATCGCCGAGCGGCTCGGAGCGCGGGTGGTCGACGTAAAGGCAAAAGGCTATGGCAATGCGCTCATGGGAGGAATCGCGGCGGCACGTGGTCGCTTCGTGATCATGGGCGACGCTGATGATAGCTACGATTTTCGCGAGATTCCTCGGTTCGTCGACGAGCTGCGCAAGGGGCACGATCTCGTGCAAGGGTGCCGTCTGCCATCGGGCGGCGGCAAGATTCTCCCCGGTGCCATGCCTTTCTTGCACCGGTGGTGGGGCAATCCGATGTTCTCGGCGATGGTGCGGACGATGTTCAACGCCCCCATTCACGATGTTTACTGCGGCATGCGCGGTTTCACCAAGGGAGCGTACGAGCGATTGGACATGCGCTGCACGGGCATGGAGTTCGCCACCGAGATGATCATCAAGACGAGCCGTTACAAGATGAACATCGCCGAAGTGCCCATCACCCTCCACCCCGATGGGCGAAAAGCGCACGCGCCACATCTCAAGACGTTCCGCGACGGTTGGCGCACACTGCGCTTCTTTCTGATGTGCAGCCCGCGGTGGTTGTTTCTCATTCCCGGTATCTGCATGTTCCTGCTCGGTCTTCTCGGCTACGCCTTGGCCCTGCCCGGCATCCAACTCATGGGAGCAAACCTCGACGCGCATACACTCTTGGTCGCGAGCTTGGCACTTCTCCTCGGTCACCAAGCAATTTTCTTCGCAATCTTCGCCAAGATGTTTTCCATCAACGAGCGGTTGATGCCCGACGATCCACGCATGGCACGCTTTTTCAAGGTGTTCGATCTAGAAAAAGGGCTCCTCCTCGGTGTCGGCGCCGTCGCCGGGGGACTTGCTTTGCTCGGGTGGTCTGTCGCGGAGTGGCGTGCAGTTGGGTTCGGTCCGCTCGACTACGCGTACACAATGCGCCTCGTGATTCCCGGCGTAGCCCTGTCCGCCCTGGGCGCGCAGACGATTCTCTCCAGTTTCGTCATCAGTATCCTGAGCTTGCAGAGGCGACATTGAGTCAGTTCGACGCTCATGCCCATAGTTATGATAGTGACCTCAGTCGAGGGCTCTCTCTGTCCGGAGAGAGTCGCGATTTCTTCCTCGAGGGGCGGGTTTCGTGGCTGAAGAATCGCCTCGACCGACTCGGAGTGCGCCCCACGCGTGTACTCGACTACGGCTGTGGCACGGGATCCTCGGCGCCGGTGCTACGACGCGTGCTTGGTGCACGCGTTGTCGTCGGTGTCGATCCCTCGGAAGAGGAGATCGCGATAGCCCGAAGAGATCACCCCGACGAGACTTTCGCTCTCACGAAGGAGTTCACTCCAGCGTCCGACTATGATCTGGTCTATTGTAATGGCGTGTTCCATCACGTCGCAGTCACGGAACGCAGCCCCCTTGTGAAGAGGATACGTGACTCACTGCGGCCCGGGGCGCTGTTCGCCCTCTGGGAGAACAATCCGTGGAATCCCGGAACTCGCTGGGTGATGAGCCGTATACCGTTCGATCGCGATGCCGTCATGCTGAGTGGACCCGAGACCTGCCGCCTATTGCGGGATGGCGGTTTCGAAATCGTCCATCACGATTTTCTCTTCATATTTCCGAAAATGCTCCGAGCGTTGCGGGGTATTGAACCCTACCTCGCAGGCCTTCCATTGGGCGCGCAGTACATCGTGCTGGGTCGGAAGCCGGCATTTGATTTAGGGTGAGGGCCGGCGGAAGACGATGAAGGTCCTGGCTCGTCTTCCTAGCCCCGTCCTCGCACCAGTTGATCACGCCGCTCGGAAACTGATCCAAACGCCGCTCGGAAATTGACCCACCCCGGCATCGATGGCGGGTACGCAACGCAGGAGGATGCTGCGCATGGATCAGGTTCACGTGGTTCGGCACAAGGTGCTTGTAGAAGGTCAAACGATTCGGCGAGTTGCGCGAGAGATAGGGATCGCGCGCAACACGGTTAAGCGATACCTAGAATGGCCAACGCCGGTGCGGGTGGAGCTGGCACCGAGGGCTCGACCGGTCTGGGCGAGGGTGGGCGTACGGCTCGAGGCGTTGCTGACGGAGTCGCCGCAGTGGACAGGAGGCAAGCACCGGCTGACGGCGAAGCGGCTGCACGGGATGCTGTTGGCCGAAGGATTCGACGTCGGGGTCACGACGGTGAGAGGCGGTCGTCGAGTGGAAAAGGCGACGACGAGAGGTGTTCGTGCCTCTGGTCTACCCGGCCGGTGATCTCGCCGAGGTCGACTTTTTCGAGGTGCTCGTCGACTTGTGCGGCAAGCGCGAGAAGACCTGGATGTTCGTGATGCGTTTGATGCATTCGGGGCGCGACTTTGCGTGCCTGTATATGCGCCAAGACCAGACCAGCGTTCTCGATGCGCACGTGCGTGCGTTCGGTAATCCATCCACGAGCGGCGTATGGAGGCAGGCGGGGCGTCGTGGCATGCAGCGGGGCGGAGGTCCGCCATGCCCAAGTCTTCTACTGACGCCGTTTCTCGACTGCCCGACCGAACCCGAGTTCGCTGGAGCCGCGAGGAGGCCCGCGCCATCGTGGCGGCATTCGAGGCTTCCAGGCTGCCAATCGAGAAGTTCGCGGAGGGTGAAGGACTGAAGCCGGCACGCTTGGCTCGCTGGCAGCGCAAATTGAAGATGGGTAGGACGCCAACGGGTCCGAAGTTCGTGGAGCTGCGCCCCGTACCTTCAAAAGCGCGAGCCCACACGGGTCGAACTCGTTCTTCGTTACGGCCACGTGCTTTTCGTAAGTGAGGCGTTCGACCCCGCCTCGCTGCGTCGCATTTTGGAGCTTCTCGAGCGAGACACAGGTTGCTGAGCCTGCCGCCGAGCGTGCGGCTGTTCATGGCGACCCAGCCCGTCGACGGGCGCAAAGGCGCCGACAGCCTGATGGTACTGGTTCGCGACGTCTTGCGGCATGACCCCTTGAGCGGCCTCTGTTCATCTTTTTCTCGAAGCGGCGCGAGCGCGTGCGTATCGTCTATTGGGATCGCAACGGTTTTGCGCTGTGGTCGAAGCGTCTCGAGCGTGGACGCTTTTGCCCGACTTTTTCCGCAGGTGGGAACCTGCAAGCCCAGGCGATCGAGGCAGCCGAGTTGGCGCTGATCATCGAAGGAATCGACTTGTCCCGCGCTCGCCGACGTTGACAGGGCGGCTTTGTGGGCCACGGCGCCCGTCGTCGGCATCGGGATGCTCTCGCCAGCGCTCGATGGTGCGTGCTGAGATACCGGCCGTCTTGCAGGCCTTGTCCAGCCGCGCGCCAGCAGCTTGCGCTTGGCTGATGGTTGCGAGGATCACTTCTCGGTCTCCTCGTCCGTGTCGTCGCCCACGCCCACCCAGTAGTGGTCCAGTTTTTTTTTGAGGATGAGAAATGCCGCCGCTTCGGCAAGCGCCTCCTCCTTGCGCGCGAGCTCCCCTTTCGAGCGTTCGGATGCGTTTGATGTCGCTTTCGATGCGCTGGCGTCTTCCCCGATGGCGCGCAGGTAGCGGGCGACGCTCTTGGTGTCGGTCACCAAGGCAAGAAGCTGCATGCGTCCGTTGCAGGACTGAGAGCGAAGGAGCCCTTCGAGGCGCTCGGGGTGCAAGGGGAGCCCGGGGCGAGAGTGGCGATGGGGAAAGCGAACCAAAGTCGAAATTCGCGCGCCTTGGGCACACCGATCCCGCAGAGCCGCGGCTCGTGGAGGGGAGCGCCGTGGTTATTCGACGTCGCCCACCGCTTTTCCACGCAAGACGACGCTCCGCCATAGGGGGGACGCGGCTCGGTGAGCGAACAGGCACGTCGGTCGATTCACCCACGGCCGAGGTGGGGACAATGCTCTTTTCGGTCCGTGACCATGGCGAGCACGACCATCGCAGTTGGGACGAGACAGGACGTCGAAGTCCAAGGTTCGCTTCAAAATTTCGGCCCACCGGCCGATAGATGTTTCAGATCGGTGGTGGCTGTGCCTCTTGGAAGCAGGCGGCGGGACGAGCACCGACCGGTGCGATGCGCGAATGCAAGAGGATGGCACTCGCGAGCACGCCAGCGTACTTGACCGGCGTGGTAGCGATGTGGGCGTTGCTCCGACGCGGTTGCGAGGCCAATGTGGTGGCGTTCATGCCGACGTGCTGCGGGCCGCGCGAAGCTCAGCGACAGCAGTGGCGAGGGGGCGACGATAGAGGAACCCGAGGAGGACCGCCAGGGCCACGGTCGCCAGGATCGCGACGCCCAGCATGGCGCCCGTGGTGTGAAGGACGGAATGGAGCGCCAGACCTGCCACTTCGGTGGCGGCCGACAGCGCCGCCGCTGTGGCCAGTCTGGGCAGCCGGATATCGATAGGGAAGATTCGTTGCGATTCGCGCAACGAGTACACTAGAATGGTGAGGCTTCCGAGCACGACGGAGAGCGCTGCGCCTTCCTTGCCCATGGCGTGAATGAGAAACGGGAGCAGCACCATAGTCACCCCCGTGCCGGCGGCCGTTGCCTTGGCGAGGGGTGCAGTGCTCTTCGCCCTTGCGAAGGTTACGGAGAGGATGGCCGGAACGTTCATCACGACGGTGTTGAGGGCCAAGAGGGCCAATACCCAGCGCGCGGCGACGTAGGCGGGGCGAGTCACCAGGAGCAGCAGGGGCTCCGCCGCGACGCCCAGACCGACGGCCATCAGGAGCCCGAGGGCACCGGCCGCTTCCACCGCGATGCCGTAGACCTTCCGGGCCTCGGCATCCTCGCGTATGGCGAGGGCGGACGGTGCCCACGCCTGCGCGAAGGCGAACATGGCCAGACTGATCACGCTCGCGATGGACGCACCGACCTGATACAGGCCGGCGTCCTCCCTTGAGCACAGGAGGTTGACGAAGAAAGTGATGGCCGAACCGAGGAGCCAGTTCAGCTTCGTCATCAGCACCAACGGCGCCGAAAACTTGAGCATGAGCCAAAGCCGCCTCCGGTCGAAGTTGCCAACTGAGAGGAGGCGGAGTAGCACCGCGACGGTGACGAGCGCGCCCACCCATGAGCCGACAATTTGGCCGATCAGCGCTCCGCTCAGACCCTGCGACGTCTGCGTCACCAGGTAGATTCCGACCGCAGCTGTAGCGAGCGCGGGAACCGCGGTGAGGCCCACGCTGGGCAGCGGCTTATGCTCCATGCGGAACCAGATCGCCCCGATGCGCGCCAAGTTCGTCGTCAGGAGGTTTAGCGCGAAGAGCGTCCACAACGGGGCCATCCCTTCGTCGCGCAGCACCGTGCGCGCGAGCGGTACACGGAGCAGAAACGCCACGGCGGCTAGCACGGCCGCGGACACGAGCGTGAACACGTACCAGGTGCTGAAGGTGCGCGAGCGCTCCTCGAACGAGGGATGGTCCCAGTACCAGACCGCGGAGGAGTTATCGAGGCCGAACACGATCAGGACCATCGCGAGAGTCGACGTGGCGTTGATCTGTGCCAGTGCGCCGTACTGGGAGGGCGTGAAGGCTCGCGTGTAGATCGGGAGTTGGACAAAGCCTATCGCCGAGGTCACCGCGGCGGACAGACCGTAGATCGTGGTCTCCCCCAAGAGACGCCGGAGGACGCTCATAATGCGGCGTGCCGCTGCATCGCGATCGGGGCCGCGATCACCCGTCTACGGACCGCGTCGTCGAGCGAAAACATCCGTTCGGAGCGGTAGCGTGCGACCACCTCCAAGCTGAGGCGGCGGTTCGACCATGAGATGGCGTTCCGCTGCGAGGGGGCGTAGCCATCCAGGTAGAAGCTCGGGACGTAGTCCGGCGCGACGGCCCCATGCAGTCGCAGCACGACGTCGGCAGCGACGCGCTCCGGATCGAAGGTGGTCCGTGCCCATGACTGGGCCTTTCGCGCGAGCAGGACGCGCTTTGCCCGATCGAGGATGAGTTCACGGAGGCGCTCCACGATGTTCGCGGGGCGGATGGGACAGAGGGGCGGGTCGAACGCTGGAGAAGGCGGCTCGACAATTCGCGTCGCGACGGCGCACCCTGCGCTCATGGCCTCCGCCGCGAGAACGCCGGGGCCGTGGAAAAAGAGCTGGTCGACGACGATGTCCGCGTTCTTCAGCTCGTCGAGCACCGCCTGTCGCGGCACGTTCGTCAGCACTCGGAAGTCCAGAGCGATGCCCTCGCGCTTCAACTGCTCGATGGCGGCGGCAACCAGCGACGTGCCCTTGATGTCCGACCGGGAAGGCGCATGCAGGATGACCGGTGCGCGGCGATCAGGGACGCCGCCGGGAATCTCGTGGATGACGTCGAGCGGCAGATGTGCGTGGTGGTATGGACGGATTTGCATGCCCGCCACATCGGGGAGCGAGTAGATCGTGTCAGCATAGAGTTCGGACGCGCGTATCGCGCGCAGCTTCACGTTGATCGGGTCCCTGAAGAGGTCCGCGCCCCAGCCGCTCGGGTCGACGCCGAACTCTTGTGAGAAGGGATCCAGGTGCCGCGCCTCCGAGCCGACGTAGTAAACCACGACGGCTTTTCCCAGGCGCTTTAGTAGCGGGTAGAGCAGCCACTCCGGCTCCCAAGGAGCGGCGAAGATCACGAAGACGTCGTGCTGCAGATATTCGGGCGTGGCGAGGCCATTCTGCAGGTAGCCGAGAAGTTGGTCCGTTCGCCACGCGAGGGCGCGCACGAGGCGCGACGCGCGCTTGTTGTAATCGTAGCGCGCTTGAATCGGGCGGCCGCGGACGATGTCATAGCCGAGGTCCGGCGTGTACACTTCCCGCTCGAACGCCATCGTCGTCACGGCGTGACCGAGCTTGCGGAGACCCAGTGCGAGCCCACTCATGACGCCCGCCGTGTCGCGGGTGCAGAGGAAGAACCGCAGTCGTTCGCCGGTGCCGTTCACTCGACGCCGTTGATAGCACCCGCCTGGGGTGCGCCGTGCGGCAAACTTGCTCGGCCAGCTTGCTTTCCGCCGCGGAAGGTGCGGAGACTCACGCATGGGGCACGTGCTCGTGACCGGAGCCAGCGGCTACCTCGGACAGTGGGCGTGCATCTCGCTCCGGGAGGCCGGCGCGTCTGTGCGAGGCTTGGCTCGTTCGCCGAAGCCGGCGGTGCTCTCGAGCGACGTGGCCTGGGTGACGGGCGACGTCGCCTCCGGCGTAGGCCTCGAGGAGGCCGCGCGTGGATGCACGCACGTGCTCCACTTAGCGTGCCTTCCCTTCGGCGACAGCGGTCGCAGCCCGGTGGATGCGGAGCAGATCAATACGCTCGGTACGGTCCGGATGCTTGAGGCGGCGCGGACGGCTGGGGTTCGGCACTTCGTCTACGCGTCGACTGCGTACGTGTACGGCTCGCGCGCCCGCGCGCCGAGCGACGAGGCCGACGTGCCGCACCCGGACACCCCTTACGGCGCGAGCAAGCTCGCGGGTGAGATCTGGTGCGAAGCTTATGCGCGCGCGGGGGTCTTCTCGGCGTGCATGCTCCGCATCTTCAACGTGTATGGCTCGGCAGCTGATGGCAGCCCTCGTCCAACCGTCGAGACGGTCTTTTTGCGCGAGCTACTGGCGGGACGGTCCCCTGTCGTTCGCGGGCACCCGGACAGTGGCCGCGACTTCGTTCACGTGAACGATGTGATGTGCGCTTTCGAGAAGGCGATCGCGGGCGCGGTCGGCACGTTCAATGTGGGCACTGGCACGGTCCGAACGCTCGTCGAGGTCGCGGAAGAGGCGGCGCGTGCGGTCCGTGTCGACCTCCTCCCCCGAGTGGAGGTCACCGGCGAGCCGCCGACGCGGCTGTGGGCCGACACGCGTCGCGCCGCCCGCGACCTCCGCTTCGAGGCTCGAGTGTCGCTTGCGGAGGGGCTCCTTGGCCTGGTCTCCGCAGTCTCGTCCGCTGTGGCGCGCTGAACGCGCGACCCTTCGCGCGCACCAATCAAGTCTGGCATGCGAGCCTCCCCCCGGCCGGGATTGACCCGGTGGCGGTGGAGCCCCGTTTGCCGTATTGTCCCTGGATTGTGCCTGTATTGTCCCGTGGTCACCAGCCCTCTAGCCTATGACTGAAACCCGCATCCACCCCACTGCCGATGTCCATCCCACCGCCACCGTGGGCCCAGGAGCCCAGGTCTGGCACTACTCGCAGGTTCGGGAGCGCGCCCGCATTGGCGCGCGTTGCATCCTCGGCCGCGGGGTCTATGTCGACGCCGAGGTGTCGCTCGGGGACGACTGCAAGCTGCAGAACTACGTCTGCACCTACCACGGCGTCACGCTCGAGGGCGGCGTCTTCGTCGGGCCGCACGCGTGCTTCACGAACGACCTACGCCCTCGGGCGATCAACGCCGACGGCGGGCTCAAGAGCGCCGACGACTGGGTCGTCGGGAAGACACTCGTGAAGTACGGCTCGAGCATCGGCGCCAACGCGACCATCGTGTGTGGCACCACAATCGGCCGGTGGGCGATCGTCGCCGCGGGCAGCGTGGTCACCAAGGACGTGCCGGACAATGGCTTGGTGCGGGGGAACCCCGCGCGTCTCGTGGGCTTCGTGAGCCCGGATGGCTTCCCGATGGAGCCGACCGGCGACCCGGCGGACGCGAACGGCGCGGTGGCCATGCGGTGCACGAAGAGCGGCACCGTGTACCGGATCCCGGGAGCAGACTTTCAGCGTTCGAGGCGATGGTGAGCGCGTCTCGCATGATTCCGATTTCGAAGACCATCATCGGTGAGGAGGAGAAGCGTGCCGTCCTCGAGGTCCTGGACTCCGGGATGCTCGCGCAGGGGCCCAAGGTCGCGGCCCTCGAGGCCGCGTTTGCGCAGACGGTCAGGACGAAGCACGCGGTGGCGACTTCGTCGGGGACCACGGCGCTCCACGTCGCCCTCCTGGCCAACGGCATCGGCCCGGGCGACGAGGTCATCACGAGCCCGTTCACCTTCATCGCCTCGGTGAACAGCATCCTCTACGTCGGCGCTCGCCCCGTCTTCTGCGACATCGACGAGACGACCTTCAACATCGACGTTCGGCAGCTCGCAAAGCTGATCACCCCGCGGACGAAGGCGATCATGCCCGTGCACGTCTATGGGCAGGCCTGCGACATGGACGAGATCATGGCGATCGCCCGAGACCGCGGCCTCGCGGTCGTCGAGGACGCTGCGCAGGCCATCGGGACGAGCTACCGTGGCAAGTCGGCGGGGAGCTTCGGCACGGGATGCTTCAGCCTCTACGCGACGAAGAACATCATGAGCGGCGAAGGTGGCATGATCACCACCGACGACGACAAGATCGCCGAACTCGCCCGTACGCTCCGGCACCACGGGATGAGGCGCCGCTACTACCACGACGTCCTAGGCTTCAACTTCCGAATGACCGATCTATGTGCCGCCATCGGCATCGTGCAGCTCGGGCGCCTCGCGGACATCACGCAAAGGCGGCGGAAGAACGCGGCGTACCTGTCGGAACACATCCGCACCGTACGCGTTCCCCGCTCAGCGCCGCGTGGCGAGCACGCGTGGCACCAGTACACTGTGCGCATCGAGGGCGGTGCGGCTCGTCGCGACGCTGCGGTGGCGAATCTCACGGAGCGGGGGATCGGATGCGGAGTCTTCTACCCGGTGCCGGCGCATAAGCAGACCCACATCCGCGAGCTCGGGTTGGGCGACATGTCGCTACCGGTTGCGGAGCGCTTGAGCGACGAGGTCTTCAGCCTGCCCGTGCACCCGTCGCTCGAGCAGACGGACCTGGAGACCATCGTCCGCGAGGTAAATGCACTGTGAGCGAGACACTGCGCTCCTGTGTCGTCGGCCTAGGCAGCATGGGCCGGAACCACGTGCGGATTCTCGGTGATCTGGCCGGGACCACACTCGTCGGCGTGGCAGATCCGAGCGAAACCAGCCGGCGGTCATGTCGCGCACCCGCGAGCGCGAGACCCTATGAAGATTACCGGAAAATGCTCGACGTCGAGCGTCCGGACTATCTGGTCGTCTCCGTACCGACGGACCTCCACTCGGAGGTCGCGTGCGAGGCGTTGAACCGGGGAATCCACGTCCTCGTGGAAAAGCCGATCGCCAAGACGATCGCCGAAGCGGAGCAGATGATCGCGAAGGCCAAGGAGCATGGGGTGATGCTCATGGTTGGGCACATCGAGCGCTTCAATCCGGCGGTGCAAGCCATCAAGCGCAGCGTCGAGGAGCGCGCGCTCGGGCCCCTATTCCAGCTCCACGCGCGCCGCTTAAGCCCGTTTCCCGCGCGCATCGGGGACGTGGGCGTGATCCTCGACCTCGCGACACACGACATCGACGCGATGCACTTCGTGACGGGGTCGCACGTGACCCGCGCATACGCCGAAACGGCGCGAAAGGCGCACAAGACCTGCGAAGACATGCTCTGCGGGTTGCTGCGCTTCGCCTCCGGCGAGATCGGGGTACTCGACGTGAGCTGGCTCAGCCCGAAGAAGATCCGGGAGCTGTGGGTGGTCGGTGAGGGCGGGACGCTGATGGCCGACTACCTGTCGCAGGACCTTTACTGGTACAAGAACGGGCGCGTGAACGAGTCATGGACGCCCGCGAGCCATTTCTCTGGTGCCATCGAGGGCGACATGATCAAGTCCTACATCCCCAAGAAGGAGCCGCTCCTGGCGGAGCACCAAGTATTCCTCCGGGCCCTGCGGGAGGGCCTGCCTTCGCCCGTCACTGGAGAGGACGGACTGGCGGCAATGCGCGTCGCACTCGACCTCATTTCTTGCGGCGAAAAGCACTTCCCTAGCGAGCGTCCGTGACTCCTTCCGGAAAGCGCTTCGTCGTCACCGGCGGCGCCGGCTTCATCGGCAGCCACCTCGTGGACGCGCTGCTGCGGGAGGGGGCCACGTCCGTTGCGGTCGTTGACAACTTCTTTCTGGGTCGCGACGAGAACCTCGCCGACGCGATCACTCAGCACGGTGACGCCGTCCGCATCTACCGGGACGACGCGGGCAGTGAGCGCGTGATGGCGGGCGTCTGCGACAAGGAGAAGCCGGACGTTGTCTTCAACATCGCGACGAAAGCGCTTGCCTACTCGTTCTTCAACCCGGCCGGCGCCCTCGATGTCAACGTCGACTTAGTGCTCGCCCAGCTCGAGCTGCTGCGCAAGGGCGCGTATGGTCGCCTCGTGCACCTCTCGAGCTCGGAGGTGTATGGGACGGCGCAAACCGTCCCCATGGCGGAGGAGCATCCGCTGCTTGCGGAGACAACCTACGCAGCAGGGAAGGCAGCGGCCGATCTCGCTGTCGCTGCCTACGTCCGGATGTTCGGGCTCGACGTCTCCATCGTTCGGCCGTTCAACAACTACGGGCCGCGGCAAAACGATTGCTCCTTCGCAGCAGTGATCCCCGTCACCGTGCGCCGGATCTTCGCAGGTGAGCAACCAACCATCGACGGCGATGGGCTTCAGACGCGCGATTTCGTCTTCGTCCGCGACACCGTCGACGCGATCCTGCGGCTGCTGGCGCGCGACGACGTGAAGGGCCGCGTCTTCAACGTAGGATCCGGCAAGGAGACGACCATCCGCGAGATCGTCGGCGCCGTGTCGCGCCTACTCGGGTGGCATGGTGGAGTCCGCTTTGCTCCCGCACGTCCGGCGGACGTGCGACGGCACTGCGCCGCGGTCGACAAGGTAGAAGCTCTCATTGGCCCCATCGCCCGCACTTCACTCGACACTGGCCTAGACACGACCGTGCGTTGGTACGAGCGCCGGGCGCGCGGCAACTGACCGGCCGTCAGCCGCGAAGCTCGTCCACAAACCCGTCGGCGACTATCGAACATTCTTGCATGACGCCGAGGCCTCGGGCCACTAGCGTCGTCACTCTACGGCAGTGGTCGCGCTTCAGTCGTCGCCCTTCGATATGGCGTACCTCGCGAAGCCACGCAGCAAGCATGATTGCTTCCGGAACAGGTAGCCGGTCGTGCGGTGGAGCGCGATGTGACGCTCGACGGTAGCGCTCAGCATGGATCACCTCCCGGCCACGGCTGGGCGTTCTGCTGAAGCATGGCAACGTCGACCTTTGCATAGTGCGCGGTCGTCTCCGGAGACCGGTGGCGTAGGACAGTTGCGATTGTCAGCGAACTGCCCGCGCGAAGCATCGCGGTCGCGGCGGAGTGCCGTAGCAGGTGCGCACCGCGGCTGGGCGGATTGCGGACGCCGGCGCGCGCTAAGGCGAACCGAACGATGTCCGACACCGCCGACGACGACGCGAAAGGACGCGTTGGCGCCACGACGGTGAGAAACATACGCGTGCCCTCCGATCTCGGCCGCCCTCGCTCGAGGTACGCGAGGCGCGCGTCACCGACATGCTGGGGAAGCGGAAGGAGGGCTTCGCGGTGGCTCTTACCTTGCACACGAAGCGTGCCGCATCTCCAGTCCACATCGTCGAGCTTCATCGCGACGATGTCGCCCGCACGCAGGCCCAGACGCGACAGCAGGAGCAGAATGGCATGATCCGGAGTCCATGCCCGCTCGTCAGATCGCAGCTTGCGATAACACGCTCGACGTCCGACCCCTCGAGATAGCGTGGCAGCGACGACAGGCTCCACCGCGCCACCGTCGGCACGCAGTGCTCGATACCCGGAGCAACCCGCCCCTCGGGGACGAGGAACCGCAGGAAGGATCGAATCGCCGTTACCGCCTCTCGGGTCTCGCCTCGACCGCGGCGACCGAGTTGCTCGACGACGAAGGCTCGGATACGAGCAACATCGTAGGCCGCCGAATCCTCACCGAGCGCAATGAGAAAGACGCCGAGCGACCGATAGCGACGAAGCGTATGCGGTGTGACGCCGCGATGCCGCAGCATCCAGGAAGCAAACGAGTCCAAGATTGGCGCGGGCGCCAGGGTCGCAGACGCGACCACGCCTCGACCGCGGAGAAACGCGAGTAACCGCACAGCGTGCCCCAGGACACGACCTCGCTTGGCGAGGTTGCGCCGCACGAGATGCCGCCGAAAACCCGGAAGGATGCTCTCATCCCAGCCTGTGAGATCGATGGCGGCGGCCCTCCGCCCACCGGGCGAACTGCACCGGCAGTGCGAAGGTGCTCGATGATGGTCAGCGCTTCGAAGCCCGCTTGGGCCATCGTCCTCGCGAGGTCGTCCAGGTACGGACCAACGCAACTCGCGCGCATGCGCCTCTCCGTCTCGATCGATTGAAAGTAATCGGTGAGCATGAAGATCCTTTCCGCCGCCGACAGGCAGGCGCCAGAAAGGGCCACACGATTATGCCGAGCGGATCAAGTCCGCTCGCGGCGTGCACGACGGGCAAATCGGCGAGCGCGCGATCCGACTCCGCATAACATCGAACTCGGCATAACGTCGCTTATGCGGAGCTCCGCATAAGCGCAAAGGGCACGACGGGCTTTGTTCGCTCGTGCGCAATCAGCTTTCGCTCGAACCCTTCTGCGGCCATCTCTACGTTTTTTATCGGCAAGCGGGGCGACCGGTTCATGTGTCTTTTTTGGGGCCGCGGAGGATTCGTTCTTTATTACAATGCCTTTCCCGCGGGCGATTTCGCCTGCCTCGTGTAACCGAAGGCGCCGATCGCATCGTGCTCGATGCGACGGAACTCGCGAGGCCGCTCGGAGGTACGAGGTCACGCGCTCGCGTCGCCAGGTAGCGTGGGAGCCATCGGGGCACCGTACGACGGACGTGTGATCGCCGATGGCGCAGGCGAAGAACAAAGTCGTTTCGATCGGTTACGCGAGGGGATCGACGTGGCCCAAAAGGTGTGATCAAACCTGGTCGTTGCCCCCGCCTCCCGACGACCACGACTGGGGCTGGAAAGCTTACGCCAAGGCGCAGGCAGCCCAGGTTGAAGCGCAGACTGCAAAGCTCGCCGAGCTGACCGCGAAGCTCGCCGAGATCGAACGCGCCGCTTCCTCGGCAAGAAGAGCGAACGACGCAAGACCGGCAAGATGCCACCGCCGTTGCCTCCGAAGAAGGCCGATCCGGAGCAGAGCGCGAAGAAGCGTCGCGACGCGATCGAATTGCGGGAGACGAAGCTCGAGACCGAGATCACGCCCATCCCCGTACCGCCAGGCCATCGCACATGTCCGGCGTGCGGCAATCGTCAACTTCGTCGCGTGGGCAAGGGCAAGGCGTCGACAGTCTTCGAGTACGTTCAGCCCCACTTTCGCAAGCGGATCTATCAGCGAGAAACGCTCGCTTGCCGATGCGGCCACATCGTCACTGCGCCGGGGCCCGAGCGTGTCGGAGACAAGACCCGCTACGCCGCGAGCTTCGTCGCGCATCTGATCGTCAACAAGTGCGACGACTCCTTCCCGCAGTATCGATTGGAGAAATACTACCGCCGTCTCGGCATTCCGATCTCGCGCAGCACCATGTGCGATCTGCTTCATCGTGGCGCCGAGGAACTTCGTCCTCTTCACGCGGCCGCGCTGGCGATGGTGCCAAAGGCGGCGGACGTGCACGCCGACGAGACGAGCATTCGGCAGCTTGGCCTGCCACAACGCGCGTTTCGTCGAAGTGGGAAAACACCCGAGGAAGTCCTCGGTGACTCGACCGGACGACTCGTCGTCGATCAATTCACGGGCTACAACGCCGTCACCAAGCCGAGCAAACGCCTTCGCGCCGAATGCCTCGCGCACGCCAGGCGAAAGATCTTCGAACAGCGCGAGCACCCTGAAACGCAAGAGGCCCTCGACCTCATCGGCGAGATCTGTCGCGTAGATGAGTAACCCATCCGCGAGCGGCGTCAGGAGAAGGGCTTGAACCAGCAGCAGGCTTGATGGGGAGCTGAGCCGGGTGGCGAACGTGGTTGGCTCGCGGCCCATGCTGCCTTTGGAAGGGACACTGCTGGAGAAGCTGCGGAAGATCGAAGCGCTACACGTGGGGACGAACGTCGACGGTGAGCGTGAGGCGGCGCGGCGAGCGGCGGAACGGATTCGGGCGCGTCGCGTCTCGCCGAACTTCGTGGCCGCGACGAGGATGTCGAGTTGCTCTACCGGCTGCCCGACCCATGGGAGCGCAAGCTTTTTCTCGCTCTTTGTCGACGCTACGGGCTCAAGCCATTCCGTGAGTACGGCCGGCGGTACAGCACCGTGCAAGTGCGGGCGCCGAAGACGTTTCACGATCGAACGCTTTGGCCCGAGTTCGTCGAGCTCACGAAGGAAATGCGCGTGCACTTGCAAGAGCTCACCGAGCGAGTCATTCGCGAAGCGATCAACGACGACACGAGCGAAGCGGCCGAGGGAGACCCGAAGGCGCTTACGGCTGGCAGTTCGGGATGATGTCAGACGTCGGCCGATGCTGCGTTCGTCAACGCTGGCAGCGTGTCGGGGCCGCCCACGTACAGCTCGGGGTGGGCGCCGACGATACGATCCGGCAAGAGCTCACCGAGCTTGGCTTGCGGCCAGCCGTGGACGATCAGCTTGGTCACCAGGTGCAGATAGGCACGCGGATTGACGTCGTGTGCGATGCAGGACGCGACGATGGATAGAATGGCAGCCGTACGTTCGCCGCCGATGTCGAGCCACGTGAACAACCAATTTTTGCGACCCAGGACCAATCGCCGCAATTCGCACTCACGTCGGTTGTTCGTCGCCTCGATATTGCCGTCCTCCATGAAGAGGATCAGCCGTCGCCACTGTCGGTGCAAATACCCGAGCGCTCTTCCGAGCGGTGTTTTTGGCGGCGTGACGGCTCGTTGTTCGTCGATCCATGCGCGCAAGTCGTCGAGCAACGGTCGGGTGTGCTCGAGGCGGCGCGCTCGTCGCTGGTCGGCGGTGTCACCCGCCAGCGTGGACTCACGTTCGATGGCGAACAAGGGGCGATCTTGCGTACGCCCTCCAGCGCCACGACGTCCCCCATGCGGGCTGCTTCGATCAGACCGCGCCTCGCCTGGCTCCAGCAGCCAGGACGCTTGCCGCCGGCGCGTTCGAGGAAGGTGGTCACGTTGGTGCCGTCGCATTGCACGGTGCGAGCGAGATCGTCGCCGAGGAAGCGGCGCACGCTGTCGGAATCGGCGCTCGGCGAGTAGAAGAAGGCCACCCATCGAGCGTTGGTCCAGCACCACATGCCGGCCGATCGAATGCCTTCGGTCACCTTACGATCGAGCACGGGCAAGCCGGTCGAATCGGTGCCGAGAAGCCCGGGGCCTCGCGTCTTTTGGTGGATGAGCTTGGCGACGGGCATGAGCAGATCGATGGCCTTGGCGACGCTTCGTCCGACGGTCTGCGGCGCGATCTCGACGCCCGAGCGTGCGAAGCGCGAGCACTGTCGTTCGATCGGCTGACATTCGACGTACTTGTCGCACAGCGCTTCGACGATGAACGTATCGCGCAGCTTTCCGCGTTCGACGATGGCCGGCGGCACCGGCGCCGACACGCTCGCATCGTCGTGCGGGCAGGCGACGCGCTCGTCCATGCGCTCGATGACGACGATCTTGGCGGGGACGATGTCGTAGATCTCGCATTGAGAATAGCCGACCGTCTTCATCTCCGAGCCGCAGATGGGGCAGATCCGCTTGTCTGGGGGAACGAGGTTTTTCTCGGGCACCCGTTGGAGATGCGGCGGCGGTGCTGTACGGCCAGGATGCCGACCCTTGCGGCTTTGCTTGGTCTTCGTGTCGTCCTCGGGCGGCGTCTTCGGCTTCGCGACCGAGACGACAATCCCAAGAGAGGCAGCATCAACTGACGCTCGAGACGCTCGAGCGTCTCGGAACGAGGCCGCTTGCGCCGCAGATTGGCGAGCTGCTTGGCGAGCTCGGTATTGACGTCGCGCATGCGACCGATGAGGGTCAGAATCGCCGCCACGAGCTCGACGAACTTGAGGGCCGCGATCATGCGCTCGAGCCAAACCCGCACCTCGGCGAGGTCGGGTGCGTATGGCGATGTGATTCGAGGCTCTCTCGACATCTGCTGTCGGTTGGACGGACCGACCGATTATGGATTCAACGCTGGCTCCGATTTTTTCTGATGATGGACAGGTTGCCATCGAGGTCGCCGGCGAGCGCGGGACAAGTCGATTCCTTCGATGATCAGCGCCAACTTGGCTGCCTCGATCGCCTGGGCTTGCAGGTTCCCACCTGCGGAAAAAGTCGGGCAAAAGCGTCCACGCTCGAGACGCTTCGACCATACGCCGCTCGTGGATGGATTACCGAACGCGCGCGAATGTTCGATTTCATCTTCCAATGGCGGCGAAGCGCCACTTCGCCGGTTCTACGATGCGCTTCCCTCTGCAACCTCGCGAGCAAAATCGTAATACATCCTCATCTTCACTCGCCAGTCGATATGAGACTCGGCCCACGCGCGCATCTGTTCCGTGACCCCAGGTCGGTCGCTAAGTGTCGACGCAAACCGAATCAGTTCCTCGACGTCAAAGGGCGCATCCGAGCTCCCCACGTTCATGCAAAATGGGAGGTCATTGGTGAGGTCGACGTCGTCATAGCCGTACACGAATGGCAGTCCGCGCGCGACGTACTCCCGAGTCTTGAGAACACAACCTTCCACCAGTCCGATTCGAAACATTGCAAGGCTGCTCACGGCCAGCATCGAATCGCGAAAAATAGCCTCCAAAGCTTCTCCGCGAAGCGTCCCGTGGTTGATGATTGTGAGAGGCCCTTCGACCTGCCGGGCTCCAGCGCGTGTTCCGGTTGCGTCTCCAACCATGTGGAGCAGGATTCGTACCGGTCCACGGTAGCGGCGCACACTCGCCAGGAGCCGCTCGGTCCCGTGCCAAGGAGCGTGCGAGCTAGCGATGAAAAGTAACTTGAGTTCGTCACCCCAGAATGGGAGGAACCCCGTTAGCGGCACGCGGGACACGTCGATGCCATTCGAGATGGTTCGCGATGGTAGAGATCGACCAGCGCGCCCCAGCTCGTAGCGCCGGATTTCATCGGTGACCGCTGCCAAGCCGTCGACGCGAGACAGCAGGCGAGGGCCATTGTACCGTTCTAGCATTGCCCGAGCAAGGGACCCCGGACCGCGACGCCAGCTCAGTATTTCTTCGACTTCCTTGGTGTGGTGGACGGTGACAATTCGACAGCGAGACGACCGCCGAAAAGCAAGCGGATCGAGGTCGATGGCCATCGGATATCGAAGCAGCGCCACATCGTAACCGTTCAAGGCCGTGGCGCGGGACAGGAGTCGCGAACGGAAAAGGCGAGTCATGCCGTCGCCAAGGGAACTCGATTCGAATCGTGCGTAATGGATGCCGTCTACGCGTCCTTCTCGCGAGGGATTGACGACCCAGAAGTCAATTGGGAAGCCAGATTCGCGGGAAGCACGAGCTTGGCCAGCGATCGCACGAGTCAAACCGAGCAGCTCGTTCCCGAGCTGAAGATTCACGAATGCAATTCGGTTCGCCATGCTTCATCAACTCGCGACGAAACCAGCCAGTACGTCGACGAGAGCGGCCGCCGCGCTTCCGGTGCCATAGTCGGCCACCTCCCTCCGTCCAGCCGTGTCGAGTAGCGACGACTCGGCAGCCGCGACGATGGCATCGAAGTCGCCAGGATTGGCCAACCGATTCCAGCCCGCGTCGATCGTTTCGGACCACTCCGTCTCGGTTCGAACGGTTACGCAGGGCGTACGATGGAAATACGCTTCTTTCTGAATCCCGCCGGAATCCGTGATGATGACCGCAGCGTGGCGTTCCAGCCAAGTCATGTCGCTCAAGCCCGTCGGTTCAATGATGCGCACTGATCCAAACGTGTGAAGCCCGTGGCGCGCCATCGCCGCCTTGGTCCGCGGATGCAGGGGGAACACGACCGGCATGCGGGCTGAGAGCCGTCCGAGCGCTTCGATAATCGACTGTAGATTGCTCCGGTCGTCGGTGTTCTCGGCTCGGTGGACCGTGGCCAGCACGAACCCCTTCGTCGGCAAATCAGCGTTGCGGAAACGAGAGTGGGCCTCGGCGCGCGCGGCCATCGACAGCGCGACGTCGTACATGACATCCCCGACGTGATGCACGCCGCGTACGATTCCTTCGGTGCGGAGCTGTTCGACCGCGAGCAACGTCGGACAGAAAAGTAACGAAGAAACGTGATCAGTTACGACCCGGTTGATCTCCTCGGGCATTCGGCGATTGAAAGATCGCAGACCAGCCTCGACGTGTGCAACAGGAACATGGATTTTCGCGGCTGCAAGTGCCCCGGCCATCGTCGAATTGGTGTCGCCATAAACGAGCACGAGATCGGGCTTCTCATTCAATAGAACGGTCTCGATGCGCTTCAGCATCTCACCCGTCTGGCCGCCGTGGGACCCGCTTCCGACTTCGAGGTGGTGTGTGGGCGGAGGGATCGTGAGCTCTTCGAAGAACACGTCCGACAGCCCGGCGTCGTAGTGCTGTCCGGTATGAACAATCGATTCGCGAAGCGTGCCACGCTTTAGTAATTCGCGCGATACGGCAGACGCCTTGATGAACTGGGGTCGAGCACCGACCACCGTCACGATCGACTTCACGTCACCGAATTCCGAAGGCGTTGCGAAATGGATCGAGTCGACCGATAGATGTCCCTCACGGTCAGATAAAACCTGGAGTTCATCATGTTGGGATAATCGGCATAACGACGGCGCGGTGCATGCATAATCGCATCGAACTCGGCTTCGCTGAGGCCGAGTTTCTTGATCACGTAGATGCGATCATCCGCCTCGAGCTCGGGCGAGGCATAGGGGGGCTTTGCGATTTCGGCGAGGGCTTTTTCTCGGCTGATCTGGCCGGCAAGGACTCGATTGGAGAGATGCGCTCGTCGTTTGTCGAAGCCGAACTTCCTGGGAAGGATATGTGACTGGAAAAAACGCGTATAAACGGACTCGTGATGCTTGCCGCCGTAGTCGCGCCACCCGAGTTCGTGCTGAATCTTGGTAATCGCGGCTTCGCGCGAGTAGTCGATATAGTTGAGGATGTTGAAAATTTGTCTGCCGCCCCAAAGCCGATATCGAACGTAGTGCCCAAAGTCGAGGTGTGGAAACGACTTCAGCGGTCGGGTTCCGAACCGTCGATGAACCGAGCGAATGTACCGCCAGTCAAAAGCACCTTGGGACCAAGCTGGAGGAAGAATGAGTTCCGTCGCTTTATTGTGACCCAATACCAAATGGGCAATCCCTTTCTTCCATGCTGTGTGAAGCACGACCGAGAAGATCGCATGGTCGGACGGTATCTCAGAATCGGGCGTCGAGGCCCGGAGAAAGGCTACCTGCAGATCGCGAAACTCCTCCCAATCGAGCACGATCGTAACGAGCTCCACGCCCAGCGTGTCCAGCGCGCGTTGGATGTTACCGACCGCAATCTCGGAATCCCAGCCGTTGTCGAGATGCACGGCAAGTGGGCGCAGCCCCAGCTGTTTCGCAAGCAAAACGACATACGTGCTGTCGACGCCGCCGCTGACGCCGACGACGCAGTCCCACCGTTTACCCTTCCCGTCATGGCGAATCGCTTCGAGGCGCCGGTTGAGCTCTGCTTCCCGCAGTTTGGCATCAGAAGGCTCTCCCGCCATGGCCGCGTCATAGATCCTGCAATGGCTGCAAATACCTTGAGCATCGAACTCGATGTCTGGATCGCTCGTATCCATAATGCATCGAGTGCACATGCGCGTGACCGATTGCGAGCGTATTTCTCCCATTCCCACGGCCGTTTATCACGGACGGTATGGAGCGACAACCCCTTCGAGGGCCGTGCTGACGTTCACTGATGCGCTGAGAGGCATGGGCGGAGAGCCCGTTCGACTACCTCCGGCGGGATCTTGCCCCGTGGCAGTTCGCCGAATGATCTCGAAAAGCGGCTCGCGCCATCTCTGCACCGAGTAGCGTTCCACAACGCTGTTTCGCCCAGCAGTCCCGAGCCGGCGTCGAAGCGTCGGATCTTCGATGAGCTCACCGATCCGCTCGACCCATGCATCCTCGCCCTCTGCTAAAAAGCCATTTATACCGTCGCGAACGATCTCCGTGTTGACGCCCACAGGCGATGACAGTGTTGGAAGCCCGGTCGCCATGTACGTCAACGCCTTGAGGCCGCACTTTCCTTTGGACCATTCGTCGTTCGGCAGAGGCATGATGCCGATGTCCATGGCCTGGAGGGCGCTCACCTCGCTATCGCTCCGCCACGCTTCTCCTTGTATCCCGAGCCGCTCATCGCGGAATTCGGGATCGCCCACGACCTTGAACCGAACGCGGTCGCCGTATTTCTGCTTGATGCGAGCAAGGGTCGGTAGCGCGAGCTCGAAGTGGACGATCGTGGACGGGCTCCCGCTCCATCCAATGACGATCGGAGCATCGGGCGCACGATTCGTCGTACGCGGTACGTAGCGGTCGGTGTCGACGCAAGTCGGCACAATCACGACGTTGGGATTGTGCACTCGAGCCCAATCCGCCAAGTAGGCATTGCCGGCGATGACAGTGTTCGCCATGCGCAAGATGGACGGGATTTTTTCGACGTTCTTCAGCGATGCCAGTCGGCGATTGCCGCGCGAGATCTCGGGCATCCAGATAGCGTCGTCGAAGTCGAAGACGAGGGGCGAGCGACGAGACGCCAGCCACTCGGTCCACGGACCGCCCAAGAAAAAAGCCTGCCGCTGGATGAAGACGACGTCCGGTGGCGGTGGATGGGCGAGGCTCCTCGCCAGCCCTGTGCCGCGGCGAAGGGCGGCCTTCAGGGCCACGCCAGCTTTCGCCGGCAGCGTCCGCCCGTAAAACGCGCGCATATCGCCGACACCGAGAACCCATTCGTAGATGGTCTCGAGGCCATGTTCCTTCCAAAAATCGAGGAATGGCTCGACGCGATAGCGCTGACTCGGGGAGCGATCCGGAGACCACAACGCGAGGTACAGCATTCGTAGGGTCGTAATATCTCTGGCTTCGCGGTACAGGACGACCCCCTCGACGCGCGGCGACACGTTGCGCTCGGCTCGGCGCCTTGCGCTCACGGTGCTCGATCTGATCTGGATTGTCAATCGAGAGATATCGAGGATCAAGGCGTCGGACCGCCGCCTGAGGACGAGCCGATTCTTCTGCGAGCATCTTCTCCCGAGCATCCGCTCCAAGGGAGCGGGCACGCTTTCCGTTGGTGCTGGTGTGGGGTAGCCTTCCGCGCGACGATGGAATCGGCTCCTCCGCCTCTCTCGAGTCTCCTTCGGGTGCGCGCAGTGCAAATTGCGCTGGTGCTGGCTTTCGCATCGAGAGTCGCGATCGCCGCGATTCCCACGATCCCGCACGTTACGCGCGACAGCGCGACCTATGTCGACCCGGGAGTGAACTTTTTTTCACACGGCACTTTCGCAATGACTTGCGACCCACACTGCGTCCCCACGCTCATGCGTACGCCCGGCTATCCAATGTTCGTTGGTCTGTTGGTGGGCGTTTTCGGCTTGCCGCTCGGCGCGGTGTACGTGCTCCAGGCGCTGGCCGATACGGCGACCACATTGCTCGTGGCCGGCGTCGGATGGGGAATGGGAGGCCGCAAGGCCGGGATTGGCAGCGCCTTCGTTCAGGCGCTCAATCCTTTCTCGGCCGTTTTCGCCGCTCAAATCATGAGCGAATCGGTCGTGACACTCGTCATGATGGGGGCCGTCTACCTGCTTTTTTATCTTACCCTTCCTAGTCCACCATTTTCTGCAAAGGCATGGGTCGCGGTTGGGCTTCTGCTCGGCTTCGCCACGCTCGTACGTCCGGTCTTCGCCCTCATTCCGGCAGCGTTCGCCGTCGCCCTGTTCCATCGCTCGCGATGGCGAGAGCAGTTGCGTATATGGATCCTCGCAGCCGCCGGATTTGGCGCCGTGGTCGGTCCCTGGGTGGGACGCAACTGGGCCGTTGCGCGAACAGGCCGGGCCGACGACTCCTTTCAAGTGCTCGCGAGTTTCGCGTTTCCCATCTATCGCAATCTCATGACGCCAGGACTGATCCACTGGTACAAGAGTTTCGAGGAGCCGTTCATTTGGGATCGCCTGCCCGAGGCGCCGGCGATGGCGAAGTACTTTCTACCCGGCGAAAAAGAGCGGACCGATGAACTCTTCGCGGGAATGCGTGCGGCCGACCTCGTGGTCACGCCGGAGCTCGACGCGGCCTTCGAGCGGCTGGCCCGTGAACGGATCGCCGCCCACCCCTTTCGCACGCAAGTCATTCCGGCGCCATCGCGCGCAGCCCGGCTTTGGATCACGCCGCGCCTCAGCGCTTTCGGGGTCGAGTCCGCGCGCTTGCCGGGATTCGTCGGACGGCTCATCTTGCTCGTCACCGTCGCGTTCAATGGAACTCTTGCACTCTTCGGGTTTGTGACCGGGTTTGCGCTTTGGCGTTCGACCGCAGCACGCCTCTTGCTGGTTGTGCCAGTCTATTTGACGGTGATCCATTCGATCATAATGTGGGGGAACCAGTCTCGTTACGTCGTTCCAGCCTTTCCGGAGATTGCAATATTGGCCACGTTGGGAGGTCTCGCTTTGGTCGCCCATATTCGGCGTCGGGGATGGCGTGGACAGCAGCAAAGCCGGAAGAGTGCGCGCGCCGAGCTCGTATGACGCCTCGTGCCTACGTGGGCAATGGGTCCATTCTGTACGTCACTTTCGACGGCGTACTTCGGCCGCTCGCGTTCTCGCAGGTCGTTCGCGTAGTCGTTGCATTGGCCCGTCGTGGTTTCCGGTATCGTCTCCTCTCCGTCGAGCGAAAGAACGATCTTGCCGACTTTGCGCGGGTCGATCGGGTCAAACGCGTGCTCGCCGACGCTGGCATCGTCTGGACGACGGTGGGCGCCGATCTCGAAGGATCGGCCCGACGATCGAGCGAAACGATCGCTCGCGTCGCGGCCACGGTCCTGTGGACGGCTAGGCACGAACCCTTGTCACTGGTGCATGCCCGCGGCTACCAGGCCGGTGCAATTGCCAACGCCTTGCGACGGATTGCGGGCGTGCCTTACCTCTTCGATGCTCGGGGATGTTGGATCGACGAACGCATGGACTGGTTCGCGAACCCCATTCCTTATGCTGTGGGAAAGTTCGTCGAGCGCGGACTCTATCGCGATGCTGCCGCGGTCGTGACTCTGACCGAGCTGCATGCGAACGACGTCATCGACGGGGCTTTCGGAAAAAGAAAAGATAGCAGCGTAGTCGCCATCCCGACCTGTGCGGACTACGGCGAGTTCACCATTTCCGCTGACCGTCCCGCCCAGCCCACCAGCGAAACGATCGTGCCTGCCGAAGTCAAACGCCGCCTCGAAGGGCGCGTGGTTCTCGGGATTGTCGGCGCCTTGAATCGGTCGTACCTCGTAGAGCCGACGTTGGCGCTCGTGAAACTTGCATGCGATCTGCTGCCACGGGCGCACTTGCTCGTCCTGACGCAGCAGCAGCGCGAATACGCCGAGTTGTTGGCTGCCGAAGGCATTCATCGCGATCGGACGACCCTGGCTACTGTGCCGCACGCCGACATGGCGTCATGGCTGGCCTGGGTCGACTGGGGCCTTTTGCTCCTCGCCGATACCATTGCCAAGCGCGGTTCCATGCCGACGAAACTGGCAGAGTTCTTCGCAGCCGGTGTCCGTCCGGTAGCTTACGGCTGCAATTCAGAGATGACGAACTGGGTGCGTCGCACGCGATCGGGCATCATCCTCGAGACGCTCGAGCGTGACGCCTTGCTCGACGCTGCACGTTACATTGCCGATTCGACGCCGAGCATCGAGGCCCTACGCTATGCCCGCAAAGTGTCCGCCCCGCATTTTTCGCTGAGCTCCGGCGTCGAACGCTACGAAACCCTTCTCCGACGAACCATTCCTTGTTACGGCGCCCACGGGAATGACCCGGCTTCGCCCTGCAATTTCCCTAGCCAACCGACCCACAGAGTTGGCAAACTCCGCATATGACGTCGCGACCACGCCACAAACGAGCGCGCCGCAAGCGATCCAAGATCGCGATCGTGGCGGGTGTGTCGGGGTTCGTGCTCGTCCTGTTCGCGCTTTCGATGGTGGCGTTCTACTCAGCTAGGTACGAGATTTTCGACAAGCTCTCACCGCCGACGCAAACCGACGAATAGGCCTCTGTCGAGTCCGCGCTGTACTCCATGCCCCGTTGCTTGATAGTCGGGTCAATGAGGCGGAGGTGCTGGTGCTGCGCCTGCCCCCCTGGCTCCTGGGTCGCTCGCATAGTACCCGTAACGCCGATAGTAGTAATGATAGTACTTATATTCGTGTCGATCGAGATCGACGAAATTGAGAATCGTGCCTGCAGTCTTTGCGCCTACGTCCGCCAAAAGGCGGATCCCTTGCCGGCACACTTCCTTCGTGGTCGAGAAGGCCTTGATGACCAACACTGTGCTGTCGACGAGAGTGGACAGGATGGCTGCGTCCGTGACGGCCACAATGGGAGGGCTGTCGATAATGACGCGGTCGTAGCGTTCCGATAGGCGCGAAAGAAAAGTCTTGAAGCGATCGCTGTGGAGCAACTCGGCAGGATTGGGCGGAATTGGCCCCGCCGGGAGCACGCTCAAATTCGGAATCTCGGTTTTCAATTGATCGGTCAAATCGTCGCGCAATAATTTCGCCGAATCGTTGAGCAATTCGGTGGTGACACCCACATCCGACGTGCGGCCGAAGATGCGATGGATTCGCGGTCGCCGGAGATCGCAGTCGACCAGGATCACGCGCTGCCCAGCCTGCGCCATTGCGATGGCGATGCAGCAAGCCACAGTCGTTTTGCCCTCGCCCGGACCCGCGCTCGTCAGGAGGAGAACCTTGTGCGGATTGTCCGGCGCCATGAAGAGAAGGTTGGTGCGGATGGCGCGAGAAGCTTCGGCGATACCGCTGGAAGGTTGCTCGTGAACGATGAGCTCGCGATTGACCACTTCCTTTTGGCGTTTTCGTCGCTGTCCTCGTCCGTAGTAACTTCCCCTCGATCCATCGGGCCCAATCTTCGGAACCAATCCGAGAAAAGGAAGACCGAGCCCGCGTTCCAAGTCGTCGGGTGTCTTGACTGTCCGGTCCAGCAGACCTCGTCCGAGTGCCGCGGCGATACCGAGAGCGAGGCCGCTTAGTGTCCCGATGGCCACGTTCACCGGCACGCGCGGTCGTATGGGCGACCGGGGCAACAGCGGCATATCGAGCACGTGGATGTTGTTGACCCGCATCATCTGGGTCAGCTCGCTCTCCTTCGTGCGTTCGAGCACCAAACTGTAGAGCTTCTCGGTCTGTGTTTTGGACCTCGCCAGCCGATTGTATTCAATCTCGAGCAGATTCAGATCGAGCGCTTGTGACTTGGCACGTTCGAGCAGGTTGGCCAGTCCCGATTCTTGACGACTGACGGTGGACAGATCGGCCTCGACGCCTCTCTGGATATTACGGATCTCGTTGAGCAACGCCGTTCGACTCGTGTCGATCCGAGATTGAATGCTGGCGACGTCGGGATGCTCTTTCCCTTTCCCCCCCGCGATGAGAGCTTCGCGATCGCGGAGCGCCTCCTCGTACTGTTGCCGCAGGGTCTGCAGAAGGACGTTGTGCAGCAGCTCGGTCGCGGGAAGCGTGCTCGGGTTATCCGATGAAATTTGCATGAGCTCGTCACGTCGCGCGGATGCCTCTTCCCGCTTGGTGCGCACCTCAGTGAGAACTCCGCTAACCTGCTTCATCTGGTCGCGAAGCATGTTCGACTGATCGTCGAAGGCGACGGAAAGAATGTTCTTATGGAGCTTGTATTCGTGCAGAGCCATTTCGCTCCGCTCGAGCTCGCCCTTCAGGTTGTCGAGTTGCCCATGCAGCCAGTCCACGGCGGCGTTGGCGGAGGAGAGTGCATCTTCCACATTTTGGGCGAGATAACGGTCGAGGATGGCGTTCAGAATGCGACGCGCCCGCTCAGGGTCGGCATCCGTGTAGCGCACCATGGCAAGCCTGCTCTCCTTTACGGCTGCAACGGACAGTCGGCTGCGCAGGATCTCGGCCGCGTCCTCGGGAGATACGCTAGCGGGTGGGCTAGGATGGGCAGGTGGAAGATTTCGAATGAACGTCGCGTCGCGATGTAGGTTGAGCTGCTGCACCACCGAGAGCGCAAGACGCATCGATTGCAATATCTTGTACTGCGTCTCGTAATACTCCCTCGTCGCCCAGAAGGTGCCCCCGCCGCTGTCGAAGATCGAGTCGACCTGCTTGCCGAGCGGCCGAGGTGGGCTGGGATCGAACTGGAGCGTTCCCGCGGCTTCGTAGATCTTCGTTTGGCCCAGGGTGTAGAAGGTGGTCGTGACGACGACGATCAGGGTAACTGCCAACGACGTCATCCAGTATTTGCGAATGACCCGCCATGCCGCCAGTAGAGTGAGACCTGCTTCGGAGGCGACGCTTTCAGCTGAGCGCGAGGTGACCTGTGGAGTCGAACTAGGATTCACGTAGGGGTCTTTCCTTGGCTCAGCCGGAGGTGCTCGACGCGGACGGACGCCACGGCCAAAGGAGGAGCAGTTTACCTAAACATCGTCATGGGTTGCAATGGGGCTTTGCTCGGGAGGGTACTCCGGTTAGGTGCACTTACGGGCGTCCGAGTTCAGGCGCGGGGGTCGATTTTCGGCTCGGCAGCGACTGGACGCAAGCGGCGAGTCTCGTAGCTACTTGCACGAAGCGCGGGCCACGTGTAGCGAAGAACTCGCATGAACCGACGGATTCTCGCTTTTCTCGTCGAGCCGGTGACCCACAGCCCGCTCCGATTGGAGGTCGTCGAAGAGCACGAGGATTCAATCGAAGAGGGGCGTCTCGTATGCGACCAATCGGGGAAGACGTACCCGATCGTGCGCGGGATCCCTCGCTTTGCCGACCAGGGCAACTATACCGAGTCTTTCGGGTGGCAGTGGAACCAGTTTCGGGACGTCCAAATCGACACCGAGACCGGTGGCCAGCATTCGCGCGAGAGGTTCGACACCGAGGCCGGGTGGACGGAAGTCGACTTGAAGGACAAGTGGGTGCTCGACGCTGGTTGCGGTGCCGGCCGTTTCGCGGCGATCGCTGCGGCCCGTGGCGCTCGGCTCGTAGCCGTCGACTATTCTTCCGCGATTGACGCGGCCGCAGAAACACTCAAGCGTTTCGACAATGTGGATCTCGTTCAAGCGAGTATCCACGAACTTCCTTTCCCCCGGGGACACTTCGATTTCGCCTATTGCATCGGCGTCATTCAGCACACTCCTGATCCGGTTGGTGCCGTTCGAGGCGTCGTCAGCATGGTCAAGTTGGGCGGGCATTTCTGCTTCACCATCTACGGCCGTCGCCCCTGGACGAAACTGAGCGGTAAATATCTGCTTCGACCGGTCACGAAACGCATGTCCAAGGAGGCCTTGCTTCGTGCCATCGAGTCCGTGATGCCAGTGGCCTTTCCCATCACCGATGTGCTGTATCGGGTTCCGGTGGTTGGGAAAGTAGCCCGCTTCGTCCTGCCCATTTCGAACTACGTGGATCGCCCGGGATTTACGCGCGAGCGGCGGTACCGGGAGGCAGTACTCGACACCTTCGACGCGCTTTCGCCTCAATACGATTCACCGTTGACCGCCGACGAGACTTCGCGAGCGCTACGCGACGCCGCCGCCACTTCCTGGACGTTCCGCTCGCGCGTCCCGGTCGTGGTGGAGGGAACCAGGTGAGGCCGGCGATCGGATCAGGAAGATAACCCATGTGCGGCATCTTTGGCGTCGTGTTCGCCGGCTCCGATCGCAAGGACAGTGTGGCCGCGGCCGTGGCATCGCTTCATCACCGCGGGCCCGATGCGCATGCGATCGAGGGGGGGGACGGGTACGTCTTTGGACATACGAGGCTCGCCGTGATCGATCTTTCGCCGGGTGGTGCCCAGCCAATGATGAGCGACGACCGGCGGACCATCCTGGTGTTCAACGGCGAAATCTACAACCACCACGACCTTCGAACCGAGCTCGCGGGTCGAGGGTTCGTCTTTCGTTCGCGCAGCGATACGGAAGTGATCCTGCATGGCTATAGGGCCTGGGGCGCCGATGTGGTTAGTCGACTCGACGGAATGTTCGCTATTGGCATCTTCGACGTCGGCGCGCAGAGCCTTCTTTTGGCCCGCGATCGTACCGGCAAGAAGCCCGTTTTCTACCGCTTCGATGGCGGGGAGCTCAGCTTCGCATCCGAGCCGAAAGCGCTGATCGCTCCCGGAACGAAGCCGGAGGTCGACGCGAATTCGTTGCCAATGCTGCTCTCGCTTGGCTACGTCCCCGCCCCGTGGAGTCCGTTCCGCGGCATAGCTCAGCTTCCGCCGGCGTCGCTGCTCGTCCTTGCCCGCGGCGCGCCAGAGCCGCGCATTCAGCGCTACTGGTCGCCGCGATTCTCTGCCCGTCCGCGCCGAACCACGGTGCACGCTGCCGCGAGTGAAGTCCGCGAGCTCGTCATCCGTGCCGTCAAGCGCCGTCTCGAAGCCGACGTGCCGCTCGGTGCGTTTCTCTCCGGAGGCCTGGACTCGACAATCGTGGTCGGCGTCATGGCTCGCCTGCTAGGGCGCAACGTCAAGACATTCTCGCTCGGATTCTCCGGCGATGCCCGCTACGACGAGACGGCATACGCGCGCCAGGTCGCGGCCACCTTCGAAACGCAACATGAGGAGTTCATCGTCGAGTCGACTCTATCGCCGGACACCCTCGACGATTTGGTCCGCGCGCACGATGCGCCGTTCGGGGACTCATCGGCCATCCCGATGTCAATCGTGTCTCGCCTGGCCCGTCGGCATGTGACCGTCGCCTTGACAGGCGACGGGGGCGACGATGTGTTCTGCGGGTACGATCGATTCTTGGTCGCCGAGGCTCTCGAGCGCCTTCCTCCGGGCGTGGCCCGGTTCACGCGGAAAGCGCCGGGCTTCCTGCCGCGCAGCGCAAGCGAGCGGAGTACGCTGAACCGCGTGCGCAGGTTGCTGCCCACGATGGGAGCACCGCTCGCCCAGCGACTCGTCGACCTCTATCCCTACTTCGGCGCTGACCCGAGTCGCGTCCTCCGTAGCGAGCTACTTCCGATCGCGCGGGGGGCTCGCGCTTGGACGGAGGATGTGCTCGGGCGCAGCCAGGGGAGCAGCCCGTTGTCGCGCGTGCTCGACCATAGCTTCGAGACGTACTTGCCTTACGATTTACTCGTCAAAGCGGATCGTTCGTCGATGATGCACGGCCTCGAGCTGCGCTCGCCGTTTCTCGACACGGCGCTCATCGACTACGGTTCTGCGCTTCCCGACGGTTGCCGTCGCCATTTCTCGATGAAGAAATACGTTTTGCGGCTTGCCTTCGCTGATATCGTCCCTGAAACCGTTCTGCGCCGCCCGAAGATGGGCTTCGGCATCCCGCTCGCGGCATGGTTTCGCACCAGCACGCGTTCCCTAGCCCGCGACCGACTTGGATCGAGCGCACGGCTCTACCAGTACATCGATCCAGCGTTCGTTTCAGCTCTGCTCGACGAGCACGAGCAGAGCCTCGAGGACCATTCCCATCGCATCTGGCTGCTTCTCACGCTCGAGACCTGGTTAGATCAGTTGCGAGCCTGAGTCGACGCCGCGAGGCTTCCGTCTCGGCCGGGGCCTTGCGCGGCGCCGGGCGATAAAACGAAGCCAAAAAGGCCAACGCAACGACAATCACAAGCCGTTGCCGGGCGATGAGGCCGATGTTGGCCATCGACGTCGCGTACGCCACGGTGCACGGGATGACGAAGGTCATGACCATCAGAAAGACGAGCCGCAGATCCTTGGTATGTGATGCCGACCACGCGCGGAGCACGAAGAAGCAGATGATCAAGACGTCGAGCTTGCCTACTTGGAAGCCGAACGATCCGCTCGCCCAAAGAAAGGGTGAGAAGAGCGTGTAGATGACCTTGAGCCACAGCTGGCCGTAGGGACTACCACCGTCGTCGAACGTGACCCCCGACCCGCCTCTTGCATGGATTCCCAACGCCGATTCGGAAACACCTATTTCGTACGTACCCACTGCGCTTGTCGTCACTTGGTCGCCAGCGTCTGTAAGAGCAAAAGCGACGAGGGCCAGCATGGCCAGTGCGAGCGATCCAAAAAGCGGGCGGACGATGGATTTCGACCGCATACCCAAAAGGCCGACGACGAGAGGCGCGACAGTAATGAAGATGAGGTAAGATCGAACGTACCAGAGTGCCCACAAGCACAACAGGCCGATGGCGATATGCAGCAGCGAAACATGCCGCATCAACCGTATCCCGCTTGCGAGTGCGCCCACCGTAAAACATGCCACGAGCCCGTCCTTGAACATGTCCGACGTATAGTGCAGGTACGTCGGCCCCAGGTAGAAGAGGGCCATGGTCCATCTCGCCACACTCGGATCGGCACCATGCTGAAGGGCGAGGTGGTAGAGATTGAAACAGGTAATCCCTGCGGCGAAGGCGACGAGCGCCGTGCAACCGAGACGGGTTGCGTCGCCCGCATTGAGGTAGATGATCCCGGCGAACAGATTCTGGGGCAAAACGGTGGGACCGAGCCCGGGTAGCTCGTCGTTCGTCATGAAATTCACCCCGACGAAATGCCAGAGTCGCGCGATCTCGATACCCGTCTGTTCGTAACCCTGACAATCTCCGCCGGCGCGGTGGTTGAAAAATTCGATATCCCGAACGAAATTCTGGAGGATCAGTCGGAGCACGTAGCCCGACATGATGACCCCCATCATGCTCAGCCCGTTTGGACGATCGGCCATGCGGACAATGGCCATCAGGGTGACGCCAAAGAGGAGCGCCAGAAGTATGCCGATCATAGGTCGCTCGCGGACATGGGCAGTCGTGGAAGCTCCTCGACGACAGTGCGCAGCCGGCCGAGACGTTCCTTGCCGACGCTCAAGGCGACCGCGACGATCCTATCGGGATCAATGCTGCGCGATGCGAGCAGTACCCGTTCCGCGAACCGGGTGCGCAACAGATTGGCGATTTCGTCGCTGCTTCCGAGTACCGGAATGCCGTGAATTCTGCGCCCGCGCTTGTTGGGATCATCGTCGATGAATCCTACGGGAACCAAGCCCTCCTCCGGTGCATCGAGGAGCTTGCGCACCAGCGCGGCACCAAGATCCCCGGCGCCCCAGATAAGCAGCCGCGTCGTGGCCAGGTCCGTCACGTTGCGTTTCAAGAGGATGCCGAGCAGTCGAAAACCAATTCGCGACGAAGCGAGTAGCGACGCGTAGACGACGCCATCCATGAGAAGGGCCCCTCTGGACAGCGTTCCGAGGCGGAGCCAGACCACGGCAATGAAGAAGGCAGCGGCCGATCCGTAGATAGCGCCCCTGACGAGCCGCAGGAGGTCGCGGAGTCCGGCATAGCGCCAAACACCATCGTAGGCGCCGGCAACCTGCAGGAGAACTACCTTGGTGACGATGATAATCGGGAAGACTTGCGCCAGATCGCCGGCGGTATCGTTCGGGAGGTCCCCGTCGAAGCGGAGCAGAAAGGCGGATATGAGCGCAACCATCGCCAGTACGAGATCGAGCAAGACTTCGAAGATGCGGCGCTTGTAACCGAAAGCTCGGAGCCAGCCGAGGAGTCCGATGGCGCCCGCGCCCGGCTCCGGCGAATCCGTGCGCGCGAGGTGGATGGCGACGAAGGCGAGCGCGATGACGAGCAGGGGCGCGCCCACCCAAATGCCGGCGCGGAAGCCGACACGAGCGGACAGGGCAATGCCGCCACCAAGAGCGCTGACCGCCATGAGCGTGGTCACGGCGACACGCTCCGAGAGCCCGAGGGTAACCAGGCGGTGCGACGTATGGTCGCGGCCACCTTGAGAGACG
>DATHEQ010000471.1:0-6946 GCA_035318505.1 Polyangiaceae bacterium | reverse complement strand
CGGAGGACATGGGCAAGTTTCGCGTGCCCACGCTGCGCAACATCGCGGTCACGGCGCCCTACATGCACGATGGCAGCATTGCCACGCTCGGCGAGGTCATCGATCACTACGCCAACGGAGGCCGCAAGATCACGTCCGGTCCCCATGTGGGGGACGGTTCGACGAACCCGTGGAAGGATTCTCAGATTGCGCCTTTCCAGATTACGCCCGAGGAGAAGGCCGACCTCATTGCATTTTTCGAAAGCCTGACGGACGAGAATTTCCTGTCCGACCGCCGTTTTGCATCGCCATTCGACGCGCCGCGGTGAACATGGTGACCTTCGCCGATCTCCTTGCCACGGTCTCGGCTTCGCAGTCGCGCGGCGGGCGCGTGGGGGGGGGGGAGGGGGCGCGCGGCGCTCGATCATCGGCTTTGCGGCAGGTCGGGCGGCGAGCAGTCCACCGGGGAGGCACTCGGATACCGAAGCAAGGCGCCATAGCAAATCTCGCCGCCGGCGTGGCCCTTCGTGACAAAGACGTACTGGGGGTTCTCGTACGTACTCGACCGTGATCGAGTCGCCTGAATTCAGCGCCAGCATTCCAAGGGAGAGCTGGGACTGGTCTTCGAATTGAAACGGCGCGTCGTAGAGCACCGTCGATTCTCACCCCTCACGATCTGTGCCTAACCATTCGTCACATCACGATGGAAGGAGTTCCGCCAAGGCGCCAGCGCCGTCACCAGGGCTGCAGGAGATTAGGGATTTAGGCGTCTCTGAATCCGGCCCGCTCCCGCTCCCGCTCTCGCTCCCGCCATCCGATTTCATCCATCCTGGAGGGCCTTGGCTAACTCGACGAGCATGGCCACAACGCGATCAAGGGTGGCGATGGGTATCGTCGCCGATGAGCTTCAGGCGGTGGCGGACATCGAGAGTGGGATTCGGTGGCAGAGCCTGGCGCTCGTGATCGAAAGGCATGGGAATCGGGAGCGGGACCGGGAGCGGGAGCGGGAGCGGGTCAGATCCGAAGCCGCGACATCGGACATCCCATCGCTACCACCGCCGCGTAGTTGCGTAGCGTCTTCTCGTAGCCAGTGGCGGAGCGACGGGCTTGCTTGAGGAGGTTGAACGTGCACTCGATCTTCGAGCGCGCCTTTTACCGCTCCTTGTCGTACGGGCAGCTTGATGCTGCGATTCCTTTGCGGCGATGACCGGCGCAGACCCTAGCGCACCGAGTCTTTTACAAAAAACACTCAGAAACCATGGCGTCCTGGCGGTTCTCTCACGATCGTCCCATGACTTGTGACGAATGCTCACGATCTGTGCGGGGGGGGGGAGAATTGGCAGCATCAAACCATCCGTCCGCGAAACCTCCCATTTTCAGCAGTCCGCTCGGATGAGTCATCCTTGATCTCGTGCGACAAAATGTCCCCTCCAACAAGCGGTGGCCATAACCATTTGCCGCGCGTTCAGGCGCGTTGGGTTGGCAGCGCGCATGTAGAGTTCCTGGCGTCATTCCTGCAAGAGCGCGACCTGTCGAAGCGGTGCATCTTTGAAGCGTCCCGGGCTCGGAATCCGCTGGTGTCGCGGCTCAAACCTCCTCGTTGCGTGCCAGCGAATCGGTAGACATGGATTCCAGCCCAGGGCGCTGCTTGGAGTAGGGTGCGTCGCGCGCGACCGATTGACATATGGCTGCAAGAATACCGAGGAGGTCCTATGCCTTGGATGCAATGGTTGCGCGCATCTGGCGCCGTCGCGTTCGTCGCCTCTTTGAACATGATCGCGTGCGGAGAGCGTGATGAGCCAGGGATTGACGACGCTGACAGCGGAGGAGGCGACACGGCGTCGGGCGTCCGCGATACCTCGATGGATCCGGACACTCATCGCCCAGACATGGGAAGCGGCGGGGCCAGGTCCGACGCGGCGGGCGCCGATCGCAGCATCCGGGACAGCACTTTCGTGTGTCCGACCAACTCCACCCAGCTCGGCAATCTCAATGGAGATCCTTGCACCCAAGAGGGGTTGACCTGTGCGGCTTGTCGCGGGGGACGCGGCGGTTACCGAAGCTGCACGTGCACGGCGCTCCGGTGGGCATGCATGGATTCGGACGAGGCGAATCCAACACTTGGCTGCCAAGCTCGTCCGGAGGCTGGCGGACCTGGCGGTTCACGCGACGGAGGATCGGGGCCTGGGCGAGATAGCGGACCGGGACCTCGAGGCGATAGCGGGCGAGCGGATGGTGGTAGCGGCGCCGACGCGGACGCGGACGCGGGTGGGCCTGCCGATTCCGACAGTGCCGCTGACGCCAGCCCCGATGGTGCTGCGGATGTGGATGCATCAATCGATATCCTTGAAGACGGCAGGTCCGATGCAGACGGCGGCCCGCACGACGACGCAGAAGACACCGGCGCGGACGCGTCTCCTGATGGAATCGGTGACGCAGCACCCTCCGACAACGCGAACTCGGATATCGCGGATCCCGACACCTCCCGTGACACCGTCGACGAGGCATCGGACGGGTGACGGCACCCGAACTCCACTCGGGCCTCGGTAGAGGCCGGCGGAACGTGCATTCCCCGTATCGAACTCGCGTGCTACGAAATCGTCGCGCATGTCCCTTGCAACGCGACTCATCATCTTGCTGGTCGTACCCTTCGCGCTCTGCGTGACGGCATTTGGCATGAGCACCATCCGGCTGCGGCGGGCCCTCATGCTGTCCGAAGCTGAACGAGAAATCCGCGATGACGGTACGGCGCTGCAGCTGACGTTCGATACGGTTCTGCACGAGCAGAATCCCGCCCAGTTCTCGCCTTTCGCCGAAGATCTTTCCAAAGCAGCCGACCGGATCCTCGGGGTGCTCTTCTTCGACGGCAACGGCAACCTCCTGGGAGCGTCACGCAGCGTGGAGGGTTACCGCGACGCGCTCAAGCCTCTCGCGCAGCGTGTTCACGGCAGCGGCCGCGCGGAGGTGCACACGTATGATTTTCGTGGCGTCCTGACCTACGCGCAAGCGATGCCGACCGGCCGATACGCGGTTGACGATGCCGGCCACGGCGTGGCCATCATCCTGCGCGATCTGGGATACATCGAGCGCAACCTCGCGGATTTCACGCGTCAGATCGTGTTCGTTGCTGCGAGCATCATCTTGGCGCTCACCTTCGGTATTTGGTTGTTGCTTCGCAAGAACGTGACCCAGCCGCTTTCATTATTGGTGGGCGGCGTGGAACGTGTCGCAGCGGGTGACCTCACTGTGGCCGCACCGGTCAAGCGCGCCGACGAGATCGGCCGGCTTGCATCGGCTTTCAATCACATGACCGCCTCCCTTCGCCGCACGGCCGAAGAGCTGGAGGTAAAGGGGAAGACCAACCTCGCGCTCGAACGGCGCCTTCAGCACGCACAGCGGCTCACTCTGATAGGTCAACTCGCCGCGAGCATCGCCCATCAAATTGGTTCGCCGCTGAACGTCATTCTCGGGAGGGCTCAATACGCGCTCAAGCTCGGAGGTCAAAGCGAACGCGACCAGCGTCATTTTCAGGAGATCGCCATGGGCGCCGAACGGGTGTCGCGGATCATCGAGCAATTGCTCTCGCAAGCTCGTAAGGCGCGCGGGCCGGTCGTTGCGGTCGACATCGGTCTGGTGATCCGCGAGACCGTCGGATTCCTGAGCGCAGAGCTCGATCGCTGCGGAATCGCTACCTCGGTCGAAGCCGAATTGGGCATCTTTGTCGAGGGGCGCCGCGACGAGCTCGAACAGGTCATTCTCAACCTCTGCCTCAACGCGATCCAGGCGCAGCCGCAGGGAGGGCGGCTCGCGCTTGCCGCGCATCGTGTCGCCGAACGAGGGGCAGATGTTCAAGTCGACGTGATCGATGAGGGTCCCGGCGTGCAGAGCGATCTTCGTGAGCTCATCTTCGAGCCCTTTTTCACCACCAAGGCAAACGAACAGGGTACAGGCCTGGGCTTGGCGATCTGCGATGAAATGGTGAGACGCCAGGGAGGCACCATTGCCGTCTCCGAAGCCCCTGGCGGTGGGGCGCTCTTCCGCATCACCCTGCCCCGCTATGGTGTGCAGGCGAGCAAGTCCGTCCCGGAGACATCATGACCCAGCCCGCGCAGCCGGCCCGCATCCTTGTCGTCGACGACGACAGCAGCCTCGGGCTCTTCATGATCGAGATACTCGGCGATGCGCACCACGAACCCTGGCTGGTGGAAAACGCAAAAGATGCCATGCGGCGCGTTCAAGAGGAAACGTGGGACCTCGTCATCACGGATCTGCGTATGCCAGGGATGTCGGGGCTCGAGCTGATTGGATGGATCAAGAGCTACGATCCACGGATCGCCGTACTCGCGATTACCGCGTATGGATCCATCGAAACCGCGGTCCAATCGGTTCGTGCCGGGGCCGCCGACTACATCACCAAACCGTTCGAGGCAGATGCGCTGCTCTTGGCCGTGGACAAATGCCGACACGAGCGCCAACTGCAGATGGAGCTCGCTCGTCTGCGCACGGAAGTCGACCGACGCTACGGATTCGACGCGGTCATCGCGCGAAGTGTCGTCATGCAGGAGGTCTTGGGCTTGGCCCGCCGCGTGGCGGACAGTCCCAGTACGGTTCTCATCACGGGAGCGAGCGGCGTCGGAAAGGAGGTGTTGGCCCGCGCGATCCACCAATCTTCCCGCCGACGTACGAAGCCTTTCTTCGCCATCAACTGCGCGGCAATCCCCGACAATCTTCTGGAGAGCGAACTGTTCGGATACAAGAAAGGGGCGTTCACGGGCGCAAGCAGCGACAAGGCGGGGCTCTTGCAGCAAGCCCACGACGGCACGTTGCTGCTCGACGAAATTGGGGATCTGCCTCTCGCTTTGCAGGCCAAGCTGCTCCGTGTTTTGCAGGAACGCAAAGTCTTCGCGGTGGGAGCGACCAACGGGGAACCGATTGATGTGCGTCTGATCGCCGCTTCGCACCGCGATCTGAAGTCCTGCATCGCGCAGCGAACGTTTCGGGACGACCTCTACTATCGCCTGAGCGTCATCGAGATTGCGATTCCTCGGCTTTGCGACCGCCCCGACGACATCATGCCTCTCGCCGATCACTTCCTTGCAAGCGCCAACCAGCAGCTGGGCCGAGCCGTGCGGGAATTTTCCGGCGCCGCCAAGAAGCTACTGTGCGCATATTCATGGCCCGGCAACGTGCGCGAGCTGGAGAACGCGGTCGAACGCGCCGTGAATCTGTGCGAGCACGAGGCCATCACGCCGGACGATTTGCCTCCGGCCCTGCGACGCCCGAGCGAGCAGGACTTTCTCGATCGAGCCATCGAAAAGCAGTGGACGTTGGCTGAGCTCGAAATGGCCTACGCTCGAAGGGTTCTGGCGCAGACGGCGGGAAACAAGAAACGGGCCTCCACGATGCTGGGCATCGATCGCCGTACGCTTCACCGGTGGCTGGGTGAGCAGGGCGCGGAGGAAGACGAAGCTCCGCGCACGACCTGGGGCGCGCCTTGGCAAAAGTGATGTGAAACGCACGCTGCGGCCAAGGCGTGGCCCGGACCGTGGTGCAACACGCCCCTCGTGCGTCAAAATGTCTCACGGCTCGGGGCCGGGGCGGTGGACTGCCCCCGCGCCCCGCCGGCCCGCAACCATCAGGACGGCTGGTGCGGACGTTGCAGATTCGGTGCTGGCCAATGAGGGTCGCTCCTAAGACGCTGGTGGCAGGGATGATCGCCCTTGCTCTCGACACAGCGTCGTTCGATTGGCCCCGCGAGGCAAGGACCGCAGGTGCAGCGCCGACCAGTGAGAAGGCTCTCTTTCTCGACGGTCGACAAATTCGCTATTCGGCCGACTATGCGAAGCGATCCCGGCTTGCATTCGCATCGGTCGAGCGAAGCCTCCTCTCTCCGGTGCTGAATGTCACCGGAACCGTCACGTTCGACCCGGAGCGGGTCGCGGCGGTCGGGGCGCGCATCCCGGGTCGCATCCGACGCCTTTGCAAGCTGGAGGGCGATACCGTTCACGCTGGCGACGTCCTCGCCGAGATCGAGAGCGCCGAGCTTGGAAAAGCACAAGCAAGGCTCGTCGCGGCGCGGGCGCGCGCTGATTCCGCCACCGTGAATGAGAGACGAGAGAAGCAACTCGCCAAGGCCGGAATCTCGTCGACCCGCGACGCCGAGCTGGCAGAGGACAATGCGATACGCGCACGGGCCGAGCTTTTCGCAGCGGAACAACGCGTTCACGCCATGGGGGGCTTGCCGGAACGCAATACTTTCGGAGTTCTGAGCGTTCGCACGCCCATCGACGGCAAAATCATCGAGCGAAACGTGTGGCGAGGTCAGCGAATCGAACCCACCCACACCGTATTTCGGGTCGCCGATCTTTCGAGGGTTTGGGTCGAGCTGGCGGTCTTCGAACGACAGATCGCCGCGATTCGTCCGGGCGATAGGGTGGATCTGTCTCCTGCCAGTGCCGGCAGCATGGTTCTAGGCGGTGTGGTGGACCACATCGGCGATGTCATCGACGTCGATACTCGAACCGCGCCGGTGCGCGTCGTCGTCGACCATCCACCCCTCATCCTTCGGCCAGGCCAGTCCGTTCTTGCCAGGATTCATTCATCTGTCCGATCGGACCCGTCGCTTCTCGTTCCCCAGAACTCTGTCACGAACATCGACGGCAAGCGGACCGTTTTCGTCTACCGCGCTCCGGACGGCATCGAACCGCGAACGGTTCAGGTCGGTGGCCACGACGACAAGCTCGTAGAGATTCTCTCGGGACTCCAGGCGGGCGAGGACGTAGCGACCTCAGGCGTCATGACCCTGACGTCCAACGTCTTTCGTCAATGACGGGCTCGACGGAAGCTTGCCCGACGCCGGAATGCTGGGACTCGTGCGCAGCCAAGACGGCACGATGAGGTTCAGCGGAATGACGCGCTCTCGCCGCTGCTCTTCTTCGAGATGGCGGACGCGCGCCTTGAGCATGTC
>DATHEQ010000470.1:0-2116 GCA_035318505.1 Polyangiaceae bacterium | reverse complement strand
CTAGCCGGCTGCAAGCGTGAACAGCCACCGCCACCCGTCGATGACACGCGCAGCGGTCAGGTGACGACCGAGTACAAGAGAGCCACGCCTACCGCACCGGTCGGTGACACGCGCTCGATGGTCTGGTTCGGGATCTTCTGGACATGTCGCGGCTGGAGTCCGGCGCAGTGCGCGTGAAGAAAGAATGGCAACCCGTGGAAGAAGTGATCGGTGCGGCGCTGAATCGAACCGAATCGCGACTCGCCGAACGTGGAAGTAGAGCCGCCCGACTTCCGGCTTTTCGGGCGAGAGCGTAACCAGCTGCCCAATGCGTCGTGGCGCGCCGCCCGTCGAGGAGGCCGGCTTCCGTGAGCACGAGAACGCCGGTGCAGACCGAAGCGACGCGCCGCGCGAGGCCCGCCAGACGCTGGACCTCGCCGAGCAGCTCTCGGTCGCCCATGGCGACGCGCGAGCCGGGATCGCCCGCGACGATCAGCGTGTCGATCGGCGACTCGATCGAGCACGACGCGGGGCTCGGCAGAATGCGGAGACCGCTCGAGCATTCGATCGCTCGGCGCCGCATCGCGATGACCTCGGGCGCGTAGCCGGGGCGCTTGTCCCGAAGCAGCGCCGCGCGCGCCCGGGTCGCACCGGCGAAGCCTTTCGCTTTCGTCAGACCGCGCGCGAGCTCGGGTTCGGTGTCGGAAAGCGGCGGTAGCCCACCGCCAGGAGAAGGCACGCGAGCACCATGAACAGCAGCCCGAACGTCGGCACGTTCAGCGCCTCCATCGTGCCCTCGACGAGAATCAACCAGCGCTCGTCAGGCGTCGCCTGGTGAACGACGTACGAGAGCACCTTGATCATCGCCGTGCCCCAGCCGAGAAACGAAGATGCCAGCGTGGTCAGCGTCATCCAGCGGATAAATTGCGAAAGCTGGTGCTCGCCCCGCCAGGCAAATCGCGCCGCCGCTCCGACCGTCAGCACGCCGAACAAAAGGATGAACCACATGGCCCATCCGCCCATCACGAAATGTTCCCACATCCGCATCTTCGAACCTCCGATCTTCGGGCCGCGGGTCGCGACCGTTCGTATCAACGCGAGCGGCCACGCGGCTGTGACAGCCGGGAGCTGTGCTCGGAAACCCCGGGCGACGTAACGCAACGAAGCTGGGGCTCCGTGAAATCGGCTTTGATTCCGCGGGCTCTGCGGTGCAGCCACGAAATTCGGCGCGCGGGCTGTCACATGCTGGATGCGCCGGCGTTTACCATCGAGCAGGTGGCGGAAAACGTGGATCGAGCTCTGATCGACGCGCTTCGCGCGGGAAGCCGGGAGGCTTTCTCGAAGATCTACGCCGCCGAGCGCGAGCGCCTCTACGGCTTCCTCGTGCGCCTTTGCCGCGATCGGCATCTGGCCGCCGACCTATTTCAAAACACCTGGCTGAAGCTTGCGCGCAACGCCCGCTCGCTTCGCGAGGACACCGACGTGCGCGCCTGGCTGTTCACGGTGGCGCGCAACGAATTCCGCAGCCACCGCCGCGCGCAGACGCTCGATCTCAGCCGCTTTCTGGCGGTCGATTGGGAGCGGGCCAGCTTTTCCGAAACGGCGGTGTCGTGCGAAACCGGGCCGATGCTCGAGGCGCTCGAAGCCGCGCTCGGCAAGCTCGGCGACGCCGACCGCGAGCTCTTGCTGCTCGTTGCGGTCGATGGTCTCGAGCTGCGACAGGCGGCGGGGGTGCTCGGCATCTCGTACGAAGCGTTGCGTCAGAGGCTCGCGCGGGCGCGCCAGCGGCTGACAGAGCGCATTGCCGAGCTCAACGAAGTTCCAGATGCGGTCAGGTGCCCGAAATGAGCGATGTCATGAAAGCCCACGAATTGGATTTGCTCGATGAGCTGCCGAAGCTCGCGCCACCCGACGATCTCGTCGCCGACGTCGAATGCCTCGCGTTTCAGGAGCTCGAGGCTTCGCACGCTCGGTGGTCGGTAGAGAAAGCCAGGCGCCCGCAGACGATCGTGATCGTGCCGCGCTACGAGAGTGCCCTGCACGCAATGCTCGTCGCCGCCTACTCCGTGTGTGCGGCGCAAGCGGCCCTGCGCGTGCTGCAGCGCTTCATCGCCGGCTGACGGCGGCCATACGCGCG
>DATHEQ010000469.1:0-18502 GCA_035318505.1 Polyangiaceae bacterium | reverse complement strand
GGGACCCACCACCGCCGCATTGACGAGACCGGCCAAAACGCCCAGGCCGGCGACCGTGGTCCAATGCGCGCTACGAGCGAGCGGCACGGGTGCGGCACGGTGCTTCAGCAGACTGAACCCGCCGTGGAGAATTCCTCCCGTGAGCGCCGTCGAGAGCCCGAGCGCAGCACCGAAGGCGAGGTCGGCGCGGAATCCCATGTTGTCGAGCGGCGTCAAGCCGAGCGTGAGAACGAGGCCCGCTCCCAGAACGGCGGCCGCGCCCATGCGCGAGCCAAGAAAATACAGAACGTGCGATGTGCGGTCCCGAAGAGCGCTGGGCTGGAGATCATCCAATTGAAAAATGGTCTGATTTTGGCGCTTCATCGCCAATGCGAGGCTCTGCAGGGTGGCCAAAAACTCGTCGTGAGCCATAGGTAGACGGCGCTTGCCCGATCGGGTCACCATCCGCTTGATGTGCGCGTCCCACAGCTGCGCCAAGCGGTCGGGTTGCTCGGCTGCGCCGGCCATCGCGGCCACGACCTGCGCGTCGAGCGTCGCCATCAAGTTGAGGATGAGCGGCGTTCGCAAAAGACCCACCAGCTCTTCATCCAGCAAGAGGCGCTGCTTGTCGGCATGGTTGGCGTAGCGTCTCAGGTATTCGACGACGCTGTTGGTGGCGAGATCATGCAAACGAACGGCGATGCCGACCGTGAGCTTTTCGTGAATTTCGCGGTATTCCGCCAAACGGCAACTGACGACCAGCCCGGGTAAGGTCTGGTTCGATGCATCGATAAAGGCGTTGATGGCTTTGACGCAGGAGGCTCGTTGATTGGCCTTCATTTCATCGAGCCCATCGAGTAGCGGCAAGATGCGCCCTTCCGCGATCCACGCGGCGCCAAGCGCACGAGGCACGTGGTACTTCGAGTAGAGCTCGGCGAGCATCCAGTCCCCCAACGACACCGCGCCCTGCCAGGTGGAGAGCGTGAAAATCACCGGGGCGGATCGGGTCTCGCCGTTCAACAGGTCGCGCGCGAGAAGGAGCATTTGCGTCGTCTTGCCGGAACCGGGGCCTCCGGTGACGAGCAACGTACGGCCGTGCTCTTCGAAAACATCGTAAATGGTGCGATCAGCCGGTACGGGGATGGGTTGCGCCGATTCGAGGGAGCTCGCCAACCCGGCGACCAATTCGTGCTCCAGTGTTCGTTGTTGCGCGGCGAGAGCAATGGAGTCGTTCGACGCGCCGAGAACGCCATCGACCCAGAAGGTTTCGACCTTGCGTCGTAAGCGGGACAACTGGCTGTCGGTTGGCTGGTCGTGGACGGAGGCCGGCGCCCGCAACTTCACCCCTGATCGAACGAGAGGGGCCGGCAACGTTGGCGTGTGGGAATTCTCGCCGAGCGCCGCGGCGAGGCTTTGCTGAAACGAGCTCGCGTCGGGATACCTCTGGCGAGGCTCTCGTTCGAGCGCTTGCATGACGATGCGATCGAGATCGGGTGGGATACCGCCGGCGGGGTTGCAGTCGCTCGGGGTGCGTTTCTTGCCGGCGACCGGTGGTGTGCCGGTCAACAATTCAAAGAACGTAGCTCCGATGGAATACACGTCGGTGCGCTCGTCGACGCTGCTCGCTCCGGCCTGCTCGGGCGGCCAATAGGCTGGCGTACCCATGGCCGGCGCCCGTGTGAGCCGGGAGGCCACTCTCGCGATGCCGAAATCGATGAGCTTGGTACGCGGCGCATGCTGCAAGGCTTCGCCCGAACCAATGTTGAGACAATTGGCGGGCTTGATATCGAGATGGACGAGACCGCTCTTGTGAATGACCTCCGCGGCCGACAGCACCTGGAGCACGGCGTTGGCCGCCCAGCGCCACGGCAGAAAACCATGCTCCGCCACCAGGTGCTCCAGCGATACACCCTCGAGGTACTCGAGGACGATGAACGGTTGACCATGTGCCGTGCGATCGACGTCGATGACCCGCACGATCGAATCGTGCTCGACCGATGCCAGCAGGCGGGCTTCCTGAAAGAGCTTGTCAACGAGCTCGTCCGACGCGCCAAGCTCGGCGCGTAGTAGCTTCAGCGCCACCCTGCGGTTGAGCGGCAGTTGCTCGGCGAGAAAGATCTCGCCCATTCCCCCCTGGCCGATCTTCTCATGGACCAGGTACTTCCCAGCGACAACACAGCCTTCCAAGCCGCCCGACGTCATGCTCGGACCTCTTCCACGGAGGAGCGACGAGGCTGCGCGCCCCATAGGACAATCAACCTATTTGGGTAGAGCAAATGGTCGATTCCGTCAACGGCGAAACCGGAAACTAGCGCCGTTCGTCGCTGTTCGTCAGACGCCACCAGCGTGAGAAAGGCGCGCAGTTTCACGATGTCGACCGCAGGCTCACCGTGGGAAGTGCGACGATGAGACTGACCAGCTTTGGCATTGCTGACATCGAGAAAGATCGTGGCCGACGTCGAAGGCAGAGTCACCCCCGATCGTCTTCGTACGAGGCATGAACCGTTCGCACGGTGGTGGGCATATTCCCTACCGGTACGCCAGCGGCTCAGGCTTGATTGCCCTCGGAAAGGCAATAGACTGGTGCGCTGGACGCTGTGTCGATGCGGCGGTCCCGCCCAACTCATATCGATCCGTGGGGTCTCATCATGGACGACGCGATCCGCAGGGGAGAAATCATCAGCGGCAAATACCGCATCGAAGGCGTGCTCGGTTCAGGCGCCATGGGCATTGTCTACGCCGCGCATCATCTGCAGCTCGACGAGCGCGTAGCGCTCAAGGTTTTGCGTCGCGAGCTCGCCGCTTACCCGGATGCGGTGAAGCGCTTCACCCGCGAAGCGCGGGCGGCGGCCAAAATCAAAAACGAGCACGTGACGCGTGTCTTCGACATAGGTGAGCTCGACGACGGCACACCTTTCATCGTCATGGAATCGCTGGAGGGCGAAGATCTCGCGCGCCGGCTGGCCACCCGGGGCGCGCTCCAACTCGAGGAAGCCGTCGCGTTCGTGTTGCAAGCTTGCGAAGCGCTCGCCGAGGCGCATGCGCTCGGTATCGTCCATCGGGATCTGAAACCTTCGAACCTCTTCTGTTACCGCCGGCCCGACGGGAGTCTTTGCATCAAGGTCCTCGACTTCGGCATTTCGAAGGTCGCCGCATTGGCGACATCGACGTCCAACGCGGGGCGCGCCAGCGGCACGACGGGGGGCATCGGATCGCCGTTCTACATGTCACCGGAACAGATGCAGGCGGCGCACGACGTCGATCATCGGACCGATATTTGGGCGCTGGGCGTCATCTTGTTCGAGCTTCTGACGACGACCGTTCCCTTCGACGGCGAGAGCCTGCCCGAGGTATGCATCAAAGTGGCGACGCGACCGCCCCGGCGTTTGCGCGAGCAGAGAAGCGATTTACCCGCCGAGCTCGAGTCGACCATCTTGACGTGCCTCGAAAAGCAGCCCGAAAACCGCTTCGAAAATCTGGCCGAGTTCGCGGGTTCGCTCTTTCCTCATGCTGGCAAAGGCGCGCGCGCGTCGATCGAGCGCATCGTGAAGGTTTCGCGCAAAGCCCGCACCCTGGCCGCCAACGCGGCGTCGGAGAGCTTGCCGGCACCTTATTTGTCCGACGCGGGGACCATTCGCCCTCTCGGCGCGACGGTGCCGCCGGCGCGGTCCGAGTCCAAGGGGCACCTGCCATGGGTGGGTCTCGGAGGTGCCGCAGTGGTGGCGCTCGGCGTCATCCTCTTTTGGACGCGTCCCGTCGGCAAAGGCGAACCGAATCAGACCGAGCCGGAACTCGCCGAAAAAGCAGCCGCGCAGCCAGCACGACTTCCGAGGGTGGAACCGATTCCCATCAAGCCAGAGAACCTGCCCAAAGCCGAGCCTCGCGCAGCGGCTGGGCCGAGCGACATCACGGCCTTGCAGGCCCTCTCACCCACCGCTCCGCCGCCGGTTGCCGTGCAAAACGGCGCGCCAGCCGCTTCAGCCGGTGCTGCTACGGTGGACGATGTCTCGGAGAACAAACAGCAGCGTCATCGTGCGCTGGAACAAGAGGGTGACAGGCGTAACCGTCCGCGCGCACCGACGAAGCACGTCACCGACCCTGCGCTGGCCGAACCAGGCACCGATCTGCGGCAGCTGAGTCCGGCAAAACGGGCGCGCGACATCGACGAAGCGAACCCCTACGCAAAGTGAACGTCGGTGAGCGCAGTCAATCAGCCGGCTTCGTCGAGCCCCTTTTTCATGCGTTCGACGACGTCGATGTACTCTTTGACCATGTCGTAGATCACGTCGCGCGTCGAACGCACCGTGTTCATTCGACCGACGACTTGTCCTATGGCCGTGCCCGCTAACTCGCGCGCGCGCGTTTCGGGTTTTTCCGCATAGGCACCGATGCGCGCCAAGGCGTCGGCCACCAGCATGAATTGCAACGGCATCTGCAAAGTACCGGGGCATTCGGGCGCTTCCCAGGCCTTGATCCAGTCGGTCTTCAGTTGACGGGCCGGCTTACCGGTCATCGATCGCGAGCGAACCGTGTCGCTCGATTTCGCAGCCATCAGCTTTTCGACGACGACCGATGACAGATCACTCTCCTTGACCGCCATCCAAATGGACCCAGTCCAAACCCCATCGGCGCCAAGAGCGAGCGCGGCGGCGGCCTGGCGACCACACGCGATGCCGCCTGCAGCGAGGACCGGCGTGGGATGCACGGCGTCGACGACTTCCGGAACCAGCACCATCGTCGCGATTTCGCCGGTATGTCCGCCCGCTTCGGTGCCTTGCGCCACGATGATGTCGACACCGACTTCGACTTGCTTCTTCGCCTGATCGGCGCGGCCGACGAGGGCAGCCACTTTGACGCCGTGTTTGTGCACGTGATCGACGACGTCCTTGGGCGGGGGTCCGAGCGCATTGACGATGAGCTTGATCGGGTGACGAAGCGCGACGTCGACCTGCGATCGTCCGCCGGAGGGCGTCCAACCGAGAAGCGTCTCCGGCTTTTCCTGCTCCTTGGGAAGCGCGGGAACGCCGTAGCGCGCCAGCACGTCCTCCACGTACTTCTTGTGTTGCTCGGGGATCATCTGCTCGAGCATTTCTTTGGTGATGTCTTGCCCCGCCGTGACGGAACTGGCGGGCATGACGATATCGACCCCATAGGGCTTGCCGTCGATGTGCTCGTCGATCCATTTAAGCTCGAGCTCGAGCTGCTCCGCGGAAAACGCGAGCGCGCCGAGAACGCCGAAGCCCCCCGCTTTGCTGACCGCCGCCACGACGTCGCGGCAGTGGCTGAAAGCGAAGATGGGAAACTCGATTCCGAATTGATCACAGAGGCGGGTACGCATGGTTGACTGTCCTTGATGAAGGCCGGGCTACTCCCGGGCCAGCTCGGCGCCGAGACGCGTGAGGTGCGTCACGGCCGACCCGAGCGTGAGCTCGATTTGCTTTGACCATAGATAATAGCGATGGATCGGGTAGTCCTTGTCGAAGCCGATTCCGCCGTGCAAGTGCTGCGCAGCGTAGACGACGCGATGCCCCGCTTCGCAAGAGACGAACTTGGCGATGGCGACCGCTTGGCTTGCGGGCAGGCCGGCCGTCAGGCGATAGGCGGCGTGCCAAGTGGCGACACGAATGGCTTCGACGTCGATGTACGCGTCCGCCGCGCGCTGCGCGACGGCTTGAAACGTCGCGATCGGCCGATCGAATTGGCGGCGGTTCGTGGTGTACTCCGCGGTCATGCGCAGGGCGCGATCGACGACGCCGAGCTCCATCGCACAGAGCGCTACCGTGGCCCGCGGCACGAGCCACGCGAGCACGTCGGCGCCCCGTTCAGGATGACCGAGGACATCGCCCTCACTCACGCGCACGTCGCTCATGACGAGCTCGCCCAAGGGCTCGCCGGTCGTCGTCACCTGACGCGCGAGTTTCACCCCCGAGGCACGCGGGTCGATGAGAAAGAGGCCGACGTTGCCCTCCGATGTCCGCGCCGGCACGAGGACGCGCTCGGCGAGATGCGCTGCCGGCACGCACACTTTGGTTCCGCGGAGCACCCACCCACTTTGGTCGCGCAGAGCGGCAACCGTCGAATGCATAGGATCGTCTTCGCCGGGCTCGATCAGCGCCGCGCTCAGGATCACCTCGCCGCGCGCCACGCCGGGTAAGAATCGCTGGCGCTGCTCCGCCGTGCCGAATTCGGCGATGGAGAGCGCGCCGAGCACGAGCGTCGCGAAAATAGGCAGCGGTGCCACCGCGGCGCCCGCCTGCTCGAGCAGCGCGCAGAGCGAAAGGAAATCGTGCCCGCTTCCTCCGTTGCTCTCGGGAATGGACGTGCCGAGCAGCCCCGCCGCGGCAAGCTCGTTCCACAGCGGGCGCAGGAAATGGCTGTCGTCGCTTTCTACCTTTTTCAGCACTTCGGGTCCGAGGCGCTGCGCGAAGATCTTCTTCGCCAGATCGGAGACCGCTTTCTGGGTTTCGTCGAGCGCAAAGTCCATGGTCACATCCTCTACCTGGGCGCCCGCGGCAGGCCCAGTCCCGCCATGGCAATGATGTCGCGCTGCACTTCATTGACGCCGCCGCCGAAGGTGAGGACGAGCGTCGTTCGGTAGTACATCTCGATGCGCCCCCGCAACACGGCGCCGGGCGATCCCGTTTTGACGATGCCGAGAGGCCCCAACACCTCGAGCAGAAGCGAATAGATCTGCACGAAACCTTCGCTACCGAAGACCTTGACCGTCGATGCTTCGGCGGGGCCCTGCGCCCCTTCGTCGATCTTCGAAGCGTGACGCCAGGCGAGAAGCTTGAGCACTTCCACGCAGGCGAGCGCGCGCGCCAGATGCGTCTGTACCCAGGGTTGGTCGATGATGCGGCGCCCATCGGCGAGGCGCGTCGCTTTGGCCCAAGCGATCACTTCTTCGACGAAGCGCGTCACCGGCCCGGGCGCGAGCAAGGCCACCCGCTCGTGATTGAGCTGCGTGGTGATGAGCTTCCAGCCTTCGTTTTCTGCGGCGACCCGCATGGAGACGGGGACGCGCACGCCGTCGTAATAAGTCACGTTGGTGCGATTGCCACCGAGCGTGTGAATGGGAGAGAGAGAGAATCCGGGCGACTTGGTGTCGACCATCAGGATCGAGATGCCCTTGTGCTTGGGCGCAGCGGGGTCGGTGCGGACCGCGAGCCAGATGTAGTCGGCGTACTCGGCGAGACTGGTGAATACTTTCTGCCCCGTCACGACATAGTGATCGCCGTCGCGAACGGCCTTGGTGGTGAGCGCGGCGAGATCGGTGCCCGCCCCCGACTCGCTGTAACCGATCGCGAAATGCAACTGCCCCTCGAGGATGCGGGGGAGCATCTTCGACTTTTGCTCACTCGTGCCGAATTGAATGAGCGTCGGACCGACGGTGCACAACGTGAGAAAGGGAATGGGAAAACCGGTGCGCTGCACCTCGTCGAAGAAGATGTACTGATCGACCGCCGATCGCTCGAGCCCGCCGTACGCTTTGGGCCAACCCACGCCGAGCCACCCGTCGGCGCCCATCTGCCGCAGCGCCTTGGTGTAGAGGGGACCTCCCCCTTCGCTCCCCAGGTTTTCGGCCAGCACCTCGGGGGTGATGACGCGCGCGAAGTAAGCGCGCAGATCGTCGCGCAACTTCGTTTGCTCGGGCGTGTAGTCGATGAACATCGCGCTCAGCCCTTGTCCGTATCCTTCTTGGCGGAGTCGATGACGGCCAACATGCGTTCGCGGTCGACGGCGACGAACACCGCCTCGGCTTCGGCCGTCACCATATCGCCGGCTCGAATACGGCCCTCGACGAATGCTTTCTTGCCGTCGGTGCGAACGACGTTGGCTTCGATCGAAAGCTCGGTGCCGAGCGGTGTCGGCGCGCGATAGCGGATGGTGAGCATGGCGGTGAGACCGCCGATGTCGTGGTTGACGGCGAGGTACCCGAGCGTCTCGTCGAGAACCGCGGCCACCATGCCGCCGTGCGCATGCCCGGGAACGCCTTCGTAGGTCGTCGCGAAGGTGACGTTTCCTACGACCTTGTCGCCTTGCATCGACAGCTGGATGGGCGGAGAAAAAGGATGGGAACGCCCTGTCATGAGCGAGCGATCGGCGAACGGTGCGAAATCCTCTTCCGTCTTGCAGGTCGCGAACGCGTCGCGGAAGGTACGCGTGGGGTGGGTACGCAGCCGACCCAGCACGGCTTCCACCGCGCCGGCAACGTCGTCGAGCGCCGCTTCGGGGGCATCGGTCGTTGCGGTAAGGCGCACCAGCTCGCGCACCGCCGTCGCCAAGCGCCGCTTGGCGAGCACTGCTTTTGACGGCGTTTCAGCGAGGCTCCAGTAGTTCTTCTTGCGCGTCACCGAACCGCTCATCGAGAGCCGCCTTGCTCCGGCGGCGTAGCGCTTGCGCCGGGCGCAGCACCGGAGGCCACCGCCGCGGCCCAGCGGTAGTCAGGTTTGCCGCTAGGCTGGCGGGCAATCTCGTCGACCACCTTGAGCTGGCGCGGCACTTTGTAACCGGCGATGCGCGTTCGACAATGGGCCTCGAGAAGTTCGAGCGTCAGCTGCGTGCCGGCGCGCGCTTGCACGATCGCCGCCACGCGCTGCCCCCAGCGCTCATCGGGCACGCCGACCACGACGGCGTCAATGACGTCGGAGTGCGCCTTGAGCGCAGCTTCCACCTCTTCAGGAAAGATTTTTTCCCCGCCGCTGTTGATGCAAACCGCCCCGCGACCGAAGACGGTGATGAGCCCGTCGCTTTCGATGGTCGCGAGGTCGCCCGGTAGCACCCAGCGTACGCCGTCCACGGTAATGAAGGTGGCCGCCGTTTTCTCCGGGTCGTTGTAGTAGCCGAGCGGGATTCTGCCCCGCCGCGCGAGACGACCGATGACGCCGGAGCCTGGCTCGACGGGGCGCATCTGCTCGTCGAACACGGTGCTGGTGTCGTCCATCATGAATTTCGGCCGGCGCGGCTCACCTTCTGTAGTGGGAAAGCTCGAGCCTTGGTGGCCCGCTTCGGTCGCGCCGAAGCTATCGATGATCATGATCTCGGGCAGATGTTGGCAGAGCGCGCCCTTCACCGTATCGGAGAGGAGCGCACCGGCCGAGGAGATGACGATGAGCGAGCTGAGATCGTAGCTGGCGCCGGGCTCGGCCAGCGCTTCGACGATGGGGCGCACCATGGCGTCCCCGACCAGCATCACCGTGTTCACCTTCTCGGTTTCGATCAATTTACAGAGCGCCTTGGCGTTGAAACTCCTCCCCGGGACGAGTGCGATTTTGCCGCCGCCGAAGAGTCCGATGAGGGCCGCCCACTGCGCCGCGCCGTGAATGAAGGGCGCCGCCGGCAAAAAAGTGAGCGGCTCGGTGCGCTCGCGCGCGTTGCTCGCCAGCTCTTCGGCGCGTTCGATGGGGGGACCGCCAGGGTTTCCGCCTTGCAACCCGGCAAAAAAGACGTCTTCGTGCCGCCACATCACCCCGCGGGGCATCCCCGTCGTCCCGCCCGTATAGATGATGTAAATGTCGCTTCCCGAGCGCTTGTCGAAACGGCGTTCGGTGCTCGCCGAGGCGAGAAAGGCGTCATAGGCGAATACCCGGGGTTCTTTGGGTGCCTCGCGGCCCGCGCCCACCACGATGCAGGTGCGCAAAGATTCGATGCGATCGCGCACGGCCATCATCCGCGGCGCGAGCTCCGCTTCGTAGGCGACGGCGACCACTTTGGCGTTGGAAAGGAGAAACGCGAGCTCCTCCTCCACGTAGCGGTAGTTGATGTTGATCGGCACCGCGCGGATCTTGAACGCGGCCAGCATGAGCTCGAGGAACTCGGTGCCGTTGTAGAGATAGAGGCCGAGATGATCGCCCGGCCGCACCCCTTGCGCGAGAAGCGCGTTCGCAGCGCGGGTGGCGCGTTCGTCGAGCTCGGCGAAGGTGAGACGCCGGTCGCCGCAAACCACGGCAGCGCGATCGGGAACGGCATCGGCAACGCTCTCGAACATGTCGGCAATGTTGAATTCCATGACGCCGTCCTCTTTGTGCTGATGCCGCGCTAAGGCTTGTCGCTGCTCACGACCCACATGGCGAAAAACTGCGATGCGCCCCCGTAGGCGTGACCGACGGCCGTACGAGCGCCCTCGATCTGATGCGCCCCCGCCTGACCGCGGACCTGCATGGCCGCCTCCGCGAAGCGAAGCATGCCCGACGCACCAATGGGGTTGGTCGAAAGCACGCCCCCTGAGGGATTGATGGGCAGATCACCTTCGAGGGCAGTCACGCCCTCCAGCGTCAGCTTCCAACCCTGGTTCAGCTCGGCAAAACCGAGGTTCTCGAGCCACATCGGTTCGAACCAGCTGAACGGCACATAGAGCTCGGCTGCGTCGATTTGCCGTCGTGGATCGGTGATCCCGGCCTGTTTGTAAACATCCGCGGCGCAATCGCGCCCCGCCCGCGGATCGACCTGATCGCGTCCGGCGAACATGGCCGGCTCGCTGCGCACCGCAGCGCCGCGCACCCAGGCCGGCTTGCGCGGCGAGAGCTTGGCCGCGGTCTCGCTCGCGAGCACCATGGCACACGCGCCGTCCGACGACGGACAAGTCTCGAGGTAACGGATCGGGTCCCAGAGCATGGGCGACGCCCGCACGGTGTCGAGCGAGATGTCCTCCATGTGCAGATGCGCGTAGGGATTCTTGAGCGCGTTCTGGCGGTCCTTTACGGCGACGATGAGACCGACGTCGGGCGGCGCCGAAGAACGGCGCATGTAGCTTCGGACGATGGGCGCGAAGAACCCGCCTGCGCCCGCGACGAGCGGAGGCTGAAACGGATACCGGGGCGAGAGTGCCCACATGGCGTCGCTCTCGGACTGCTTCTCGAAGGCGAGGGTGAGCACACGTTCGTGGATCCCGCTTTGAATGAGATGGCTCGCTACCACGGCCGTCGAGCCGCCCACGCTGCCGGCGGTGTGGACGCGCATCATCGGCTTTCCCACCGCGCCGAGCGCGTCGGCGAGGTAGAGCTCGGGCATCATCACGCCCTCGAACATGTCGGGCGCTTTTCCGATCACGACCGCGTCGATGTCGCGAAACCCGAGCCCCGCGTCTTCCAGCGCACGGAGGGCGGCTTCGCGCACGAGCCCGGCGATGGAAAGATCGTCGCGCTTGGTGGCGTGTTTGGTCTGTCCGATGCCGATGACGGCGCAGCGGTTCATTGCTCCCCCCCGAGGACGCAGACCAGATTCTGCTGCAGACAGGGTCCAGAGGTGGCGTGCGCCACCGCCGTATTCGCAGCGCCATCGAGGATGAGGTTCGCCGCTGCACCGATGCGCGCGAGACCGGTCACGATGTACGCATTGGCACCGAAGGCGCCGCCTGACGGATTGATCTTCGTCTCACCGGCGAGACCGAGCGCGCGCGAGATCAAGATGTCTTGATGCGAATAGGGGGCGTGGATCTCGGCCACATCGAAGCGCTTGCCCGCGGCTCCGGTTTTTTGGGCGGCGATCTCGGTGGAAGTGGATCGGGTGAGATCGCGCGCCCCGGGCGCGTGCGCCTCGATGCGGTGATCGATGCCGCGGATCCACGCGGGCCGCCGGCAAACGCGGCGCGCCAGATCGCCCGCGGCCAGCACCATCGCGGCTGCGCCGTCCGAGTTCGGTGCGCAATCGTGACGGCGCAGCGGCGCGGCCACGTAAGGCGCGGCCAAGAGCTCATTCACGGCAACATCCTTGCCCGGCGGTGCAGTGGAACGGGACGCCGCCGCGCGCCGGCGCGCCCGCACCACTTCGGCCATGTCCTTTTCCGAGCAGACTCCGGCGTCGATCATGGCGCGCGCCTGCAGCGCGGCAACGCTCACCGCGTCGGGCCAGAGCGGAGCCAGATAGTACGGATCGAGCTGGGTGGCGAGCACGCTCGATAGGTCTCCTTGCGACGTGCGTCCGAAGGCGTACACGAGAGCGGCATCGATGTCCCCATGTTGCAGCCGGACCCAAGCTTCGTAGAGCGCCCAGGCGCCGTCCATCTCGACGTGCGATTCGGAGATCGGAGGCCACGCGCCCACGGCATCGAGCGCGGTGACGAACGAGAAGGGCCGACCGCCCAGGTAATCGCAGCTCCCCGAAACGGTGAACCCGATCTCCTTCTTGGTGATGCCCGACGACGTCATGGCGCGCGCAATGACGCCGCTGATCAACTCGACTTCATCGTCCTCCGAACGCGGATAGTCGACGTCGGCGAATGCTACGATGGCGACCTCGCGCATCAGAGGTGCTCCTTGTACGCGTCGAAAGGGGCATCGGCCTCCCCCGTGGGTAAAAACCAGCGGATGCTCTCGAGCGTGGGACGTCGCTCTTCGGGAGGCATCCATTCCGCTTTCACGCGCAGCCCCATGCGCGCTTCTTCCGCCGGCATTTGGATGAGATGCAAAATGGGCAGGTCGGCCCCGTCGAGCAGCACGCTGGCATACACGTACGGAAGCTTCATCGTTTGCCCCTCGAAGGGCACATTGACGATGCAATACGTCGTGACCGTGCCCGTATCGGCAATGGTCATCTCTTCGCACATCGGAGCGGCGCAGGTGGGGCACACGCTCCGCAGCGGGACGTACACTTTGCGGCACGAGGAGCAGCGCCCGCCGAGGAGCCGCCCTTCCGTGAGCGCGGCGAGAAATCGTGACAGCGCCCGCCCGGCAGATACCGTGTACTCGAGACGCACGGGCGATTTGACGCGCTGGATGGGCTCGCTCATTGCGCACTCCGGCCGCCCGTTTCGGGCTCAAAACAGGCGATATCGCGAATGTTGCCGCTGCGCTCGGTAGCAAAACGCGCGGTGACGCGCATACCGGTGGACATCTTGGCCATGTCGCCCGCATCGACCGCGTGCAGCATGGCAGTATCCGCGCCGTCGAGCTTGACGAGCGCCCATGCGAAGGGCCGATCGAGCGGCTGGTGGGCCCGCGGCTCGGCGGCCCATGACCATGTGGTGACGACGCCGCTCGTGCCCACTTCGACGAGCTCCGTCACCGGATCGCTCGTCTCGGGGTCGTATTCGGTGGGCGGCACCACGACTTTGCCGGACGCCGTCCGCCCGCCGAGAATCTTTCCCTCGCGAAGCGCGGCAAAGAACCGGCCCACGACAGGGCCCACGCTGCGGCGGTATGTGTATTCGAGCACATACGGCGCGGAAAGGACCTTACTCTGCTCGCCCGACTTCATCTCTACACGAGCTCCTGGAGCGATCGACGTGATTTCATCCCGTCACCACCAGAAATAGAACATGTTTCATTTCGTTTGTCTAGCTATACTGCGGCAGTTTTGAGCAAGCGAGGTGCCATGGGTATGCCGAACCAAGTGGGGGTCATCGACCTCATGCTCCAGATTCCCACCGCCGACGGCAAAAAGCGCTACGACTTTTTGAAGCCGCTCTTGCTCGACCAAGAGAGCCGCGACAGTTTCGATTTTCCGGCGCAGTACATGTTCAAGGACATACCCGAGACCGGGTCCTCCTCCGACTTCGTCGCGCTCACGCTGCGAGAGATGGACAAGTACGGCGTCGAGCGGGCCATGATCGGGCTCAGCCGGGGCCACTCCTCCGTCGAAGCCGAGCGCGGTCTCCGCGAGCACCCCGACCGATTTTTCTCGAGCTTCGAAGTGAATCCCAACCTCGGCATGGAAGGCGTGCGCGATCTCGTGCGCGCCCACGAGAAGTACGGGGTAAAGGCCGCCACCGCGTTTCCCTGCGGGCTCTGCCCGCAAGTTCCCATCAACGACAAGAAATTTTATCCGCTCTACGCCAAATGCGTCGAGCTCGACATCCCCATCTGCATCTGCGCGGGCGTCCCCGGACCGCGCGTTCCGATGATGGCGCAGGACGTGTCACTTCTCGACGAGGTCTGCTGGTTCTTCCCCGACCTCAAGGTCGTCACGCGGCACGGTTGCGAGCCGTGGACCGACCTCGCCGTCAAGCTGATGCTCAAGTGGCCGAACCTCTATTACTCGACGAGCGCTTTCGCGCCGCGGCATTACCCCAAAGCCATCATCGACTATGCGAATACGCGCGGCGGCGACAAGATCATGTACGCCGGGTATTTCCCCATGGGCTTGTCGCTCGAACGCATCTTCAAAGAGATGCCGCAAGTACCGTTCAAGGACGAAGTATGGCCGAAGTTCTTGCGCGGCAACGCGTTACGCGTCTTCAAGCTCTGACTGCGTCATTCTTCGCGCAGGGCCAGCGCCGCGCGCGGGCAGCGCCGCACTGCGGTCTTCACTTTTTCGACGAGCTCCACCGGCGGGCGCTCGACTTTGACGACGAGCTTGTCGTTTTCGTCGACGAAGAAAACCTCGGGCGCCGCGCGCATGCATTCTCCATTGGCTTCGCAGAGGTCGCGGTCGACGACGATTCGCAACGATGTCATCACGATTTCTCCTCGATGATCAGGTCATCATGCGGCCGAGGGGCGTACCCCACACCCACTTCATGATCTTCTGAAGAACTTTCACTTTTTCGGCGTTGTACGGATACCACATTTGCTCTTCCTTCAGGCCGAAGCGGTCGAGCACGATGGGCTGCGCGAAGCAGTAGCTCTTGAGGCCGGCGTCGCCGTTGACCTGTCCGACGCCGCTCGCTTTGCGCCCGCCGAAGGGAGCTTCGGTGACGCCGTAAGTGATGGCCGAATCGTTCACGCACACCGAGCCCGCTTCGATGCGTTTCGCGAGGCGGAGGGCTTTGTCTTTGTCCTTCGTCCACACGTTGGCGGCGAGGCCATAGACGCAGTCGTTGGCGAGCCGCAGAGCCTCGTTCTCGTCGCGCACGCGAATGATGGGGAGAATGGGGCCGAACGTCTCCTCGCGCATGACGGCCATGTCGTGGGTGACGTCGACCAGCACCGTCGGTTCGTAGAAGAGCTTGCCGAATTCGAGCGCGCGCTTGCCGCCGGTCAAGAGCTTGGCGCCCTTGGCGATGGCGTCTTGCACGTGACGCTCGATGATCTCGAGCTGGTTTGGCCAAATGACGGGACCGAGGTCGAAATCGCCCGATGTGCCAAGCTTGAGCGTCTTCACCTTTTCGACGACACGACGGATGAACTCGTCGGCGATCGATTCCATCACGTAGACGCGCTCGGTCGAGGAGCAGAACTGGCCGCTATTCATCATCGAGCCGAAAACGGCCCCGGCCGCGGCGCGCGTGAGATCGGCGTCGGCGCAGACGATCATCGGATCTTTGCCGCCCAGCTCGAGCGTGCAGGGGGTGAGCGCGCGACCGCACGCTTCGCCGATTTTTCGCCCGGTGCGGACGCTGCCGGTAAATGAGATCTTGTCGACGCCCGCATCGACCAGGGCAGCGCCGGTTTCGCCGTCGCCCTCCACCACGTTGACGACGTTCTCGGGCAGCCCGACGTCACGGAAGAGCTCAGCCACGAGCTTGCCGGAGAACGGCGTCACTTCCGAGGGCTTCAAGACGACGGTGTTGCCGGCCATGAGTGCTTGCACAGTCGGATTGAGTGAGAGGATGAAGGGCCCGTTCCAGGGAGTGATGATGCCGATGACCCCGAGCGGACGGTAGGTCAGGACCATCTTCTTGTTGCGCAGGAGGTGGAGCGGCACTTTGCGATCGGAAAGGATCTTCTTGGCTTTCTTGCCGTAGTACGAGAGCGAATCACACGAGGGGAAGATCTCCATCATGATCGTCTCCATGCGCGAACGACCCGTTTCGCGCACGATCACGTCGATGAACTCTTCCTGCCGAGCAAGCAGCACCTTCAGCGCCTTCTCCATGTAGCGCCGGCGCCCGTCGAAGCCGGTCGCTTCCCAACCCGGCTGGGCGGCGCGCGCGCGCTGTACTGCGGCGCGCACCTCGTCCGCCGTGGCGACGGTGATCTCGCCGATCGGCGCTTCGGTCGCCGGGCTCGACAGTTTCATGCGTCGGGCGCCGCTTTTGCCATTTTGCACGGGTTCTACGATCGCCATCTCGACTCCTTTGGCCTCGCCTACGCGGCAGCCGGACTAAATAGAACGCGTTTCACTCGCCGGCGCAACTGGAGGCGCTCCTCTCCCCTGCCCTCGCCATCATCGGCGTAACCTATCAGCCGGCGGTGACGCGCCGGACTTTGGTGCTGGGAGCGCGACCACCGTTGGCGGGAAGGCGTCGCTCGACCGTCGTCGGTGCACCCGCGTGCAAGCCGCGGAGCATGATGTCCGCGGCCAGCCGGAGCTGGCGGGCAACGGACTTGGGATCTTGCACTCCGGTGGCCCAGCCGACGAGAGAGGTGAACCAGACCTGCAGCAGGAGAAGCGCGAACATATGCTTCTGCTCGTCGTTCAACGGGGTAAACCCGTCGGCGATTGCCTCTTCGTCGTCGATGGCGTGGACGATGTGCCCGACCAACATGGCGTGGTACTTGATGAAACTCGGCGAGAGCGGGCCGGACGTGGTGGCGCGAATGGTGGCGCGGCCGAGGTTCGGTTTTCGGACGAAGCCCGTCAGCGCATTGGCGAACAGCGACGTCAGCCTCTCCACCGTGTTGGCGCCTTTTAGCGGGCGGAGTTTGAGTCGCTGCTCGAATTTTTCGACCTCGAGCTCGAGCGCTGCCATGAGCAGCTCTTCTTTGCTGGCGAATCGCTTGTAAAGAGTGCCGAGAGCGACGCCGGCCTGGGCGGCGACTTCGCGCTGCCGCACCGCATCGAACCCCCCACGTTCGGCCAACTCGACGGCCACTTTGAGTATTCGACGTCCTCTGTCCTCACGGGGTCGCATCATCGCGAAGTGAAACATGTTTCGATTGCCCTTGCAAGCCGAGGTCCACGCCGCGGCTGGCCCGTTGCGGTCAATCATCAATCGGGATGCGCGCTTATGGCGGCAGCGCTCGGGCGATCGGTATCGAAGTGCGCACGCTTGCGGCCGCGCACCCCTTCAATAGTTCAAGCTCAGGTACAAGCCGCCGCCGATGATCCAGCCCGAGCTGGAAAATCCGGGCCATCCTGGATTGTTCGTTTGCAGCCCATCGCGACCCATCAGGGGTTTCCCGTTGTACATTGCGCTGTCGGGCACCTCGTCGATGACGAGTTGCGGGTCACCGGGGTCGCCCGAAGGGGAATTCGGCGTCGCTACCTTGCGAACCTCGCGCGTGACGACGCGGTGCAGTTGCCCTTGGACACCCGCGCGGAGCTTGCCGCCCCAAAGAGGAAAGGCGTAGTCGAAGCCGGCGCTCGTCCCGAAACGATCGCTATCGACATAGTTGGTGCGGCCCGTTTGATCGGGGACGGGGGATCGCTGATAAAGACCGTCGAGCAGCACGCGCATGGCGTTGTGCCGGTAGCGAACGCCGACCGTGGGCGAGATGGTGTCGTGCCAGGCGTAGACACCGGACGGTTGATCGCCATGGCGATCGAGGTAGTCGGACCACTTTGCATAAAGCGCGGTAACGGCGATGGTCACGCCGTCGGTCGGCGTCTTCACCACGTCGTACGCGCCCCCCAGCGCGATCTGCCAGGGCAGGTAGTCGTGAATGAAATTGATCTTTGCGCCTTGATAGAAACCCGAGGAGATGAGGAATGTAAAGTCGGTATTGACCTCGAATTTTTGCGGCGTGTGTGCCGTCGCCGACAGCTGCAGGCGGGGCAGCGGCTTGTAGACGACGCCGAGGTGCGGCGCGAGCGCGGCATTGACGCCGATGTTGGGGTCGATGCGGATATCCTGAAAGTGGTTGACGTCATTCAAAAACGTGGGGGTGGCGGCGCTGCTCCGCAGCGAAAGCGTGGCCGAGAGGCCCACCGAAAGCTCGGGAATGATTTTGACCCCCACGCCGAATGCAAGCGAAGTAGCGATCAAGCGATCCGAGTAAAGCTCGGAGTGCAGGCTGTTGGTAAAGTATTGCTCGCGCTCGTCGACGAAGAACGATTGAGCTCCCGTGTATTGGCCATAGGGGATCATGGTGTAGATCCCGACCGCCAAGTGGCCGTCGAACAGCTTGGTCACGTACCCGATGACCTGGTAGGCGCGCACTTTTTGCCCGCTGCCCGCAGCCTGGCGAGGTCGCGCCGGCAACGCGGGCGTGCCGAAGGCGTCGGCCGGTTTGCCATTTTGCAGCCAGCTCGTCGGCAAGCCGACGTTTTCGAACCCGCCCCCCCCCGGCTTTTGCGCATCGGGGAAATTGAGGGGAATGTCGGCGTTGCTATCGGGTCGCGCGAAGGGGTGAATGCCGATTTGATCGCTCAAAACAAAGACGCCGATATCGAATCCGCTCTCCGCGTCAGGCAAAAAGGCGGGATTGAAATAGGTACTGGCGGCGCCCCCCTCCAGCGCGCGCGCATTGAAGGCGCCGTTGCCCTGCACGCCGCCGACGAGCTCGAACAGAGGCGAAGCGGCCGCGGAGCGCGTCGTCGCCCCTACCGCAAAAGAGAGGCCGCCAGAGAGCAGCGCCGCGACGACCCGCGCTCGCCGGCTCACTTGCAGTCGGCCGAAACGGGCATGTCGTTGGCGTCGCCGGGCAGCGAATCTTTCAGGGTGCGCACCTGTTCACAGATTTGGGCGTCGGTGCCAACGGCC
>DATHEQ010000468.1:0-4130 GCA_035318505.1 Polyangiaceae bacterium | reverse complement strand
CGCGGTCGCGCCGCTTCCGCGCACGATCTCGGCCGGGGTGCCCTTGGCGACGAGCGCGCCCCCTTCTTTGCCGCCTCCTGGACCGAGATCGATGATCCAATCGGCGGCGCGCATCACCGCTAGATCGTGCTCGACGGCGAGCACCGTGGCCCCCGCCTGCACGAGGGCGTGTAGCGCCTGCACGAGGCGATCGACATCGGCTGGATGAAGGCCGGCGCTCGGTTCGTCGAGAATGAGCAGAGCTCCGGTTTGATCCTCCGTCAGCGCGCGGGCCAATTTCACGCGCTGCGCTTCGCCGCCGGACAGCGTCGCGAGGGGCTGCCCCAGCGGAAGATAGCCGAGCCCGAGCGCCGACAGCGGGCCGAGCGTCCGCGTGAGCGGCGGATCGCCCGAGAAGTGCGCGAGCACCTCGTCGACCGTGCGCTCGAGCGTCTCGACCACGGTCCAGCCGCGATGGCGAACGGCGAGTACGTCTTCTTGAAACCGCCGCCCGCGGCAGCTCGGGCAAACGAGCGCGACGTCGGCGAGAAACTGCATCTCCACCGTTTCGTAACCTTCGCCGGCGCACGCTTCACAGCGACCACCATCGACGTTGAACGAGAAGTGCGACGGGACGAAGCCGTGCGCACGCGCCTCGGGCTCGGCGGCAAAGCGATTGCGCAGATGGTCCCAAGCTTTGGTGTACGTGGCGGCGTTGCCGCGCGAGGTTCGGCCGAGCGGCGATTGGTCGACGAGGGTCACTTTGGCGACCGCGGCGGCCCCCTCGATGCCGTCGTGCGCGCCAGGCGTATCCACGTCCCGCACACCTTTTGAACGGGCGAGCGCGCGGTAGACGATGTCTTCAGCGAGCGTGCTTTTTCCGGAGCCGCTCGGGCCGGTCAGCGCCGTGAGCACACCGATCGGAATCTCGACGTCGATCCCCTTCAAGTTGTTGGCGCGCGCATTTTTCACCGCCAGCCACGCGTGCGGTCGCCGCCGTTCGTTCGTTACGCCGTCCACCAGCGCGCAGGAGAGCGCGCGCCCCGTCGGCAGATCGACTCGGCGCGCGAGATCTTCCGCCGTGCCATCGAACATGAGCCGTCCCCCCGCGACGCCGGCGGCGGGCCCGAGCTCGAGCACGCGATCGGCGCTCCGCACCACCATCGGGTCGTGCTCGATCGCGAGCACGATGTTGCCCTGTCGTGAAAGCTCGCGCATGGCGAGCGCGAGCGGCGGCACATCCGTCGGGTGCAGGCCCACGGTGGGCTCGTCGATGACGAAGAGCGCCCCGGTCAGCGAGCTGCCCAGCGCCGCGGTGAGCGAAACGCGCTGCGCCTCACCGCCCGAAAGCGTACGCGCCGGCCTATCGAGCGCGAGGTATCCGAGCCCTACCTTCTCCAAGTACCCGAGCCGCGCCGAGAGCTCGCGTCGAACGAGCGCTCCTTGTGCGGTCCGCACCGGCAGCGCGGCCAGTCTTCGGTGCGCGTCGCCGAGCTCGAGCCGGTGCCACGCCGCCAGATCGAGGCCGTCGACGTGGTAACTGAGCGCCGTCTCGTTGAGTCGCTTGCCTGCGCAGCCGACGCACGAATCGTAGGAGCGAAAGCGCGCGAGGAACACGCGCACATGCATCTTGTAGGTGCGGGTCTCGAGCCACTGAAACCACGCGCGCAAACCGGGGTACTTCCCGCCGCGCCACTTTCCCTCACCCTCGATCACCATCTCCCGCTGGCGCGCCGCGAGACGTGCCCAAGGCACATCGAGCGGGATCGACGATCGCTTGGCGTACTTGGCGAGGACCTTGCGCTCCCAGTCGCTCGATTTGCCGGTCCACGGGCGGATGGCGCCTTTTTCGAGGGACAGGCTTTCGTCGGGAATGACTTTGCCCCAATCGACGCCGATGGTGCGACCGAAGCCGCGGCAGGAGGGGCAAGCCCCGACGGGCGATTGGTAGGAAAAGAGCCCGAGCCGAGGCGCCTCGAACGCGCGAGCGCAGCCCGGGCACACGAGCCCCTCGCTCACGGCGCGGGACCCTTGCTCGGTGAAAATCGTGGCGCGACCTTCGCTTCGTTTCCAAGCCTGCTCGATGGCTTCTTCGAGACGTCGCACCTCCGAGGCGGCGGTCTTCAAACGATCGACGACGACCTCGAGGACGCCGCCTCCCGCCATGGCCTCGCTGGGACGCACTTGATCGAGGTCGCGCGCCTGTCCGCCGAGCCAAAGGCGCCGGTACCCGTCGGTGGCGAGCTTCTCGCGCGCTTGCAAAAAGTCGTCGGTACCGCCGACGCGCAGCGGATATGTAACGACCGCCGGTCCCCCGTTCAGCGCCGAGGCCGCGGCCGTGGCGGCCACGCGGGCATCGGTGCGCACCGCGGCTTGCCCGCACTCACGGCAGAAAGGGACCGCTTCCCGCGCAAACAGTGCGGAAAGGAAGGCCTCGACATCGGCCATGGTGGCGACGGTGGACCGCGAGCTCTTCACCGGTGCACGGCGGTCGACCGCGATCGCCGCCGCCACGGGCTCGAGCGCGTCCATGGGTGGGCGCTCGAGACGCTCGAGAAATTGCCGCGCGTAGGGGCTGAAACTCTCGACGAACCGGCGCTGCCCCTCCGCGTAGAGCGTATCGACGGCGAGGCTCGACTTACCCGATCCCGAGACACCGGTCAGGCAAACGAACTCCCCTTCCGACAGATCGACGGAGAGCGACTGCAGGTTGTGAGTCCGAGCTCCGACGAGGTGGGTCTTCTGCATCGCGAAGTGAACACGCGTACTGCCACGCCGCCGCCGGAAGGCGAAGCCGAATCGTTCACGAGGCGCGAAAGAGGCGCGGCAAGCGGCGGCCGAGCACGGCGCTTTCGACGCGAGCGCCTTACGACCAAGCGAAGTGAAGCGAAACGAGAAAGACGGCGAAGACGACGAACGCCGACGCCATTCGCACGAGCTTCGTTCACCCGCGCCTCGCGCGCGACCGCGTCATCGGACAAGGATCGCGCGCCGCGTCGTGTGGAATCGAAAGCGCGAATCGAGCCACGAAAGCGGCGTGCTGAAGCGGCGTGCTGACGCCGTAAGAAAGTCATTCGACCTACGGAGCGTGCATCGTTGTTGCTGCTCTCAAAAAAGCGCCTGTGCAATGACGGCTATCGTGAGCAAAATCCCGCGCGCGCATCGGGGCAAATTGGCCTGACTTTCAGGGGAAAGTTCGCGACCTGCGACCCTGCGTTGAAGGCTGTGGGATGCTTTACTCCGATGTAAGTGTGTGCTACGTAAGCTCGTTCGGGTTATGTAAAAGTTACCCTCTTTCTACCGCGTACCTTTTGGTCAAGCCGGCGTGCCTGTGAAGCTAACCGTATCCCGTTTCTCGTCGCATCCCCCGCGGCTCGGCGAGGGAGCGACGATCGCGAATCGTTTCCGCCTCATCCGACAAGTCGGAGAAGGCGGAATGGGATCTGTTTGGCTGGCGACTCACCTCGGGCTCGGCATTCCTTGCGCCGTCAAGTTCGTCGAAGGCGAATGGCGCCGTCAGCCGGAGATGGTGACGCGGTTCGAGCGCGAAGCCAAAGTCGAGGCGCAGCTGCGCAGCCCGCACGTCGTGCACGTGCTCGACCACGGCGTTTGGCAGGGCACGCCCTACATCGCGATGGAGTACCTCCAGGGCGAATCGGTGGCCAGTCGGCTCGAGCGCGTCGGAAGGCTCGACGCAGCATCGACGCACCGGCTCGTCGCCCACGTCGCACGCGCCCTCACCCGCGCCCACGCCATCGGCATCGTCCATCGCGATCTCAAGCCCGAAAACGTCTTTCTCGTTCCCGATGACGACGGCGAAATTGCCAAGGTGCTCGATTTTGGCGTAGCCAAGTGGAGCACCGATTGGGCCGTCAACAACGTCACCAAGACCGGGTTGCTCGTAGGAACGCCGCTCTACATGAGCCCCGAGCAGGCGCGCGGCACGAAGGACATCGACTTCCGTGCCGACCTCTGGTCGCTTGCCGTCATCACGTTCCAGGCCATGACCGGCTCGCTCCCCTTCTTGAGCGAAGGGCTCGGCGATCTGCTGGCCAAGATCATGTTCGAGCCCATCCCCATGCCGAGCTCGATCATCCCTTACTTGCCGATGGAGTTCGACGTGTGGTGGGAGCGTGCCTCGTCGCGCGACA
>DATHEQ010000467.1:0-7414 GCA_035318505.1 Polyangiaceae bacterium | reverse complement strand
TGGCGGAGATGCGACGTCTCTGGCTCGCGCGTCCAGGTGCGCGCGGCACGATTCTCTACGTGCTCGCGCATCTCGACCCCTACGGAAACGGTAAGATCGACTTTGCCGACTTCGCCGGCGATTTCGGGGCCCTCGTCTCGGCGGAGGAAGCCAGCGCTTACTTTGCCGAAGGCTATCGCGCGCTCTCGCTGTCCCACCTGGTGTGGCCCGCTTTCAGCCGCGATTTCTCTCGCGCCGCCATCCTGCGCCCGCTGCTCGACGGCTACCTTGCCGACCCACGCGTGCACCACTTCTCGATGCGCGACCCGTACGAGGCCATGCTGCGCATCCGCCATCGCCTCTGCGAAGAGGGTGCGGAGGCGGATTTACGCGCCCTCTCTAGCTATTTTGCAGTGCGCGCAAAGGAGCGCCCAGGAGAAGGGCTCGACGACATGAAAAAAACGTTCGATCCCCAGACGTGCGACCCTCGACGCGGACCAAGACGACCCGTGCGAGCGACGAACATCGCTCGATGACAGGGCGCACGATGATCCTTCGCTCCCTCGTCGCCTCGCTCGTCTCGCCGTTGGCCATCAGCGCTGCCGTCGCGTTGACGGCGTGCGGGAGCGCGTCGCTCGCACCGCGCGACACCATCGTCGTCAAGACCGAGGTACACGTATTGCGCGTCGATCGCCGCGAGCGGCTCGGTATTCAGCCCGAGGAGGCGCGCGTTGCGGCCGCTGCGACATCGCTCGAAAAGACGCTGGGACACCCGGTGCTCATCGAAGTCGATGCCGCGCTTCTCCCTTCCAGCAAGAGTGCCGTTATCCGCGAGACCGCCGACTCATTGGAGACGCTGGCCAAGGCCTTTGCCGTCCACGCTCGGCGCGACCCTCTCGTTTCGGCATTCGTGCATGACAAATTGGTCCGCGTCGCGGCCCGCTACCGCGCCTCGGCCGAGCACCCGACGTCGAGCTTCGACGATGCGACCGGCACGCTGGTCTGCACCATGCGTGAGCCTTCTTCCGGCGGATGGTTTACCGGCAGCTACGATTTCGAGCGCACCCTCGAGGAAGCGTACGCGCGGCACCTCGCCGCCCACTTTGCCAAGACCGGCGCCGAAGTGGCCGACACCGAGCTCGAGGCGTACTTTCGCCATCTCACGACGTCCCGAGGCGATCGCACGCACGGCGAACGCGAGGAGGATCGTGCGGCGCGCGTGCTCGCCGTTCTCGCTTTCGAGACGAGGACGCGCGGTAAGCGAATTCACGAAGAGGTCGAAAAATTCCTCGTTGATCAGGCGCACTGGCTGCTCGCCGCCGAGAACCAGGGTGCGGAGCGGTCCACCGTACGGGCCTCCTATGCGCGCTTCGTCGACGAGCGCTTTTTCGCGGTGACGAGCCACCTTCGTCGTACGCTCTACGAGCACCTCTTTCGCGAAGCCAATTGTACGGGCGAGCGATGTCCGCGCCTTCCCGAGCTCGACCGCGTTCCCATTGCCCTGGCCTTCTTCGCTCGAAATCCGCCTGCCGACGAAGGCGACTTCGATGCTTTCGACCAGGCGCTCTGCCTCTATCAAGAAAAGGAGGGCAAGATCGAGCGCAACCGAAGCTGCGCGGATATCTACGAATTTTTGACGGAGACCGACCTCAAGAGCGAACGCCTGGTGACGGCGCTCTTGCAGGCGAAGCGCCGCGATCTGCTCATCGCCGCTCTCGTCAATGCGGACAAACACATGCCGTCCCTTCTCCGGGCGCTCGAACGGAGCGGAGGCGCGCTTTACGCCGACGCCTTGCGCATGCTGACCAACCTCGACTCTTACCGGTTCCGGGATCAGGTGTACGTGCTCCGTGCCGAGGTGACGCGGATCTGGCCATCGCGCCCCGATCTACGTCCGATCCTGCTTCGACTCGTCGCCGACGACTACGCGCAGCGCGGCTACCGCGACGAGCAGTTCGCCAAGCTCCCCGACGAATTTGCCTCCCTCGATGCCGCGCTTTTCGCGCAGTTCCTCGACGAAGGGCCGCGCTCCGTCGATCTCGCTCCCATGCTGTGGCCGGCGCTCCGCCATGTGACGACCCCGTTCGAAATCGTCGCCGCGAGGCTCGATGGCTACGTCGCGAAACGTGGTCTCGAGGCGTCGAAAACCATCGCCGCCCTCGTCCGCCGCGCTTGTCAGGCCAAGGACCTCGAGGGGCTGCGCGTCCTTCGCGTGGCGCTGCAGAAGCGCGCCAACGGTGGAGACAAAGACGCTCTCGCGCTCGCCTTGGCCGCGCGCGATTGCAAACCGTGAGCGCCTAGAGCACGCCGCGCCGCTCTTGATCGCGTTCGATCGATCGGAAGAGCGCGGAAAAGTTCCCCTCGCCGAAGGAGAAGTGATTCTCTCGCTGGATGAGCTCGAAGAAAATCGGGCCGATGACGTTCTTCGTAAAGATCTGAAGAAGATACCCCTCGGCGTCCCCGTCCAAAAGCACGCGGTTTTTCTCGATGCGCGCTCTCTCCTCGCGCACGTTGGGCACGCGTTGGAACGCTTCTTCGTAATACGCAGCGTCGATGTCGAGCATCTCCACCCGAGGGTCCACCGCTTCCACCGACGCCAGGATGTCTTCGGTCAAGAGCGCGATGTGCTGCACGCCGGAGCCGCGGTATTCCCGCAGGTACTCGGCGATCTGACCGCGCTCGCCCTTGTCTTCGTTGATGGGAATGCTGAAAGTCCCGCAGGGCGCGCGAAGAGCGTAAGAATAAAGACCGCTCTTGGTCCCCTCGATGTCGAAGCTCCGCACCTCGACGAAGCCGAAGATCTTTCGGTAAAATTCGCTCCATTTCCCGAGCTCGCCCTGCGGGACGTTGTTGGTGAGATGATCCACGCGAAGAAACCCCTTGTCGGGAACGAGTTTCGGCGCCGGCACGCGCTCGAACTCGCGCTCGAAAGAGCTCTCGGCGTCCACGAAGTAGACGAGCGAATTCCCGATGCCGTAGATGGCGGGGGCGTCGAGGCTGCTCGAGCCCCGTTCGTCGAATACAGTTGCGCCCCGGCGCACGGCGCCCTCGAACGCGGCGCGCGGGTCCTCGAAAGCCAATCCGATTGCGCTCACGCTGGGGCCGTGCTCGGCCATGAACCGCTGGGCAAAGCTTTTGCGCTCTTGATCCACGAAAAACCAGGCCTTGCCTTGCCGGTAGGCATCGAGCGCCCGCGAGCGGTGGCGATGCGTACGAGAAAAACCGAGCCCGGTGAAAAGCTTGTCGAGCTCGTCGGGGCGGGGGCTGGCAAACTCGATGAACGCGAGCCCGCACATCCTGAGCGGATTTTCCATCAAAGCGTCTCCTTCGGCATCCAGGATTTCCAATAGTCGGGGATGCGAGTGCTCTCGGCGGCGCGGGTGGGTCCCGCGGATCCAGTTCGTGTTCCTCGCCGATTGGGTCTACGAGCCGGACCTCTACGGGAAAAGCAGAATGATTCGAAGGCATCCATCTAAAAATTAGATAGAATGGTTGGACCGTGAAAATCAGCCTCGATGCCGTAGAAGCGCTCGATGCCGTCGTCCGCCACGGAAGCTTTTCGGCCGCGGCCAAGGCGATGCGCAAAGCGCAATCCGCCGTCAGCTACGGGATAAAACAGCTGGAAGAAGGGCTCGGAGTGGCGCTCTTCGATCGGCGTGGCCATCGCGCCGTGCTCACCGACGCCGGTCACATGGTCCTCGACGAGGGGCGCATCATCCTCGCCCGCGTGCGCCGAGTCGAGTCACTGGCGGCGCGTTTTCACGAAGACTGGGAAGCGCGGGTCGAGGCTGTCATCGACGGCATTTTCCCGATGCAGCCCGTCATGGCCGCCTTGAAGCGCATGGCCGACGAAGGGGTACCGACGTCGATTCAGATCAAGGTCGAATTCTTGGGCGGCGTGCAAGATCGTTTCGAGAAAGACGGCGCCGATCTCATGCTGGTCAAGGACTACGTGCGCAGTCACGCGCTCGTCGAGCACGCTCTGCCCGACGTGGAGGTCGTCCTCGTGGCCGCCGCCGGACATCCGCTCGTGAGCGGTGCGGGCTCGCTCACGCTCTCCGATCTGCAGCGGCACGTCGAGCTCACCGTGCACGACTCGAGCGAGAGCCGGAGACTCGTCGACAACCGTCTCTTCGGCGGTCAGCGCGTCTTCTTTCTCAGCGACTTCTTTACCAAGAAGCAAGCGGTGGCAATGGGCCTCGGATTCGGGTGGATGCCGGTTTACCTGGTCGAGGACGAGCTGTCGCGTGGCCTGCTGCGCGAGGTCCCCTATGAGGGCGGATCGCGATATGCGTTCGCTCCCATGCTGGTGCATCCGCGCGACAAACCGCTCGGGCGCGCGGGAGCCATGCTGCTGTCGCTCGTGAGCGAGACTTCCCGTATCAGCCGCGCCTCGTCGCCGGCAAAAGCAAAACGTAGAGCGGTGCGAAAGAGGTCCGCTCGAATCCGATGAGTCGTACCTCTCCTTCGTGGCAGAGTCCGGCACTTGATTGTCCGGGCACGGGACTCTAGCTTTTCACGCAACATGGACGTCCTTCCCGGCGAATCAGCACCCGCTGCGCCAGCGGGTGGAACAGGGCAGAAGCTCTTGTCCCGGCGCATGCTCTGGATCTGCGTCGGACTCTCCATCTTGGTGTTCTTTCTTTGGGAGGGTCCGAGCTGGCGTCATGCCGACGCGGCGGACGCCGCGGCATGGTGGAGTTACGCCGTCATCCCGCCGCTCGTCGTGGGCGCGTTGCTCTTCGAACGAAAGCTGCGCGCCCTGCCGCTTGTCTTGGCGACGGTCGAAGTCACCGCCTGGAAATTCTTCGCCACGTACTGCTTCGCCCAGACGATGTGGATGATCTTTCCCCCGGTAACTCCGCCGCGCGCGCTGGCCCCTCCAGCGGCGGACGAAGTGCGGCTCCCGGATCCATCACCTACCGTGATCGATCCGCGCGAGACCGGGGTGCTGGAGGGGCGAGTCGCAGCTTCGGCGGGAAGCGGCGAAGGCGTGCTCGTCTACATCGACGGTGGTCTCGAACGCCACGTCTTCGGGCCGCCCGCCGACGTGATCCGCATCGTCGAAGAGGGCGGAGGGATCACGACGAGCTCCGAGGTGGCGCAAGTCGGACAGCGTGTCGAGGCGCGCTCCGGCGATCTCAAGTTGCATACTTTGATCGCCTCGACGAGTGAGGGCGACGCGTTCAGCATTCCGCTTCAGAGCTCGGGCGCGTGGAGCAACGCCAAGCTGCGGCCCTTCACCGGCGTTGCCATCCTGCATTGCGGTGTGCACCAGCGATCAGGTGAATCGAGGCGCCTCGTCATCACTGCCAACCCCTTCTTCACCAAAACCGACACGAACGGCGCCTTCCGCCTGGCGGGCGTGCCCGCTGGGCGCGTGCACGTAACGGCGCTCGGCGAAGCGACGCGCAGCGCAGGGGTCGACGCCGTCGTCGAGCCGGGCGCAACGACGAGCATCAGCCTTGCCTTTTGACCTCGTGCCGGGCGTTGGCGGGCGAGCCTTTGCGCCAAGAATCTACGCCGAGGTGGATGCCATCCTGCCGGTCGATCCGCGCGAAGGCGCGTCGAAGGAGCAAGTCCTCGCCGGATTGGCAAAGCCTCGCCCATTTTCGGAGCATGCCGATGCGACGCACGTAACGGCTTCGGCCATCGTGGTGGGACCGCAAGGGGTGCTTCTTCATTTTCACAAAAAGCTCCATCTGTGGCTGCAGCCGGGGGGTCACATCGAAGAAAACGAGGCGCCTTGGGACGCCGCACAGCGCGAAGTCCTCGAGGAGACCGGTCTTCGCGCGCTGCCCCATGGGGGCGAGTCACGTGTCTTTCACGTCGACGTTCATCCGGCGGGGATGCATGTACATCTCGATCTGCGTTATCTCCTTTTCGCATCGGGCTCTCCCGCGCCCGCGCCAGGCGAGAGCCAGCTCGTCCGCTGGTTCTCGTGGGACGAAGCGTTCGCGATCGCCGACGCGGGTTTGATCGGGGCCTTGCGTGTTGCAGCGACGCGACGCTGACGTTGCGATGATCGATCCGATGCGGGCGCGACAAGCGCGCGTGCCACGGCGAGGCGCACAAAAATAGCTCGAATGATGCGAGAACGAGCTTGTTTCGAAATTCGTTTCGTCGCATGAGGGAATGTCACCGACAAGACGCGCGTTGGTCACTGGCATCTTCGCTCCCATTCTTTCCCTCGCTCTTTAGAGAGGAATCCCATGCATCGATCCTTGCCCGTCTCGGCGGTGCTTCTATTCGGCTGGCTCGTGCCCGGTGCGACGTTGCTCCTCGGTTGCGGGGGTCACGACACCTCCGGCGCGCCGTCCGCTTCGCCCGACGGCGCGGGCGGCGGTTCACCGACGTCGGATGCGGAGCCGCCCCCTTCCGATGGGGCCAAGGGTGACGTCGGTACGGAGCGCTTCAGCTTCTTCATCACGAGCCTCGCCGCGCTGCGCGATCTCTCCGGCAACGTGAACGGCTTCGGGGGTGACCTGCGCTTCGGACAACCGGATGGTCTTTCCGGAGCGGATGAAATCTGCCGGCAGATCGCGCAGCGCTCGATGCCGGGCAACGAAAAGACGTGGCGCGCGTTCTTGAGCGTCACCAAAGGGCCGGACGGTACCCCCATTCATGCGGTCGAAAGGATCGGGCAGGGCCCCTGGTACGACCGGTTGGGAAGAATCGTCGCCCTGCACTCGGAAGATCTCGTCCAGCAGCGGCCACGAGCCGCCGATCCCGCGATCATCAACGATCTGCCAAATGAAAATGGCGTTCCCAACCACAACCCCGACGGCACGGGCAATGTCGACAACCACGACATGCTCACCGGCACGAACGCGACTGGAAAGCTCTACAGCGCGGATTGGAGCTCGACGTGCCACGACTGGACGAGCATCGTCGGCACGGATGGAAGACCTCGCTGCGGACACCCCTGGCCGACGGGTGGCGGCGGAGGAGGTATCGGCGACAGGGACGGCGGAATCATCATCGGCAGAGACGGCGGAATGACGATCGGCAGGGACGGCGGAATCATGATCGGCAGAGACGGCGGGGGCATCTTCCCCCCGGGGTTCGACGGAGGAGACTTCGGAGGCCTCGGAGATCTCGCGAACTGGATGTCGTCGCTCGACGAAGCAGGCTGCGCGCCGGGCGTGCACTTGGTGGAGATGGGACCCCCGAACCCCTCCAATCCGACCGTCGGATCGGGCGGCGGGTACGGCGGCTTTTACTGCTTCGCGCTCACACCCTGACGAGCCCATTCACGCCTTGTCGGCACGAATGGGCTCGATCGTCGTTTAGCCCGCGCTTACTTGATCGACTGCGCCGACTTCGGCTGTGCGGTTTTGGCGTGGATGATGATCTGGCATTTGCCATTGGTGCAGTTACCCGCACCCGAGCAGCAATCGACGTCGGTCATGCAGTTTCCACCCATCGGTGAGCA
>DATHEQ010000466.1:0-7293 GCA_035318505.1 Polyangiaceae bacterium | reverse complement strand
GCGCCGCGGGAGTTGAGTTCCGGTGCCGCACTCTGCTCCCGGCCCGACTTGAGTTCCGGGGTGGAACTCTGCTCGGCGCGGGCTTCTCGCCGGCCGCCGGCTCCTTCGCGGCTTGAGCAGAGTTCCGCTGTCGCACTCAAGTCGACCGTAAGCAGGTAGACGTTGGGCGCTCTGCCGGGTCCGTCCTTTCGGCAACGGCGCACCACGGTCAACCTCACCGGCCCGGTGGCGCCCTCGAGCTCCCTGATCGCTGCGACAACCCTTCTACGCGGTAAGCCGCTATCCGATTGCAAACGGTCGAGGCTCGGCCATGCGTCCCCCCTCTTGCTCTGGTGCTTCAAGATGTTCGTGGCGACGCAACGCGCCCCGTGCGTGACGCCGCTCGCGGGACTCCAGATCAGAGCGTACTTTTCCGCCTTCCCGACTTTGGCCACGGCGCTCACGCGGGCTCTCTTTGGCGTCTCGACAGATCGAGGCCGGACAACTGCCATTCCTCCCATTGCCGCTCACGCTCTCGACGGCTCCGATCCGCGCGCGCCAACTCGTCGGCGCCGGTGCCGGTCATGCCGTCCGCGATCCGGCATAGGAGCGCGCGTTGCTTCGCGTTGAGATAGGGCGCTCGCGCGCTCATCTCGGCGGCGAATTCGTCGGAAGTCACCGTCCGCCCCCCCGTGCGGCGCCAAGGTCAGCGGCGAGCTCGCGGCGAGAGGACTTTCGACGACGATCGGGCGCGGGATCTGAAATCGGCGGCGCGATGCGCACGCTGGAGCGGCGGACGTGAATGACTTCGACTTCCGGGCTTGCGATGGTCAGCGACCCGATCGGCCGCCGCTGTTCCGCCCCGCGGCCGAAATCGCGACGAATTCTGATTTTCATCGAAGCCGTCCAGTTCGCGCTCCAGAAACAACCCGAAACGGGATGCGCTTCGGGAGCAAACCCATCTCCGCTCGGACCTCGTCTTCGAGCGCAGTTGAGGCCGCCGCCTCATGCTCGCTTTCGACCGGCATCGGTTCCGCGCGATGATCGAGCCAAGCCTCAACATCTCGGCGGCAAGCCACAATCAGTCGACCGCGCTTGCTCGACCGAAATTCACGCTTTCGCGCCGCCTCCATGTAGACGCGTGGCGTGAGCCGAAGCTCTCTCAACTCCGCTACGGAACGTTGATCGATCTCCGTTTCGCGCCGACTGTTGGCAAGTTCTGCCGACAGCTCGACCGCAAGTGCATGCACGAAGGACTGTGCGAGCGCGACGAGCGTTGTGACAATTGGCGCCAGGGAGGCGTCGACGTTGCTCTGTAGCGTCTTCATCGGTGGACCCCCCTCAGCGGGATTCGGCTTGCCTGCCGAGCTCATCGCCCGGCCCCGCCGCGTGCGAATTCAGCGAGCCCGGCTCGAATGTGCGTCGCCGTTGTCCGTGCGATCGGCAGTCGGGCCAATGCCCTTGTGGTAGTTCCGGGCGCGATCTGGAGGATGTCCGATGCCCCTTGTACGGTTCGTCGCTCGACCAGATCGCGAAGTGCTGCCAGTTCCGAGTCGTGAAGCGTCGCCGTTGCCGCCATCGTTCAACCCCTCGACGTTGAGGGGAGCAACGAAAAGGCTAGGTCGCAAACCTAGGACTTCACTTTACGGCTAGGTTGACGACCTAGCCTTTAGACCAGAGCAGCCAATCCTGCTCCAGGGCGCCGGCGGAAAGTGGCAACCCGATCTTCTCGACCAGTTTGGCGAGCACTTCCCACTTTCGCGGCGCGGCACCGGCCGCGACCGGTGGGGCACCGCGCTTTTTCCAGATCTCGATCGCGTCTTTCAGACATGCGCTTGCAGCTTTCAGGCTCTCGAGATGCTCGGGGAATTCCTGACCGAATTGGAGCACGATGGGCTCGACGCAATCACTCGCATTCGACGGCGGCAGTGTTAGGGAGGCATCCGGATGCTGCGTTGCGAAACCCACGGCGCGGTCGTCTTCCTCGGTCTTTTTTCCACGCTCGAACCGATCGAGAGCCCTGCGATCCTCCGAGGACAGGTCCTGATTCTTGCTTCGCCGCGCGTAGGCTCGAGCGAGTAGAAGGAACTGCGCGCTTCGTACCTGCCCATCAATGAAATTGAGAAGGGTCATACGTGCACGGCGGTCTGCGGACCACCCGCCCATCACCGTGGCCCACGCATTTTCGATGGTCCTGCGCAGCGCGCGAAAATCGTTGGGCGCAATGTTTGGATCGAGCATGCGCTCACTCATGGTGAGCAACCTCTCGGCGGCTTCGCGCGCTTTCCGCGCCGCGACCTCGCGGCCGAAGACTCCGACGATGACGTTGCCGTCTTTGCTATCCGACCCTACCTTGGTGCTCACGGGGACCATCCTCCTCGTCGGCGGCCGGGTGGGTGACACCACGCCGGCCGCGCCAAGCTACCTTGTCCGGCGAACCGGCTCTAGTTCCCCCGGCTGTCGACGACGCCCGCCTTTAGGCGCTTTGGTTTTGGGGCGAGGGCCTACCGCTTGCGGCGCTTCGATGCGAGATCGACTACCCGAGCGCCGGAGCCGTTTCGCCCGAGCAAGGTCGCAATGGCGTCGCTCACTGCGCGAGCAGCTTCGAGGTCTCCGGCCGCAACGAGCTCGGCAAGGCGGGCGCTCAGTTCCTGCACGACGGCAGCACGTGGATTCACCGCGTCAGACTTCGAATCGCAACCGGCGGGTCGAAATAACGCAACCTCATCCCCCTCGCAGCACCCCTCTTCGGGGAGCGTTTCGGGCTTGTTTTCCCGAGGAAGTGCGAAAGGGGGGACTTGAACCCCCACGAGAGTTACCCCACTGGAACCTGAATCCAGCGCGTCTGCCAATTCCGCCACTTTCGCTTGTGTTCCGTGGCCCATTCGTGGCCCGTTCGGGTCTCGGGGAGGGCTTGGTCGAGCGGTACTACCTCACCCAGGTCCAACTCGGCAAGAGAATCAGCAGCTTGGCGGTACTTTGAGAGCTGCTGGGTGTTGGTGTGGCCGGTCCGGCGCCTGACCCACTCCTCTGGGTGGCCGTTTGCGAGGGAGCGGGTGACGAAGCTGCGGCGGAAGCTGTGGGTTCCAAAGCGGCCGCGACCTTTCCCCCGCTCGAAGAGCGCCGGTCGGTCGATCCCGGCCGCGGTCAAGTAGTCGCGAACCTTTTCGGCGAGGTGATCAATGCTGATGGGCCGGTCGTACTCGTCGACGAAGACGAAGTCCTCCGGCCCCGTCTCGGATCGGTGCTCTTCCTTCCACCATCGAAGCGCATCCCCGACCCCCGGGCTGAGCGTCCAGGGCTCGCGGGTGACGTCGTCCTGCGTCTTGTGCTTCCGCAGGTCGATGACGCCTTGCTCGACGGAAAGGTCGAGATCGCGCCAGCGGAGCGCCACCGCTTCCTCGCGGCGCACGCCCTCGCGGTGCATGAAGCCGAACAGGATTCGGAAGCAGAGCGGCACCTTTTCCTCCGGCGCTGCCAAGAGCTTCGTGTCCTCGACGGGTCGCAAGATGGCGAAGACCATCCGCGGGTTCGGCTTCGGGAGCCATCCCTTGGGGATCGGCGTCGCGGGGATGAGGCGCAGCGGGTAGACGGCGAATCCGAGCACGCGGTTGATGACCTGTGCGTACTGCCGGCGCGAGCTGCGGGAGAGGGGCTTACCGTCGCGTTTTAGGGGCAGCGATCGCAGAGCCGCCTCGGCGTGCTGCAGCTTAAAGTCGGCGACGAGTACATGGCCAATCACCGGGTAGAGCTTCTTCAGGCGAAACTCGTCTGTATCGGAGCTCTTCTTGTCCGGCACGTGATCGGGCCATTCCCGATGCAGCTTCCCGCTCGTCCAGTCCTCGCCGATTTGCTGAAACGATTTCGGCGTTGCGTTCCCGTCGGCGACGGTGCCTTCCATCGAGCAGAGTGCGTCGACGGCGCGCACAACCCCTTCGAGCTTCGGCCCTGCCGTGGCGATCGCCGCCATCTCGAGCAGCTGCACGGCGTCGCCGGCGTGGCCTGCCTTGCGAAGTCGCTTCGCCATGTCGGCCATCATGCGGCAGCGCGCGTGAGCCTCGTCCTCGGTTCGGCATCCGATGAGCTCGAAGCCCTTACGCAGCTTCGGACTGATTCGGATCCTCGCTTCCCAGCCGTCGGCCAGACGTCGCAGTTGACCTGTTGCTTCGCGTGCCATCACTTACCTCCACCGGCGCCCGAGGGCGCCCCGTTTCGCTGTTGCGTCATAGCGCCACGCCCTCGACTCGCGAGCGCACCTCAGCCCGGTGCGCCTCATGTGTGAGGGGCGCATTTTCGGCGACGAGCCACTCCATGTCGTCCAGTTCGTCGCCGAGCATGGCGCGCGTCTCGACGACGGTGTCCGTCAGCATGTCGCAGATCTCGTTGCCGACATCGCTCGGAACAGCGCCGTCGTCGACGATGTTTCCGAACTCGACCGTGAGCCGTTCGATCTCGTCGAAAATGGCGGAGAGTCGCAGTCGGCCGGCGGGTAAGCGGGACGCCGCGTAACTGATCTTGGTCGCGCTGTGGCGTGCGGCTCCCCCGTTAGCTTCGGCCGCGGCGTGCGTGCCGCTCTCGCGGATAGCTTGCTTCTTCGCAGCGCTCATCGCTGCTCTCCCGCGAAGGGGCCCGCCTCTGGGCGTTGAATGGCGACGAGCTTCATCATTGCTTTTCTCGTCTTCTTCTTTTGCAGCTTCTCCGTCAACGCCTCCTCGAGAGCGGTTTCCTCCTCATCTTCGGATTGCTTCAGGAGACGATTGACGAGCTGCCGGCACTCCTCAAACTGGCCCAACGTCTTGTCGTGGAGCCACCACCAGCTCTTGCGATCTTTGGCATCGATGAGATGGCGCAGGTTTTTGATAGAGCACTCGAATTCGATGAACTTCACGTAGAGGTGCTGGAGTTCCTCTCGTTTGGTGGCGGGCGCGCTCATTGGGCGTCCTCCTCTCCCGAAAAGAACAGCCGGTCGATCTCGATGGCGGCGTCGAGTCTGCGCTGCGCCATGATGAGCCCCCGCGCGATCGCTTGCGTGCATCCCTCATCCTCGCCAATCGCATAGCCCATGATCGTCAGATCGTTGCGCACCGCCGCCATGACCTTGTGCGAGAAGGACGTGGGATACTCCGGCGGGTCCCCCTCGAAGCACATATCGAAAAGCTCCTTCAGCTTTTCACGCGACACGGCTGTCGGTTCGGCGGCCCGGTGCGTTCCGCTCTCGCGATCGTCGGGCGTGCTGGGCACTTCTGTTCTCATCGTTTTCATCGAACCCCTCCTTGTGAAAGCCGCGCAGCGGCATTTGCAAGGACGCAGAGCGCCTCGTACAGCGCAAGGCGCGCCGGATGCTCGTCCCCGATCGGAGAATCTTCCTTGCGCGCGTCGGATGCAATCTTCGCGTGCGCGCCTACTGGAGTCGCTCGAGCCACCGCGGCAAACACGCCGCTCTCGGGCAGCGTGGGCGAGTATGTCGATGTGCGTGCTAGATTCGTTCTGTCCATGGGACCAATCCTCCTGTGGGCCAAGGCTCCCGGCTGTTGACGCAGCGCGGGGGCCACTTACTTGGTGCGCTTCTTCTTCGGGGGCGTATCCCCGAACCGTTTCTGGTGCTCTCGGCGCACGAGGGTACGGACCACGTCAGCGGCGGAAAGCCCATCGGCCTCGGCCATCTCATGAAGCATGGCCAGTTCCGACGGTGCCATTCGCACCATGAAGTTTTCCGTTCTTGCCTCGCGAACCATTGTACAGCGAATGTATAGCGGTTCGACTGCGAGGTCAACTCGTTATGGTCGAATCCTGGCAAGTCTGCGAATCATTTATGGTGCTCGATCACATGGTCAGAGTTCTGCTCACGTTCGACGTCCAAAGGCAGGCGGCCATGCTCCAAGAGGCTGCCCAGCGACTGGTAGTACCGTTCGGTGAGGAGGACGTCGTCCACGAGGTTGGCGACTTTCCCGTCTTTTTCCGCAATCCTCATCGCGACTTTGCGGCGAGCAAATGCCAGCTCTACGGCGTGCTTGAGGAGTAGCTCTGAGCGCCTTGCCCTGCGCTCGAGGTACTGCCCGAACGCGGTGATGCCGGTACTCACGAAGCTCGCTACAGCGGCCGACGTGACGATCGTTTCCCAATCCGTGCTCTGCATGATTGCCTCCTTCGCTCGCGTGGCCAACACGGCGCGCGCGGGAGACGATGCTACCCTCATCCCGGATGCCTCGCCCCAACGAGCCCGATTGGTCGCGCCTTCGGGAGATCGCCATCGAGGTCGAGCAGCTGCACGCCGCTGGCCACTGGGACCGCGCTGCGTTCGAGCGGATGTGGCGGAAGGGTCGGCGCGCCGTCAACGGGCACGGCGAGTTCCTCGAGTTCATTGCCAACGCAGCCGAGCCGGACTGGGTTTGAGGCGTGCGGCATTTATGCCGCGGTTCGCGCCGGTTCCATTCCGCGCTGGCTTCGATAGCCTGGCTCTCGGAGGTGCTCTCATGATGTACCCAATCGCAAATCTGCTGGGCGATCTCTCGCGCACCGAACATCTTACGGATCGCAACATCGCCGAGCGGCTGTCCGTCACGCTCGAGCAACTGCACGCAGTGGCCGCCGTACTTCGAAGTAAGGGCGTCATCATCGCCGAGTCCGCAGTGCAAAACGGTGGGTTGCGTCACGTGACCTGGCATTTGAAACACGGCCATGACCTCCAAGCGAACATCGATTTCGCGCGGAGCGTTGGGGTCGATGTCGATGCACCGCTCGTCGCGCTGTCGGTTCGATGTCCGACGTGCCAGCACAGCGCGCAAATGGGTGGCAGCCCAGGTACGTGTCCGAAGTGTGGGGTGATGATGGAGCAAGTCGATACCCCGTATTCGCTATGACGCGATCGCCGTGTAGGTCAGATTCCACGTGCCCTTGATAACCTTGTGCCAAGACGGCACCGAGATGGTGGGGGGCCATCAGTTGAACGCGATCAGCCATTGGCTCCTTTCACGGGGGGCAGCATCGCCCGGTCACGCCTCCTCGGCGAGCCACCACGTGATGTGTGGCGCTACCCGCCGCATCTCCTCAACGGTGAGCTGCGATGCCGCGCGAGACCTATGGCGGGCGAGGGAGGCGGAGATTTTTGCTGCCACTCCGAGCCGCACTAACATATGCATGTGGGTGAGACGCACCAGCGCCCAGACCTTGACCGCCTCGGGCTCTGCAATGCCCTCCTCGTCCCATACCACGGCGTCGTGCGTACAAATCTTCATGGTCGAAAGTGTTGCACGCGAATCCGCGAGCCGCCGGCGTCTTCCGCGAAAACCTGGCCGCCCCCCGTCTCTGTTTTGT
>DATHEQ010000465.1:0-11568 GCA_035318505.1 Polyangiaceae bacterium | reverse complement strand
GATCCGCGCGGAAAGGGCTTCCCGGCCCTCAATAGAAGCCGGGGAGCTCGGCCGCGAACCGCGCCAGCACGTCCCCGGGGAGCCGGGGGCCGTCCCCCGCCCAGCGCGCGGTAAATGCGTCGCGCACGACGAGCTCCGCCAGCTTGCCGCGCGGCGAGAATCCCCACTCCGCCTCCTGCGACACATCGTCCGGATCCGCGTAGACCCGCCACACGAAGAACCCCGAAAAAGCCGGTTCCTCGAGAAGCGGCGCGAGCAAGCCGAGGTACGCGTCGGCCTGCGCTTGTTCGTCGACCCGCACCCCTTTCATGCCGTCCGGCCATTCCCACGGTCGCAACGCAGGGTCGGGGCGCGTCGTGTAACCGAGCTCGGTGAAGAGCACCGGTTTGTGCCAGGTGGCGCCGAGGCGGCGCACGCGCTCAGCGACGCGGCGCCCCCCGTCCAGGAGCTCCGTGAGCGGCGCGCCCGGGCGCTCGGCGAGCGGGTAAAAGGCGTTGATCCCGACGACGTCGAGAGCGCTCCAGATCGCCGTGTGATCGACGTCGTCCCAATTCGCGGAGTAAGTCAGCGGTCCCGCATAGACGCGCCGCACGTCGCCGAGAATGGGGAAGAAGCTCGGCGCGTGTCGGCCGGTGACCCAACTTCCGAGCTCGACACCTACGCTCAGCATGTCGGCGTTGCCCTCGCGCGCGACCTCGGCCCACGCCAATAAAAAAGCTCGGTAAGCAGCGGCCCAAACGCTCCAGGCTTCGTCGTCGCCAGGATTGATCTCACCTCTCCATTGTCCGCTCTCGACCCAGAGGTGCGGCACCAAGAGGACCCGCAACCCACGCGCGTGCGCCTGTCGCATGGCGACGAGCACAGCGGCGCGATTGTCCTCGAAGCGAGCCTCGAAACTCCAATCGATGCCCGTCGGGGCCAGATCGAACACGCGCCCGTACGGAGTAACGCTGACCCAGGTGGCTCCCATGCGTGAAATCTCGGCCATGGCGCGCGCGGACGCAGGCGATCCATAACCTTTGCCCGGATGCACGGCGCTCTCGATGGGCCCCACGGTCATGCCGCGCACCGGCGTCTTCAAATCCCATGGCGCTGCGCGCGCGCTCCCGACGTGAGCAAGGAGAGCGACGGCCGTCGCCATCGCGGCCCCGCGCCAGTCACCCATGCGATCCGAGGTGGCGGCGGTAAAGATCATCGACGAGAGCGTCGTCGATGTCGGCGATTCGGGACACGACGGCGTCGGCACCGGCCTCGCGCAAGCGCGCCTCGGCGTACGAGTGAGCGACCGCCATGCAGACGAGGCCGGCGGCCTTGGCCGATTCGATACCGGCGAGCGAGTCTTCGATGACGAGCGCTCGCACCGCGCCGTCGACACCGGGCCGCGCAGCCAAGACGCGGAGGCAGAGCTCGTACCCCATGGGATCGGGTTTGCAGCGCGGCGTATCCTCGGCGCTGATGATGTGGGAAATGAGATCTTTTATCCCCATGCGCTCGAGCGCGAAGGTTATTTCGTCGCGCAATGCGCCGGACACGATGGCCACTGTCCCCTTCGCGGCGCGACGCCGCACCGCGTCGATCGCCCCGTCGAACACGACGAGCCCCACCTCGGCGCGGCGCATATAAAACGGGCGCTTGGCGGCGGCGAGGGCTTCGATCTGCGCGTCGGTGGTAAATCGCCCCGCGTCGGTCAACATCGCCCGCAAGGCGCCGATGTCGTCGAACCCAAGATAACGCTCCACGTACGCCTCGTCGCTGAAGGCGACGCCAAGTGGCCCGAGCACATCGCGAAAGGCCTCACGGTGGACCTGCTCGTCATCCACCAAAACCCCGTTGAAATCGAAAATCGTCGCGGGAAACACGGTGCGGCTACGCTTAGCACGGCCACCGCGCCGCAGAACGGCTGGGCTCACCCGGTAACGTCTCGGGGTCGCCCAGCACCCGGCGCCGCGTTCGCGCCCTCACAAACGGCCCCGTTCGGTCGAGTCCGTTTGTCTCCACCCTTTACCTTCGGTAGCCTGGACCTAGTGGGTACGCGAAGCGCGGCATCGGAGCTTCTCGCAGATTCGTTGCGCCATGCAAGGGTGCTCATCGTCGACGATGACCCGCTGCAATGCTCCCATTTGGCCAAGATCGTCAGCGAATGGCAAGCCGAGCCTTTCACGGCGCAGCAACTCTCCGACGCGCTTCGCCTTCACAAGGAAGCGCATCCTGATCTGGTGCTGCTCGACGTGATGATGCCCCACGTGGATGGCTACAAGCTGGCGCAGATGTTCAAGCGCGCCTCGCCCTTCGTTCCCATCATCCTCTTGACCGCACTCGAAGACATCGACTCCAAACGGCGCGGATTGTCGGCGGGCGCCGACGAGTTTTTGAGCAAGCCGGTCAACGCGCTCGAGCTGCAGATCCGCATGTCGTCGATGATCCGCATCAAGCGTCTCGCCGACGAGCTCGAACGCGTCAACAAGAACCTCGCCGAGCTCGCCACCATCGACCCACTGACGCAAGTCGCCAACCGCCGTGTCGTCGAACAGCGGCTGGCGCACGAGTTCCAGCGCGAGCGCCGCTACAAGCACCCGCTCGCTTGCATCTTGATCGACATCGACCACTTCAAGGCAGTCAACGACAACTACGGACATCCCGTCGGAGACAAGGTCCTCGTCGAGGTAGCGGCCGCGATCCGCGAATCAATCCGCACCACCGATCTGGTGGCGCGCTTCGGCGGCGAAGAATTCATCGTCATCGCGCCAGAGACGACGACCACGGCGGCCGAGATGGTGGCCGAACGCATTCGGCGCGCCATCACCGAAAAAACAACGGCCAAAATGGATCAGGGGCTTCCCGCCGTCACGGCATCGCTCGGCGTCGCCTGCACCGAGGTCAGCGTCCTCAACGAGACCGAGCTCGTCGCCAAGGCCGACGCCGCCCTCTATCGCGCCAAGCACGAGGGGCGCAACCGGGTCGTCGTTGCCGGCAAGTGACGACTGCGCTCGGGCGGGGGCTCGCGCCGCCGACGTGGTCATCGTGGGCGGCGGTCCGGCGGGTCTCGCCACCGCCCTTTTTCTCTGCCATGCCGATCCCGCGCTGCGCGGGCGCGTGGTGGTGCTCGAAAAAGAGCGCTACCCCCGCGATAAATTCTGCGCCGGCGCCATCGGAGCGCGCGCCGACCAGCTCCTCGCGCAAATGGGCGTCACGGTCCAAGTGCCTTCGGTCGCCATCGACGGGATGTCCCTCGCTCTCGAGGGCGGCACCCTATCGGCGCGCGCCGGCGGTATCGGTCGCGTCGTGCGCCGGCTCGAGTACGATCACGAGCTCTCCAAGATCGCCCGCGCGCGCGGCGTCGAGGTCCACGAGGGCGCTCGGGTCACCGCCTTCCACGCTGGCGCCCGCCACATCGTCGTCGAAAGCACCGCCGGTACGTGGCAGGCGGAGGTACTGGTCGGCGCCGACGGCGTGGGTAGTGTGGTGCGCCGCGCGATGGGACTTTCCGCCGGCCGGTTGCGCGCGCAGGTCATCGAGCTCGACACCGAAGAGGCGCGCGGCGACCCCGAGCGCGACATCCTGCACTTCGACGCGAGCGACGCACGACTCACCGGCTATGCCTGGGATTTTCCGACGCTCGTCGACGGAAAAGCGCTCGTGTGCCGCGGCGTCTACCAGCTGAAAACGGGTGAACGCAGCGGCGGCGGCGATCGCGACGTACACGCGATCTTACGCGACCGCCTTGCCGCCCGCGGGCTCGACATCGAGCGCTACCGGACGAAGCGGTTCGCGGAGCGCGGTTTCGATGGACACACGCCTTACGCGAGCCGGAGAGTGTTGCTCGTCGGCGAAGCCGCGGGGATCGACGGACTCACCGGCGAAGGCATTGCGCAGGCCATTGCCTATGGCGCCTTTGCTGGCCCTTACATCGCCGAAAAGCTGGCGGGCCGCGACTTCGCGTTCAGCGACTTCTCGGCGCGCCTGGCCCGGTCGTCCGTAGGTTTCGAGCTCCAGGTGCGCGGTTACACCATTCCGCACTACTTCGGTGCACACCGCGCGATGATCGAGCGCTTCGTCCTTGCCACCCCCGACTTCTTTGCGATGGGCCTCGAGCACTTCGCGGGGCGAAAACTATCGCGCGCGCGACTCGCGAAATCGGTGCTGTCGTTCGGAGCCCGCCTTTTGTCCGGCGAGCACCGCCGACGCCCCGCCCAGGTAGGAACGCAGCCGGAGCGGGTTTAAGCGCGATCGCCGCATCTTTCTCACGATCGGACGCGGGTCGCCGCCACGCACGTCGATCGTGATCTGCCCATGCCAAGATTCCCGAGTGGGGATAGATTGGACCCATGATCCGAATGGGTGATGTTGGGACGGTCGCACGCCGCGCCTTGATGTGCAGCGCGGCAGCGTGGAGCTTCGCTTGTGGCAATGCACCGCCCCCCTCGCCCAGCCCGCCGGCGAGCGCGCCCGCGGCTCCTCCAGCTCTCGTCGCTGCCGACCTCGCCGAACCGACTGAACCGTCGCACGTCGTCGGGATCCTTCGGATCAGAAATCCGAATGTCACGCTCGAAACCGTCTATCGCTGGACGGGTATTCGGCTGTCAGGCAGCGATTTGGCGGCACAGTTTCTGGACAGTGGGCTCGCGGGTGCATTGTCGTTCGATTCGCCCATCGACGCCGTCGCCGCGCTCGACCCGAGGGCCACGACGGAGCCGCCGCTCATGGCGGTGAGTGTCGGCGTGCGCTCGGTAGACGCCGCGCGGCGCGCTTTTCAAGCGATGGGTCCCATCACGGAGGTGCGCCCCGGTGAGTTTCGCGTGACCGTGCGCCAAAGCAAGAAAAAGTCCGAAAAGCCCGCATGCCTGCTTTTGTCGGCGCGAGGCACAGCGCCCGGTCGCGTCATTTGTGGAAGGCGCGACCACGACGTCGACGCCATGCGTGGCTACATGGCGCGGACACTGCCCGAGCGTGATCTCGGCCCGGCCGATGTCCACCTCGAGCTGCACGCGCCGCCGGTGGTCGACATCTACGCGCCCTTGATCAACCAAGGTCTCAACGTGGGCGCAGCCCTCGCGCGGCGCAAGCTCGAGCTCGGCGAGCCGACCTTCGATCGCGCGCTCGGCGCCACCGCCACTGGGCTGAGCGAGGAGCTCCGGGCGTTGCTGGCCGATCTCGACACCCTCACCGTCGATGTGGCGGTCGCCCCCGAGCGCGCCAACGCGAGCGTCGTCTTTCGTTTGAAAGGGCAACAGTCTTGGACAGCCGGCACGCTTTCCGCGCAGGCCGCGCGCGCCGACGCCGCCCCGACGATGTTCTGGTCCCTGCCGGCGACGGCCACGGCGGCGAGTTACACCTATCCGCCCGAACATCAGCGCTTCGACGCCATCCGGCATACGCTCGGCGAGCTCCTCGACGGCTTTTTGGGTCACGAAGGTCTCGCACCCGCCGACCGTGCGCCGCTCGTCGCCATTTTCGACGACAAGTACGCCAACGACTCCCCCTGGGTCACGGCCAGCGGGCGATTCGAGCGCGACGCCGCCAAACCCGCGGCGAAAACGAGCACCTCCGCTCCGGCCGATCCATTGCAGGCTGCGGTCGACGGATTTGGTTGGTACATGGCGGGCGTCGCGACGCCCAATCAGACGCCGGATCTCGTCAAAACCCTGGCCACTGCCGTCAGCCGCCCCAAGCTCCAGTCCCTGCTGCGCAGCAAGCTCGCCGAGCTTCTGACCGCCAGCGACGCGCCGAGCGACGAAGCCGGCTTCCTACCGAGCGGCATCACGTTCAAACCTGCCGCCGCACCGAAAGAGCTCCCCAGGGGGTCGCTCGCCTTCGAGCTCATGGTCACGAGAGACGCCCCCCACGGCGCAGGCGCGACCAAGAAACCGCCGGCAAAACCCGCTGCTCCCGTCAAACTTCACGTCATCGTCGTGCCCGAGAGCGCGCGGACGTGGGTCATCCTCGGCAGCGACAAGGCGCACGTCGTCAAAACGGTTCTCGCCGCGACCGAGGGCGCACCACTCGCGGCCAAAGTCGCCAGCCGATCCGATCTCGCAGCACTGAAGGACGGCAAGTACGCGGGAGCAGGCTTCAGCACGTTGCAATCCCATTTCGAGTCCTGGTTCGGCAGCGCGGCGCGCATGCCCCTCGACCCCGACAAGCTGCGCATGATGGCCGAAGCGCGCACTTCGCTCGAGTCGACGCCGAACCGCGGCAAGACGCCGATCCTCTTTACGAACAACGTCAACCTCGAGAACGGCATCACCTGGCGCGTCGCCTTCGACGTGCCCAAGGGCGTCATCGAAGACGCGATCGTGCTCGCAGCGAGCTCACGGCTCATGCTGCCGACGCCGTAATCAGCGTTCGTCTACCGCCCGCGCTTGTAGATGGCGTTGCTGAGATGCGTCCAATGGGTGGGAACTTGCCCCATGAGCTCTTTGGTCTTCTTTCTCTTGTCGCGCGCGATGGCGTCGGCTGCGGCGAGCGTCGCGTCGCTCACTTTGGGCACGTCGAAAGGGAAGTTCATTCCGAGTAGCACGCAAAACCAGCTCAAATCGCGAAATGCGGTGCCGGTCTCGCGCGTCCCCTTCGTGCCCCCGGTCGGCAAAAGTCGCCGAAAGACGTCGAGGCGCTGCTGCAGCGCCGGCTCGATGTGCGTGTCGTTCTTGACGGCTTTCCAATAGGGCGTGTCTTCGCGGCTGGTAAAGGCGTAGTGGACCGTGATGAAGTGGATGATGTCGAGATAGAATTTGTCGAGATGCATGTTGTATCGATTGACGATACGCTCGTCGTAGTACCGGGCGTCGAGCATGGACGCGAGCCAATCGATGCCCACCTGGGTGATGGCGAGCCCGCTCGACTCGAGCGGTTCCACGAATCCGCCCGCCAAGCCGATGGCGACGCAGTTCTTGGCCCATAAAGCGGGGAGCTTTCCCGTCACGAAGCGGACCTGCATCTTGACGGCACTCTTGTGGAACTCGGCCCCGCAATATTGCTCGAGCTCGCGTTCGGCGTCGGCGTCGGAAAGAAAGCTGCTCGAATACACATAGCCGTGGCTCATGCGGTCAAATAGCGGAATTGACCACACCCATCCTGCCGACTGTGCCGATGCTTTCACGTAGGGGTGAAGACGCTCTTCCATGTTGGCGTTCTCGCCGTACGGAATGCGCACCACGAAGGCGCGATCGTTGAAGAGCGCGCTCGACCAATTTTGGAATTTCTGCTCGGGAGCGGCCTTGCCGATGAGTTGGCGGCGAAACCCGGTGCAGTCGATGTAGAGATCGGCCTCGATACGCCCATGCTCGGCGGTAACGAGAGCGGCGATGTTGCCTTGTTCGTCGAGGGGCACATCGAGCACCTCGTCGACGACATGCTGAACGGCCGGGGAGACCGATTTCAAGAGTTTGCCGAATTTGGCGGCATCGAAATGGTAAGCGAGCAGATTGGCGTAGAGCGGCATGCGGTTATGCCCGACGTTGAGCGTCGTCGAGCAGAAGTACTGTTCGGAAAATGAACGGCGATCGCGAAAGCCACCGCCGGGGGCGGCGTGCTTGGCGAGCCAGCAATGTCCGATGTGCGTGTGGTCGTCGAGGTAGTCGAGAAGCTCGAAAGGGTGCCAATAGGAGTCCCCCTTCTCGAACCAGTTTTCGAAATAGATGCCCGTCTTGTAGGTGGCGTCACATTCCGGCATCCACTGATCGGGCGATGTGAATCCGAGCTCGGTCAAGAAGTTGTGGATCATGGGCGTCGTCGCTTCGCCGACACCGACGGTCGGGATCTTCGCCGACTCGACGAGCGTGACCTTGACGCCGACGAGCACCTTGCTGAGGTACGCCGCGGCCATCCAACCAGCCGATCCGCCGCCCACGATGGCAATCGATTGCACGCGTTTCATGGCGGCTCACGTATACCATGGAGGCTCGGGCGCGGCGCCTTCAGGCGCGGGCGACGTTGTAGCAGAGCTGCACGAGTCCACTCGGAAACGATCGGCCGGAGACGAGCGTCACGTCGTCGACGAGCTTCGGTTGGTGGGTGCTTTCGGTCATCGCCGATGCTCGTCAGAAACGACCACCCACCATGACGCCTCCGCCACCCTCGACCGGCAAGGCGCCGACCCAGACCGGCCGCCTCGTTTCGCTGTCGTACCGGTGCAGGTGGACGACGAGCATTCCAATGCCCGCGCCGGCAAACGCCCCGGCAATGACGTCGGTCGGAAAGTGAGCGCCGCTGCGCACCCTCTCGACGGCAACGAACGATGTGAGTGTCACGGCGCCGGCGAGCGTCGCCCACGGGCGCAAGGTGTGAGGCGAGCGGGCGAAGGCGAGGTACGTCGCCGTCGCCGAGACGGTCGCGGCGATGGCGGTGTGACCGGAATAGAAGGACAGCGTGCTGTCGGTCGACGTGTTGTTGTATTTGGCCGGATCCTGACCTTCCTGGATGGCGCGGTTGCGCTCGATGTAAGCGATCGGTCGCGGGCGGCGAAATCCGATCTTGGCCAGGTTGGTCAATCCCCAGCTGAAGGCGATGGCCTCGCTGTAAAGCGTGAGGTCGACGAGCGCCGCGTCCTGGCCCGCGCGAAATCCACTCGCCACTGAATCGAACACCGCGAAGCCGAGCATCGCGTACACCCCACCGTTGGAAAAACCGCTGGCGGTCGTATCGACCGTTTGCGTGATGGCCGCGCGATCAATGGAAAGCAGTCGCTTGGTATCGAAAGCAGCGTCGATTTGTTGTGGCCGAATCTCGCCGGTGGAGATGATGGCCTCGCTCAGCCCCGCGAAGCCGAGCGAGGCAACGAGCAGCGGAACGTCTGCGAGTGGATCCGCTTTGAAGAGAACCTTGTCATCGCAGGAATCTTTTGCCGGTGCCGAACCGTCGGCTCGCGCCAGGGACGGCGCGACGATCGCCATGAACAGTGCGGCCAATCCCGTACGGAAGCGTCGCGAGAGCGCGCGCCTGGCGTTCACTTTCCCCGGGACCGTCATCTTCACCGTTCCTCCTGGCGTTCGAGACCAACCACGCGGTATCCGCGTTCTCTACCCTCGTCGACGAGGTGCACACGCAGGGGGTACGTCGATGCACCATTGGCGATGGTGACGACGGCGTAGGAGGAGGCGCGCTCGCCCCGTCCCGCTGGGTTCGCCTCGGGGAGGCGCAAGCAAACTTCGCCTTCCGATTTTACTTCGGCCGGCAGCGCGGACCGCGATTCGTCGCTGCGCCACTCGGCCGTGTAGCGAAAGCGCGCGTCTTGCCAAACGTGCCGCCGGCGCGCGAGATCGGTGGCGCAGAGGTTTCGCTTGCCGCTGATTTTCACGTCGGTAAGGGGCGACAAGCGCGCGAGGTACCGTTCGAGAATGAGCGCGAGGCGCCGTTCCAGCACTTCGGCCAGGTACTCGGCGTGAGCCGTGCGCTGGAACTTGCCGAGATCGACGAGCGCCCGAATGTCGGCAGCTTCGAAGCGCGACAGAATGCGCGCCATCCACGCATTGTCGCGCTCCGTGGCGCGGCTGAAGGCTGGATTCGGGTACTCGTTCTTCCAGCTTTCGGGGTCGAACTCTCGCCAGGTGAAGTAGCCGAAGGGCTCCATGCCCGGCGTGCGCTCCACCCGTTCCCACGCGCGCGTCGGGATGCCGAGGGTGACGAAGTCCTGCCCGATGTCGCCCCAGTCGAGCAGGTACGACTGGCCGAGCCTGCGCGAGATGCCCTCCCACGCCCACTCACTTCCGAACGAGTCGCTGGTATCGAGATAGTAGTGGCGCACGTACCCAGGGGACGCGTCGGGAACGGCTCCCGCGGCGATCCACGAGTCCATGGTGTTCTGCTCGCGTGCGTCGAAGTGGTTGAGCCATGCGGCGACGAGCCGTGCGCCGCGCAGATCGCGGCGGTCTTCGTGGGCAATGGCGTCGTTCTCGTCGTCGCTGCGCTTACCCTCATAGCGAAACGGCCCGAGCAGGTAGCCGGGCAGCCACGCGCTCGCCTGCAGACGGACGTAGCCGTCCCGCGCCGGCGCCTGCGCGAGCACGTTGTCGAGCGCACCTTGATCGAACGGCTTGGTGACGCCCGAATTGTCGGTCACCTTGAGACCGGGCAGAAGCGACAGCGCGCGTCGATCGACGAAGATCACCTGCTCGCAGGACGTGTTGAAACCGACCGCATGGTAGATGGCGGCACCGATGGCGCTGGCCGCGCTCGGGCGCTCGGGCTGTTCTTTGGTGTCGGTCTTGAGCATGAATTTGCGCTTGCCACCGACTTTGATACGAAAGCCGGGCGTCGCGCCGTTCATCTTTCCCTGATCGATGACCCAGCTGCCGGGGGCCGCGGTGAAGCCGTCGAGCATCTCTTCCGCCGCGCACGCCCCGCGCAAGAGCTCTTCGCGCGACGGTTTGCGGATACCGATGCGATTGTTGAACCAGGCCGAGTCCGGCACTTCGTCGAGCGCGTTGACGTTCTGTGCATCGCGCGGGGGATCGACGGCAAAGACTTTGGCGAAAGGCCGAAACACACTGTTGTCGAGCCCGTCCCAGATCAGCGGTGAAACGTACGGCTCGGGAGCGCACGCGACGTGATTCGGCTCTTTTTCCGTCGCCCGCCGCTCGCACGGCACGGAAATGGACCGAAGATCGGTGTCCTTCCAGAGCGGCTCGCGCACCGGAAATCGTCGCTCCGAGTGCGCGCAGCCCGCCGTCGCCAGCACGGCCAAGAGGGCGAACGACGATGCCTTAGAACCCACGGTGTGTCCCTACGAAGAGGCGGAACGAATCGATCTTCGTTCCGGTGTCGATGGTTTCCGTTCCAAACCCGATCAAGACTTCGAGCGGATTGTCCGTGAGTCCCGCGCTCTCCACCCCGATGGCGCCGGAGAGACGCAAGTTTTTGAGATCGAAGCCCTCGAGGTGCTGGAAGAATACATTTCCCACTTCGAGTCGCATCGATCCATCGAGCCAGATCCAGATCGGCCAGTGGTAGGCAAGCTCGGCGACGACGGCGCTGTCCCCGAGGAGTCTACCCGGATAAAAACCGCGCATGGGGCCGAAGCCGCCGAGCGCGGCGAGCTCGGTGAAAGGGATCTCTTTCTTGTCGAGAGGGTCGACGAAATGGACGATGCCGGACAGCGAGAGAACGCGCGAACGTCCGTTGACGTCTAGAAACGCTCCCGCCGATCCGCCGTAACCGACCCAAGCGCCGCGCCCGCGAAGATCTGCGGAGTGCGATCCGTGCAGCTCGAGCCGAGCGCCCGATCCGGACGCGGGGCGCGGCTCGCGGCTGTCGACGGAAAACGACAGCTCGCTCTTCACGATGGAATACCCATCGAGGTACCCGGCCGGGGGCGGGAAACCCTGCGCCACGCTGTCGTCGAGCACCCGGTCCCCGCCGAGCGATCCGCGATGGAATTCGACCTGGCGCGCGGTGATGGCGCCGCGAACCGCGGACAGGCGCCACCAATGCTTGTTGACCGATGCGCGCGCCTCCAGCCGATCGGAGCCGTAGCGGGAAAGATCGCTCTCTCGCGAGTCGGGCCCTACGCCGAAGAAGGCAAAGTCCGGACGGCGCAGCGCGGATACGCCGAGCTCCACTACGTCCGCCGGATCG
>DATHEQ010000464.1:0-8848 GCA_035318505.1 Polyangiaceae bacterium | reverse complement strand
TTGCCGTCGATCCGCACGAGCCCGTGGAAGTAGACGCTGAGCGGTCGTGACGCGGTCACGCTCGGGTCTTTCTGGCGGAGCATGCCGGCGGTCGCGTTGCGCGGATTGGCAAACAGCGCTTTGCCGGCCTCGCCGAGCTCGACGTTGAGCCGCTCGAAATCGGAGAGCCGCAGAAAAACCTCGCCCCGCACCTCCAGCCATTGCGGCGGATCGGCCGTACGGAGCCGCCGCGGTACGGCACGGATCGTCTGTACGTTGACCGTCACGTCTTCGCCGACGGCGCCATCCCCGCGCGTTGCGCCGCGCACGTACCGGCCGCGCTCGTAAGTGACGGCAATGGAGACGCCGTCGATCTTCGGCTCGCAAATGAAGGTCGGCTCCCGGCCGAGCCCTTTGACGACGCGCGCGTACCACGCTTCGAGCTCGGCCGCGTCGAAGGCGTTGTCGAGCGACAAGAGACGCGCAGAGTGCGTGGCCGGCGCGAACAGCGCGCTCGCACTTTCGCCGACGCGCTGGGTCGGGGAATCGGACGTGATGAGCTCAGGGTGCTCGCCCTCGATCCGCTGCAGCTCTCGGACGAGCGCGTCATACTGAGTGTCCGCCACTTCTGGCGCCGCCATGACGTAATACCGGAAGTTGTGGTGCTCGATCTGGGCGCGAAGCTCCTCGGCGCGCGTTTTTGCCGCGGTAAACGCCGCTTCTATGGCTATGGTGGCGTGGTCCATGGTCGAGCGCTCCTCGAGCTCCATAGCCCAAGCCGAACGCACGCGGAAGTTGGCGGCAGAGAGCGGCCATGGGAGGGCGTCCCACATGGGTCCCTGCGGGCGCAGCAAGGCCGCGCCGATGCGCCTTGCACGGCGCCTTCGAACACGTCATTTCTCTGCTCCGATGACCACGCCGGATCCCGCTCGTTCCATCGACCGCCCCTTCTCACGCTTCGAAGAGCTTGCCGGCGCGAACGAACAGGCGATCGATGTCGCCCTCGGCGCCGCGCTCATCGCCCGTGACGTCTACGACGATCTCGACGTCGCATCGGTACTGGCCCGCCTCGAAGAACTCGCCGGCCCCATCATGAGGCTCGGGTTGCCGCAGATGAGCGCCGAAGCACAGGCGCTCGAGATGGCCCACTATCTCTACGAGCGCCAAGGCTTTGCCGGCAACGAAGCGGACTACTACGACCCCAAGAACAGCCTCTTGCCCGATGTGCTCGAGCGACGGCTTGGCATCCCGATCACGCTCGCGCTCGTCTATTGTGAAGTCGCCAAACGGGCGGGGGTGCCCGCGCAGGGCGTCGGCTTTCCCGGGCATTTTTTAGTGCGCATCGAGCGTCGCGGCGCGCCCAATCTGCCCCCCGTCATGGTCGACCCGTTCTTCGGTGGTCGCACGCTCGACGAAAAATCGCTTTTGTCTCTCTTGCGACGTGTGGTCGGCCCGACCGAGACCCTGTGCGCCGAGCACCTCGAGCCGGCATCGCCGCGGATCATCTTGGCGCGAATGCTCACCAACTTGAAAGCGGTGTACCTCGCGCGGGGCGAGAATTCGCGCGCCCTCCTCGCACTCGATCGCCTCGTCTCCCTCACCCCCGACGCCCCGTTTGCGTTGCGTGAGCGCGGTATGCTCGCGGCGCGTCTGGGATCGGTCGAGGTTGCTCGGACCGACCTGAGTCGCTTTTTGGAGCTCAGCCCCGAGGGGAGCGAAGCACAGGCGGTTCGTGCCCACCTCGAATCGCTGGGCGCGACGCGGCATTGGCTCAACTGAATCCTTACTGACTCGCTGGCGCCCGTGCGCCCGCCCGGAGGCGCATTTTCATGGCAATCAGTAGAACAACGGCGGGAATCGTCGCGGCCTTCCTCACGGTCGCGGTCGGCTGCGGCGGAGACGACTCGAGCCCCACCAGCAGCGGAACGAACGCCGGCGGCAGCGCCGCAACGGGCAGCGGCGGCACCGGAACCGGCGGTAGCACGGGCGGCGCCGCGGGGAGCTCCGGCACAACCGGCGGCACCGGCGCTACAGCGGGAAGTGGAGGAACGAGCGGCGGAACTGCCGGAGCCGGAAATGGCGGGAAGGGTGGAACCGGCGGCGCCGGCGGGGCGACCGGTGGCGCAGCGGGAAGCGGAACCGGCGGCGTTGGCACCGCGGGCACGGGCGGAAGCGTCGATGGTGGCCCGAAAGCAGACGGAGGCCCAGCGGGCACCGACGGCGGCCGCGCCGACAGCGCGCCCCCCGAGGGCGGAGCTCCGGACACGCTGCAACCGCCCATCGACAGTGGGCCGGCATGCCCCCCGGCACCCGCTTGCAACGCAGCGCCACCCGATCCGGGTCCTGCACGAGCCTGGCGCCATGCGGCCCCCGGCGGCGCCGCGAATCCACGGGGCCGCGATCAATTCGTCACCCCCGGCGCCGCGCAATGGGTCATCGGCAACTTCCAATACGGGCTGGGGCCCGTAGAAGCAGGCCTGCAGGACGAAGAAGTCGACGTCTATGTTTTGCGCAATTGTGGAACGGCCTGGGAGAAGCTCGGCACCGCACTGACGACGGGCGCCACGCCTTCGCATCCCAAAGTCGAAGGCGTCGACGACGCATCGGGGCGAATCTTTTTCGAGATCCCGACCGCTCAGGCGCTCGGCGTCGGGCGCCACCGCGTGCGTCTCGTCGTTGGCGGCGATCTCACCGTCATCGACATGTTCATCGAGGTCGTGCCCGCGAATACCCCCATCGTCGTCTCGGACATGGACGGCACGCTCACCGATTCAGAGACCGCGCAGTTCATCGCCATCCTCACCGGAACGATTCCCAACGCCAACCCCGACGCCGCCCAGGCTCTGCATATCCTCGCTTCGAAGGGATATCGACCGATGTACCTGACCGCGCGACCGGAGTGGCTAGTCAAGACCTCGCAAGATTGGATCGTCGCCAAAGGGTTTCCGCCCGGGATCCTCCACACGACGCTAGTCGGCGGGGGCGCGACGGGCCCGGCAGCCACGACCTTCAAGACCGACGAGCTCGCGCTGATGGCGCAAAAGATGCTCAAACCGACCTACGTGATCGGCAACACGAATACCGACGCCGACGCCTACAACAACGCCGCCATCCTGCCGCTCGCCAATCGAATCTATTTTCAATATACCGACACGGCCTGGAACGGCCGGCGCATCGAAGCCTACTCGGCGCTCCTACCGGAGTTTTCGGCGTTGCCGCTCGTTTGCCATTAATCGGGCGCGACGGCGACGGCCTGTTCGAGCGTGAACACGTTTTCGTAAAGCGCGCGCCCCACGATGGCACCCGCGATGCCGGGGTAACCCGCAAGCGTACGCAGATCGTCGAGCGTGGCGACGCCGCCGGACGCCAGCACGGGCAGCCCGCCTTGCTCGGCGAGGCGCGCCGTCGCCTCGACGTTGGGCCCTACGCGCGTGCCGTCGCGCAAGATGTCCGTGTAAAGGATGGCGGCGAGGGGCAGCTCGGCAAGCTCGCGCACCACTTCGCTCGCGCGACGCGTCGACACCGCGAGCCATCCATCGGTGGCAACGAGCCCCTCCTTTGCGTCGAGCGCAAGCACGATTCGATGCGGGTGCGCCTTCGCCGCCACGCGCACGAGCTCCGGATCGCGGATAGCTGCCGTGCCGAGCACGACGCGTTCGACGCCGAGCTCGAAGTAGGTCTCGATGGTGGCCCGGTCCCGCACGCCGCCCCCCACCTCGACACCGGCGCCGAACGCCTGCACGATGGCGCGTACGAGCGCGAGCTGCGCGGCCTTGCCGGCTCGTGCTCCTTCGAGATCGACGACGTGCAGATGCTTGGCCACGCCGCGCCAGGAAGCGGCGTGGGCCGCCGGATCGGCGTGGTACACCGTCACCTTGTCGTAATCGCCCTGGTGCAGGCGCACCGCTTGCCCGCGATACAGATCGATGGCCGGCCAGAGCTGCATTTCGCTCAGCTCCGCAGGAAGGCCGTCAAGACGGCGAGGCCGGCGGATTGACTCTTCTCGGGATGGAACTGCGACGCGAAGACGTTGTTCCTTGCGATCGCCGCCGTGACGGCAAACGGCCCGTGCTGCGCCGTCGCAACGAGCAGCGAAGGGTCGGCAGGCACCGCATGATAGGAGTGCACGAAGTAAAAGTGGGTGCCGGCGCCGCCCGCTGCGGTGAGATACGGATGACCCTCGCCGCGTAGCTCGATGGCGTTCCACCCCATATGAGGGATCTTCACCGCCTGACCGGTCGCCGGATCGCGCTGCCCCTCCCCCAGACGAACGTTGGTCCCCTCGTAAACAGCGAGCCCCTCATAGCCGGGCGCTTCGTCGCTCGTGCGAAACAAGGTTTGCAGCCCCATGCAGATGCCGAAGAAGGGCGTCCCTTTCTCGATCTGAGCGCGCACCGCGTCGGCGACCCCGGTCGAGAGCGCGATCGCGCAATCACGAAACGCGCCCTGCCCCGGAACCACCACCTTGTCGGCGCGTGCGATGGCGTCCGGATCAGGGGTGATTTCCGCCTTCCACGCGAGACCCGCGTCGCTCGCCGCACGCTCCAGCGCTTTCTGGACCGAGCGGAGGTTGCCGATTCCGACGTCGACGACGACGACCGTGCTCATCGCTGCATCACGTCCAGGGCCCGATCGACGGTCACGCGAGCGTCCCTTTGGTCGACGGCACGCCGCCGATGCGCGGATCGATGCGCGTCGCCTGCGCCAGCGCCTTGGCAAACGCCTTGAAGGTGATCTCGACGATGTGATGGAGGTTGTCCCCTTCGAGTAGCCGAAGATGCAGGTTCGACATCGACGAGCGCGCGAACGCCTCGAAAAAAATCGGAGCGAGCTCGACGTCCCATGTTCCGAGCTTGGCCTTGGGCAAGGGGATCCTCCAGACAAAGAACGGGCGCCCCGAGAGATCGATGGCGGCCGTCACCAGCGCCTCGTCCATGGGCAGCGTCGCGGAGCCGTAGCGTACGAGCCCCGCTTTGTCGCCGAGCGCTTCACGAACCGCTTGTCCCAACACGATACCGAGATCTTCCGTCGTGTGGTGCCCATCGATCTCGACATCGCCCGCCGCGCGCACCGTGAGATCGATGAGACCATGGCGCGCGATCTGCTCGACCATGTGCGACAGGAACGGCAGCGGCGTGACGATGTCCGCCTTGCCTGATCCATCGAGATCGAGCTCGACGACAATCTCCGTTTCGCGCGTCTTTCGCGTCACTTTGGCGGTACGGCTCACGGGCGAGCCATAGCACGAAATGCCCGACCCAGCGCTCAGCACGACGCAGTTTTCGAGGGTGACCCCGCCTGCACCTGCCATCGGCGATCGACTGTCGGCCACGACTGGCGACGTAGTGCCGGGCCCGGTCGTGCTAACCTCGAACGCGGCCATGCAAGGCGGACCGGGCGACAGAGGGAGGACGTCGGATTCGCGCCATCGCGCCGCGCAAGTCGAGACGACGGAGGACTTCCTCTTTCATCTTTATCGCGGCAGCGAGCTGCTCCAAGACAACCGCGTTCACGAAGCCAAGGACGAGCTCGAGCAGGCCCTCAAGCTGCAACCTCGCGACGCGAAGGGGCAAGATCTTTTGGCCGTCGTGTACTTTCGGCTCGGGTTCTACCCGCGCGCCATCGCGATCTACGAGGAGCTCATCCAAGAGTACCCCCGCGAAGCCGGTCTCAGGCAGAACCTTTCGCTTTGTTACCTGAAGACCGGGCAGCCAGAGAAGGCGCGCACGCTTCTCGAAACGCTCGTGATGTCGCAGCCCGAGCACCTGCGTGCGTGGGCTTACCTCGGCCTCGTGCACGAACGCTTGGGTGACTATCAGAAAGCGCGTGCCTCGTTCGAGCGCGGGCAACAGCCGGGGATGGCGCGGCGTATGGAGGACCTTTTGAGCTCCGCAGCGCCCGCGCGCTCGCTCTCGGTACCGCCGCCCGAGCCGTTGGCTCGCTTCTCGTCCGAGCCTGCGCCGGAGTCGCGTCCCAGCGCCGAATCCTTTTCCGATCTCGAGCGCGAGGTGACGCTGGTCGGCATCCAGCCGGTAGCACGCACGACCAACGCTCCCGCGCCGTTCGACGCGCCGCCCGACATTCCGCTTTCGCCCTTTCCTTCGCGCATCCCCCATTCCGGGCGCAACGGGTCGTCGTTCGGCCCCGGCGCCGACGCGACGGAACCGCTCCCCATCGTCCCCGTTCCATCGATCAGCGTGGGCTCGCCCGTGATTCGCACGCCCGCGCCGCGCTCTACGGCCGGCGACGCGCTCCCGCTCGCGCGACTCGCGCGCGAGCTCCTTCTGCCCTTCCCCAGCGCGCCCGGCCTCGTCCTGCACCAAAACGGGCTCGTGCTCGTGCGCGTCGAAAAAGGCTTCGTGACACGCCTTTCGCAGATTCAGCTTTTAGCCGCGGAAGGTCCGTCGTTCAAAACCTCTGCGCTCCAGCGTCGCATGCGCAACCGCACCCTCGACGAACCGCTCGGCGGCGCCGAGACACCGCTCGTCACCCTCGCCGGCGCGGGATGCCTCGCCCTGGCGCCCGGCAAAAACGGGCGGCTCTGGCCGTTTCGCATGGACGGCGATTTCCTGTTCGTGCGCGAAGAGGTACTGGCCGGCTTCGAGGACACCGTCTCGTACGAGAACGGCCGGCTCGCTGCATTCGAAGGCGAGGCCGTCGCTCTCGTGCAACTGCGCGGAAAAGGCGGGGTCGTTTTGCGCAGCGAGGGACCGGTCGTGTCCATCGACGTGAAGGCGGACCGCTGCGCGATCGTGGCGCGCGAGACGGTCCTCGGTTGGGCGGGGCGACTCTTGCCCCGCGAGCTGTCGCCGGAAGAAGCGCCGGGCGGCTCGAGTCGGCTCATCGCATTCGCCGGTGAAGGCACCGTGTTCGCGGCTGCCGGCGCGCACATGGTTGGCCAGTGAAAGTCTCCCCACCGAGCGTGCCCCCGGGCTCGTCCGCGAAATCGGTGCGCCGCAAGCGTCGGCGCACGCTGCGCGAGGACGCCCTCAACCTGCCCAACCTTCTGACGATGGCGCGGATTCTCGCCATCCCGCTCGTTCTCGTGCTGCTCGACCGAGGTGGCCCGCGCGACTGCTATTGGGCGGCCTGGCTCTTTGCGGGCGCCGCCATCACGGACTTTCTCGACGGCTATCTGGCCCGCAAGCGCGGTCTCGTCAGCGTCCTCGGCAAATTCCTCGATCCCCTCGCCGACAAGCTCATCGTCATGGCGTCGCTCGTATGGATGGTGCCGATGGGGCGCATCGCGCCATGGGTCGTGGTCTTGCTCTTGGCGCGTGACATCGCCATCACCGGCCTGCGTTCCATCGCCGCCAGCGAAGGGGTCGTCATCGCGGCCGGCGAGGGCGGGAAGTCCAAAACCGCGCTCCAGATGGTCGGCATTCTCATGTTGATGATCGGCTACCCGTATCGAATGAATTTTTTGCTGGTCGACCTCGGCATCGTCGACTTGGTGCACGTGGGGCGCGGGCTCATTTACATCTCATTGGTCTATTCGCTCGCGAGCGCGGCCCAGTACGTGGGCCTTTTTGCGACCACCGTCGAGGCGCGCCGCCGCCGGGAGCGCCACCCGTAGGCTTCCAGTGCCGCGCGAATTGCCGTTGGCGGTGGGCGGAGAACCTGCTAGCAGACGAGGCCAATGAAGCTTCTTGCCCGGCGCGCGCTTGCTCTATTGGTCTGGTCTCCGCTCGTCCTTACGGTGGCGGGCTGCGCCAGCCAAGCCGAAGGCGAACGATGCGACCGGAGGAACGAGAACGCCGATTGCGATCCGGGGCTCATCTGTACGTGGATTGAGGGCCCGATGGACTGGGTCTGTTGCCCGTTGACGCCTTCGACCGCGTTTCCGGCGTGCAACGGCGGCACCTCTGGCCCTCGCGACTCCGGCACGACATCCGACGGTGCGAACCGCTCCGACATCGCTGCCGATAGGGGCGCGCCCGACGCCGCCAGCGATCCGCTCAGCGAACCAGCTGACGATCGCTCGGCGATCGACACGCGCGTCGACTCGCGAGCCGACACGTCGCCCGACGTCAGCGCCGACATGTCGATTCCGGACATTCAGCCCGAGGCTTCCCGCAATGACGCGCAGGACGCCGCTCCAGATTCTCAATCCACCGACGATGGATCGCCCGACGGCGCCGACGGCACGTCGCCCCCTATCGATGCCCCGTCCGCCGATGTGGCTCCCGATGCACCCGCCGACATCGCGGGTGAAGCGGGTTCAGACATCGATCTCGACGTCGTCATCCCCATCGATGCGCCCGTAGACGGGCCCGGATGACGCGATGGCCCCGGCCGACCTCGCCGCGAACGCGCAAGAAGCGCTGCTCCTCGCGGTAGCGGTTTCGCTCCCCGTCGTTGCCGTAGCGGCGATGGTGGGCCTCGTCGTGGCCGTTCTCCAGGCGGCCACGCAAATTCAAGACGTCACGATCTCCCATTTGCCCCGTTTTCTGGCGGTCGCAGGAGCGCTGGTGGTGCTCGGACCGTGGATGGGCGGGCAGATCGCCAACTTCGCGGCACGCATTTTCGCCGCGCCCTGAGACCCGTTCGCGGGATCGATCTGGCGGCGCGAAGTGGTGGGAGTAGTGTTCTAGGCATGCCGACGTTTCAAGAAGCCACCGACATTCTCCGGCTCCAAGAGGTCGGCAAAACGGCGACGATTCACACGCCATTCGGCCGTCGACTCATCTTTTATGCCGACCTCACCGCCACCGGCCGTTTCGTGCATTTCGTCGAGGCGTGGCTGTCAGAGGTGCGGCCCTACTATGCAAATACACACACCGCCGTCTCGTCGACCGGTCGTGTGATGACGCGGCTGCGCGAGCAGGCGCGGGACGTCATTCGCCGCGCCGTGAACGCCGGCCCGGAT
>DATHEQ010000463.1:0-17302 GCA_035318505.1 Polyangiaceae bacterium | reverse complement strand
AAAGTCGACGGTGACCTCCATCATCTTGTCGCCGTAACGGAAGGTGAGCCGCTCGTCGGCGATGCGCGTAACGACCTCGCCTTCCATCGTGCCGGTGCGGCCCCCTTCCCGGTAAGCGTAGCGAAGCTTGGTGCCAGCCGCGTTCGGCCCGCTCGAGAGTTTCTCGATGCCGGTGCAGCGCTCGAGCCACTGCGGCGTCATGGAGAAGTCGTCGAGCAAGGCGAATACCTTCTTGGGTTCGTGACCCACGTCGATGGTGTGCGAGAAATGGATCGACATGGGCGAACGACGTTTCGGTCAGCGCTCGCTGTCCAGCATGCGCATCTGGTGCTCGTCGTAGCGAGTTCCCGCAATTGCAGGAATGGCGCGTTCGATCTCCGCCACATCGGCCGCCGTTAGCTCGACATCGAGGGCGCCCAGCGACTCGCCCAGCTGCGCGCGCGTGCGGGCGCCCATCACCGGCACGACTTTGGCATTTTTCGCGAGCACCCACGCGATGGCGAGACGGGTACGGGTCGTGTTCTTTGCGGCCGCGAGCTTGCCGAGCGTCGCGACGAGGTCTGCGTTCTCTACCGCGTTCTGGCCGCTGAACCGCGGCAAAAACTTGCGATAGTCGCCCGCCTTGTCGGGGGTCGACCCGCTCAATAGGCCGCGGGAAAGAACGCCGTAGGCCGTGACGCCGACGCCGAGACTCTCCAGCGTCGGAAAGATGCGCGCTTCCGGCCCGCGGGTGACGAGCGAATACTCGATCTGCAGATCGACGATGGGGTGCACGGCGTGGGCGCGCCGCACGTTTTCCCCGCCGACCTCGGAGAGACCGATGGCGCGCACGTAGCCGGCTTTGACGAGATCGGCGATGGCGCCGACGGTGTCCTCGATGGGGACATTGGGGTCGAGGCGCGCGGGACGGTAGATGTCGATGTGATCGACGCCGAGCCGGGTCAAGCTGTGCGCGGCAAAGTTTTTCACTGCCGCCGGACGCGTGTCGACGCCGAGCCAGCTTCCGTCAGGCCCCCGCATGGCGCCGAATTTCACGGAAATGAGCGCCTTGTCGCGACGATCACGCAGGGCGCGCCCGATGAGCATCTCGTTGTGCCCCATACCGTAGAAATCGCCGGTGTCGATCAGGTTGACGCCCTCATCGAGGGCGGCGTGGATCGTGGCGATGCTCTCCTTTTCGTCGGACGGGCCGTACATGCCCGACATCCCCATGCATCCGAGCGCAATCGGAAAAACAGTGGGACCGGTCGCTCCCAGCCGGCGCGGCTCTCGACGTGCTTGGTTAGCCATGGACCGACCTTAATTTCCCGCCGTCGCGCTGGCAAACGAGAGTTAAGATGGCCGTATGGGCATCATCCTCAAGAATCGCCAGGAGCTCGACAAGATGCGCGCCGCGGGGCGCATCGTGCACGCCGTTCTCGATGCCGTGGAGGCTGCTTGCCTCCCCGGCGTGACGACCGCCGAGCTGAACCGCATCGCGGCCCGGGAGATCGCGCGCGCCAAGGCGCGGTCCGCTTTCCTCGGTTACCGGCCCGGCGGGGTTCCACCCTACCCCGCAGTGCTTTGTACATCGATCAACGCGACGGTGGTCCACGGTATCCCCCGCACCGACGAGATCCTGCGCGAAGGCGACATCATCGGCGTCGATTTCGCGTGCTTCAAGGACGACTACTGCGCCGATGCCGCGCGCACGATCGCCGTCGGCGTCATCAGCGCACCGGCGCGCGCCCTTCTCGCCGCCACGCGCGAATGTTTGGAACGCGCCATCCGCGAATGTCATCCCGGTCAGCGCCTCGGTGACGTCGGACACGCCATCGAGTCTTGTGCCAGAAGCCACGGCTTCTCCATCGTGCGCGATTTTGTCGGACACGGGATTGGCCGCGCGATGCACGAAGCTCCGTCGGTGCCCAATTACGGCACGCCGGGCCTCGGTCTTCGTCTCAAACCAGGTATGGTCATCGCCATCGAGCCGATGGTCAACGTGGGCCGCGCCGACGTGCGTGTTCTCTCCGACGGCTGGACGGTCGTCACCGCCGATCGCAGCCTCTCCGCGCACGTCGAGCATACCGTTGCCATCACCGACGACGGCCCGCGCGTCTTGACCGCCGCCTGACGATGTCCGAAACACGGGGTGATCGCGTGCCCAGTTCTCGTTCTAGGAAGGCCGCACGCCTGGGGGCGAAAGAAGCGAGATTGTGCTACGCTGACGATCGGCGTGCTGGCGTCAGTCGCCACCACCACCGACAGGCCTCCACCTCCGGCCTCTCCCTCCTCCTCCCCGACGCACGCGCGACTCGCCAATCCACACCGCCCTCGACCAGAGCCACCCGTGCGGCGCTGACTTCGAACAGCCTCGCTAAAGAGCGTTAGGACATGCACTATCACCGAAAACAAAGCGAAGCGGCACTACGATTCGCCGACCGACGCAAGCGCGAAGACGAAGCCCCCCGCCTGGTCACGGAAGTACCTCGGCTCAAGACCCTACAGCTCGAGATCGAAGAGCGAAGCGGGGGGAGCACGGTCGCCGAACCGAAACACATGCGTCGCATCGTCGTCGAGCACGCTCCCGCTTTGTTCTACATTCCGTGCGGCGACGCCAGGTGTAAGGACGGCGGTCACGACGTCACCCATCTCATTTTGCGCTCGCTGCGCGCCGGGGAAACGGAATTCGAAGGGGAAGACATCTGCAATGGCTCGCAAGGCTCCGGGCAGTGCTCGCGAGTCCTGCACTACGTCGCGACCGCATCCTACGGGTGACGCGCGGCGCCTGCCTGAGCGGGCAGGGCCACTCGGCCGCCTCTCAGCCGAGAGGGCGATCGTCGAGGTAGCACCAGCACCAAGTCTCACCCGGTTCAGCCGACGACACGATGGGGTGAGTCGTCGCGCGAAAGTGGGCGGTCGCGTGTCGGTTGGGTGACGCGTCGCAACACCCGACGTGTCCGCAACTGAGACACTCGCGCAGATGCACCCATTGTCCACCCATCTTGAGGCAATCCTCGCAACCCTTGGCGGGGCGCTCGACGGTGCGAATTTTGGTAGCGGCAACGTGCTGGCAGGGGTCGGATAGTTCGACTTCGGTGCGATGCGACATGCGCCGCATGCTACCGCGCTCGCCGCCGATTGCCACGGAACGTCAGGTCCACGCGCCCGCGACGAGCTCGTACGAGCGCAGGCGCGCCGCGGGTTCGAACGTGTGCGACGCGATCATCACTTCGTCGGCCGCCGTCTGCTGGACGGCATGCTCGATGCTCTTTCGCACATCGGGAGGCGTGCCCACGATCTGGGCGCGCCGAAACGCCGCGATGGCGATTTCTTCCTCCGGCGTGAAGACGTAAGCCAGCGCTTCGTCGGGGGGCGGCATGCGATCGGGGCGCCCGGCGCGAAGCTTGGCAATGGAGACGAGCACCGAGGAGGCCATCCGCTTCGCGGCTTCGCCCGTGTCGGCGCAAAACACGGAGAGCGCGAGGATGGCATGGGGTTGCTCGAGCCGGCCCGGGCGAAAGCGTTCACGGTACGCTCGCATCGGGCCTTCGGGCGGCTCGGGACTGAAGTGTCCGGCAAAGGCGAATCCGAGCCCGAGGTCGGCCGCGAGATGGGCGCTGTAGTCGCTCGAACCGAGCAGCCAAATCGGCGGCAAGCGCACGTCGTCCGGCATGGCGCGGATTTTCGAGAAGGGGTGTCCCTCGGGCAGCGTGCCGTCGTCGTAGCCCATGAGCTCGCGTAGCTGGTCCACGAAATCGTCGGCGACGAGCGCGCGGCGCGACCGGCGCAGCGCGAGCGCCGTGACCATGTCCGTCCCCGGCGCGCGTCCGATTCCGAGATCGATGCGGCCGGGGTGCAGCGCTTCGAGCAGGCGATACGACTCGGCGACCTTGAGCGGCGCGTGATTGGGGAGCATGACGCCCCCGGCACCGAGCCGAATACGCGTCGTCGCTTGTCCCACGTGCGCGATCAGGATCTCGGGCGTCGTCGTGGCAATACCAGGCATGTTGTGATGCTCGGCGTACCAAACGCGGCGGTAGCCGAGGCGCTCCGCTGCGCAGGCGAGCTCGACCGAATCGCGCAGCGTTGCGTGGCTGGTAGCACCACGGCCGAGCGGAACGAGATCGAGAAGGGAGAGCGGTAGAGCCACGACTTAGGACACGATGGAACGGGAGCGTAGCGTAAGCGTCAGCCGCCGAAGATGCGCCGCATGACCGAGGGCGCCGCCTTCTCTTCCGACTTGGGATCGTCCTTCGCGTCACGACAATGGCAACGCTCCTCGACCGGTACGCCAGCCAGCACTTGCTCGATGTGCATACCGCAGCCCGCGTAGGTGGGCTTACCGCAACTCTCGCACTGCACGCGTCGACACATGGGCCCCGCTGCTCCTAAGGGCCCGAGGAGGGACCTTTCACGAGAGGGTGCCAGCTGGGCCTCGGTACCGCAAGGGATGGGTTGACACGATGGCGGCCGGCCCCAACTTGGGTTTCCTCCCGTCGGCAACGAACGGATCGATGAGGTGGTCATGATCGTCGAATGCTCATCGTGCGCGCGACCCAATCGCCTCCCCGCCAAACGCGCCCGGGACCACGCCAAATGCGCCGCTTGCAAAGGCGTGCTGCTTCCGCTTTCCCATCCTCTCGCGCTGACCAGCACCCAAGATTTCGAGGAGCTCGTGCGCGACGCACCCGCGCCTGTCCTCGTCGACTTCTGGGCGGAATGGTGTCCCCCTTGTCGGATGGTCGCGCCGGAGCTCGAGAAGGTCGCCGCCGAGCGCGCCGGGCAAGTCATCGTCGCCAAGGTGGATACCGAGGCGCTTCCCGACATCGCCGCCCGCTTCGACATTCGCAGCATTCCCACCATGATCTTGTTTCGTAACGGGAGGGAAGCCGAGCGACAGAGCGGAGCGATGCCGGCGAGCGCGATCAAAGATCGCTTTCGTTTGTGACGGCGGTGCGAGGCGCGACCGAGCGATCGGTTACGTGCCGGTAGCTACGTTGTCAGCCTTGGCGGCAGGGATCGCGAAATCGCTCATCATCTTCTCGAGCCGCGCCAAATCGACAGGCTTGACGAGGTGTGCGTCGAAGCCGGCGGCCCGCGCTCGAACGCGGTCGGCTTCCTGACCGTATCCGGTCACGGCGACGAGACGGGCGCGAGGTACCTGGTCGCGAATCCCCCGCGCAAGCTCGTAACCGCTCATTGAAGGAAGCCCGATATCGAGCAAAGCGATGTCAGGAACGAAGTCTTCGACCAAGGTGAGCGCCTCGGGCCCGTCGTGCGCCGTCTGCACCTCGTAGCCTGCAATGGCGAGGACCTCGGCCATCATCTCGGCCGAGTCCACATTGTCGTCGACGATCAGCACGCGACCACGATGCCCATTGGAACTGGCTTTCGATCCCGGCAACTCCGGGCTCGAAGACGGAACGGCGAGGGCCGTGGGCTGTGCATCGGTGCAGGCCGGAAGCCGGATCGTAAATGTGCTGCCGCGCCCGAGCCCGGCGCTCTCGGCCGTGGTCGTGCCGCCATGCAGAAGAACGATGTTGCGAACGATCGCCAGACCGAGACCGAGACCGCCTTGGGAGCGATCGATGCCCTGGTGCTCTTGCACGAACATCTCGAAGACTCTCGGAAGAAGCTCGGGAGCGATGCCGCTGCCGTTGTCGGTGACGTCGATCACGACATCGGGCCCCCGGCGTGCGCCTTGAATTTGAATCCGCCCGGCGGCATCGGTGTACTTGGCGGCGTTGATGAGCAGGTTGGAAACGACCTGCGCCAGGCGAGCGGGATCGCCGGTCACGGTGAGACCCGATCGGGGGACGTCGACCACGAGTTGGTGCTGCTTCTGCTCGAGCAAGGGGCTCGCAGTTTCGACGGCTCGGGCGACGATCTCGGCCACCTCGAGCCGCTCCTTTTTCAGCTCGATCTTGCCGCCCGTGATACGCGACACATCGAGAAGGTCGTCGATCAAACGGACAAGGTGATGCACCTGTCGCTCGATCACGGCGCGCTCGCGTTCACCGCCCTCCACGCCCCGCAGGCGAAGAACGTGGAGCGCGGTCATGATGGGCGACAAGGGATTGCGGAGCTCGTGGCCGAGGATAGCCATGAACTCGTCCTTTGCTCGGTTCGCTGCTTGCGCCGCCGCCAGCAGCGCAGTCCGGTCTTTCTCGGCCTGTTTTTGCTCGGTTGCGTCGCGAAAGTAGATCGAAACGCCGGTCGTCGCCGGGTACGCATGGATTTCGTACCAGCGGGCGTGATCGGGGTAATACGAGGTGACGGAGCAAGCGACGCGATCTTTGGCCGCCCGCTGGAACGCGCGCTCGAACTCGCTCGCGCGCATCCCAGGATATTCGTCCCAGATAACGCGACCGAGTAGCTCGTCTTTGGCGCGGTCGAGCACCTTCTCGGCCTGCCGGTTCACGTACGTGAAGCGCCAGTCCTGGTCGAGGGCGAAGAACGCGTCGGTGATGCTCTCCAGGATCGTGCGCGCCTGCTCCCCGGCTTGGCGGACTTCACGTTCGGCGTCCTTCTTCTCGCTGATGTCGCGGAAGACGAGCACACAGCCGACGATCTCGCCTTCCTTGCCGCGGATGGGAGCGGCACTGTCGTCAATAGGGCGCTCGGTGCGGTCTTTAGCGATGAGGAGCGTGTGGTTCGCCAGCCCGACCACCTTGCCCTCGCGCAAGACCTTCGTGACCGGGTTCTCGACCGGCGCACGGTTTGCCTCGTTGATGATCTCGAAGATTGCTTCGAGTGGTCGCCCTGCCGCCTCTTCCAGCGTCCAGCCGGTCAACGCCTCGGCAATCGGGTTCAAGAACGTGACTCGCCCCTCGGTATCGGTGGTCAAGACCGCATCGCCGATACTGGCAAGCGTGACGCGCAGCCGCTCGCGTTGTTCGTGCGTCTGCTCCTCTGCCCGGCGCCGCTGGACCACGATGGCGGTCTGGTTGGCTCCGACGCCGAGCAGCAACCGATCTTGCTCGCTCGGAAAATCGGCGTTGCGCGAGCCGGCCACGAGAACACCCTGGTTTTCGCCGACGCCGAAGCGGGTGACGGCGACGTGCAGCGTACCGACCCCAAAGGGATGGGGAACGGTGACCGGCGGCTCGATTTCGTCGAACCGGAGAAGGGAAGCGAAGGACGTTCTCACCGCGTCGTCACCGGCACCTTCGTACCGGTGCTTGCTGCGGAACACTTCGACCACGCCTTCGCCGGCTCGGGCCGACAAGCGAATGTAGACCAGGTCGAGCGACAGTGTGTTCAGAAGGACGTCGGCGAGACTGCCCGCGATCCCGTTCGGGTCGAGGCCGATCCAGATCGCAGGCAGGGTCGAAAGGGCGACCAAATCCCGCATGGTCCGCCTCAGGCGGCGGACCTCTTTGATCGCGTTCTCCTCGGAGGCTGCGTGCGGTGACGCTGCTTCCAGGGATGGGTTGCCGCCTTCGTTCATTCCGCGTCCGCCGCCCGCTCCTTCAGCTCGCGCAGCATCTCGTCGGGCGGCACGTAAAACGGATTTTCCTGCAGGATGCCGCCAATGATGGCCATCGGATGGGTGCGCATGATGTCCATCGCCACGCTGGCATCGAACCGAGACAGATCGTACGTGCAGATGACCGGGTCGTGGTAGTCGGGAAGGACGTGGTTCAGCCGGGTCTCATACTCGACGATGTCGTGCACGCCGGGCAGGTCCTCGAGGGCCCATTCCATGTTGGCAACGAGCCGAGTGACTCTTCCGGGCTGCTTCTTCGCCGGGTCGAGCGCCTCCTTGATCGTGTCAATCATGCGGTACTGGTCGAAGTGATCGTCCTTGATATAGGCCTCCTGCCATCGGCGCACCTCGAGCTGCCCACTCGCCTGGGCCTTCGTGATATCGATGCCTTCCCGCTCGAGCCGCTGGAGGTGGGCGGGACGATGGTTGGGATCAACGACGTGAAAGGCCCGATCGCCCTTGTCGAACCCGTCCTTGATGAACGGCATCAGCACGCGGTACTCCTCCTCCTTGGAGTGGAAAAATGCACAGACGTGGCGCGAACGGCGGAGGACGGACCCCGCTAGACGCACCGGCTCGATCGCTTCGTTCATGATTTCCTCCAGCGTTACTGTCCAATGCTTCGATTCGAGCTGCTCGCGATTCGGCGAGCTGCCCGCGGCGGACGAAATCTGACGTGCTTCGGGCGGCGCGGCAAGCCCCACAAAGCCGCAGGCGGCGATGACCGCGCGTGGGAAGGGCCAGAAGAGCCGGGCGCTCGCTCACCGGTCGGCGTCAGAGGCGCGGATGGGATTCGAACCCATGTATGACGGTTTTGCAAACCGTTGCCTAACCACTTGGCTACCGCGCCGAATTGCTGGATATCTACCAGCTTTGGGCTGTGTCGGAGGTCTTTCTTCCTGCTTTTCGAAGGATTCGTCGTGCCCTTGGGGCCCCGATTCGTGCCGCGTCCTGTCCATCAGGTCAAGCCCGATCGCGTTGACGGCGTCGCCTAGCCTGACGGGGTCCGTGGCGGTGTAATGGCGTTCACTCACCGAACGCGCAGCATGCCCCAGCAGCCGGTCGCGTAGCTCGATTGCCACCTCAGCCGAGGCAAGCCAGGTCGAGAAGCCATGGCGCGAGTCCCTGAACTCGAAGGCTGCCCCCTCGTACGTCGTCGGCAGCTGCGCGGGTTCGAGGTCCTGTCGAAAGAGGTCCGTCGACGGGCGGCGATCGGGCTTGCCCTCCACGCCGCCCAACGATGTGGGATCGTCAGAAGGGGAGGTCACCACTCCGCGCCAAGTAGGCGACGACGCGGGAGCGGCCGTCCCCTAATTGCTCCCTAGTGGGAACGATGACCGCGCCTCCCAATTGCACCTGGTGCTGCGGACCGAAGAGACGCAGGATTTCGTCGTTGCACGTGGATATCTCCGGGCAGGTGACGTCGATTTCGCACAGCACGTCCTTACAATTGACGCGTGCCGCAACGTTCTTGTACGGACTCTTGCTGATGGTGTCCTCGATGAGCCGACGCGTGTCGCGCGCCTCTCGCACCTTCTGCGCTGAATCGGTGAAGAACGCCGCTTCCGCTTCCGCGCGCGGGTCGAGCATCCCCGGTCCGTTGCTAACGCTAACGGCGGTGGGGGGACGGGCGATAGCGGCCCGAGGAGCGGCGATCGGCGGCACAGTCGCATCATTCGCCGTTGCTGCGGCTGGTTGGACGATGGATGGAGGCCGGAGCGAAGTTGGAGGAGCGGCGGAAGCGGCACCTTGTCGAGAGCACCGAGGGCGTGTTACCGTCGGGGCCACCAGCTGTCGGGGAAACCTTGCGACTTCCCGCGAAGCTCGTCACCGCGATGAGCATTCCTCCCATCAAAAGACCGCCTTGAGCATTTGGGCTTTCAATCTGCTGTTGCGCATTGGAAACGTCCCTTTCCGTCGAAGTCACTGCAGTTCGATTGACTCGAACGACGGACCGCTTGAGCAAGGCACATGCCCGGAGACTCCGCGGACTCAACAACGATAGACAGCGGCGCGTCGCGCGATCTTTGGCGGGTTGTCGCTCATCGCTGCTCTGACGTGATCCAATGCTGGAACATCACGCTTACATTTGTGCGCACAACTGCGCGGCTCGGTGGCAAGTTGCGCAATGATGCAGGCATCGATACACGCGCTCTTTGGGTGCGTGCCGCCACAGCGCGCGACACACGTCACGCTTTGACGGGCACCGACGGCAATAGGCCGAACGCAGCCCTCACCCACTCAGCGTAAAAACCAAAACACCGCGAGCCCCATGGCGATCCGATAGTACCCGAACGGCTCGAGACCGCGGCGGCGCAGGTAGTGCAGAAACGATGCGACCACCGCCCACGCGACCAGGAACGAGACGACCATGCCCACGGCGAGCTGCGAAACGCCGACGACGGCAAAGATGTCGTGGCGCCCTTTGTAGAGCTCGTAAAGCGTGGCGGCGCCGAGCGTGGGGAGCGCGAGCAAAAACGAAAACTCCGCGGCCGTCGCCGTCGAAAGCCCGGTGAGCTGCCCGGCGACGATGGTGCACATCGACCGTGATGCACCGGGCCACAGCGAAAAACATTGCCCGATGCCGATCGCGAGAGCGCGCCCTGGAGTGACGTGATCGAGTCCGGTTTCCCCGGCAACGTTGCGTCGGGCGCGGATGCGTTCGACGATGATCATGAAGACGCCGCCCACGACGAGCGCAATGGCCACCGGTATCGGGCCGAAGAGACGTTCGCGGATGACGCGCCGAAATGCGAGACCCGCGATGGCGGTCGGAACGAACGCGAGCATCAAGGCGCCGAAAAGATTCGTCGCTTCGCGCCTTCCCGCAAAAAGCCCCTTCAGGCGCTCCGTCAGCAGCGCACGGTAATGGATGAGGACGGCCAGAATGGCGCCGAGTTGGATGACGATGTCGAACGACTTCGAGCCCTCCCCATCCGACCCCAGGAAATGGCCGACCAAAATGAGATGCCCGGTCGACGACACGGGAAGGTACTCGGTCACACCTTCCACGAAACCGAGCAACGCAGCGATGAGATGGCTCACGCGATCACCGAAGAACGCCCACCTTCCCCGCGTACCCTCCCGCGACGGAAGACGTCAAGCTCGGTGAACGCGAGCCTTATCGACTGCGTTAGAACGCCGAACCTATTTGGAATGTCCGGCGGCAGGCAATGCGGGCGCAGGTGGGCGCACGCGAGCTTCGCGCAAGTAGGAAAGCGTTTCGACAACGCCACGCACGACGTCACGAGCGGTCGAAAGGCGCGCCCAAATACGGCCGCGCTCTGAATGAGGCGGAATCCACGCTCCGAGAGGTGGACCCATATTGCTCGCTCGCTTGGATCGCGAGCGAGGAAACGGAACGACTACATCAGTTGCTGCCATCGCACTCCCTCCGTGCGCCTGAGCCAAGCGTGAACTACCCCCCTCTAGGCTTCACCGCGTCGGACGACCGGCGGATCATGCACGTCTTTCGGAGTAGCTGCAACGTTAGTTTGTTACTTCACGGTGACAATCAGGCTCTTCAGGTGCGGCTCCGCGCCCATCGCAGCGGGAAAGTCGGGAGGGCAATGTAGGTCCTTCAATTGAGCGATCGCCGCTGCCGCGATGCGACCAGCCTCGTGCAGTTGCTTTCGGAACTTGCGCATCGAAATGCCGCGGTGGTTGGTGCAGGCGATCATGCTGCCTCCCGGTGCCAGCACGGCGAGCGCCTTCGCTGCGAGCTCGGCGTAGTCGTCAGCGGCAGAGAAGCGAGACGTCTTGGTCGTGGCGTAGCTCGGCGGGTCGAGCACGATGAGATCGAAACGCTGATCTCTCTTGGCGGCGTGCTTCAGCCAACGCAGGACATCATCGTCGACCATTTCGTGAGCAGCCGACAGGAGACCGTTTTCGCGCAGGTTTTCCTGGCCCCATTCGAGTGCGCCCTTCGATGCGTCGACGTTGACGCTGGCCCGAGCTCGGCCCGCAGCGGCGGCGACGGTGAACGCGCAGGTGTAGGCGAATAGATTCAGGACGCGCTTACCGCCGGCGATGTCGCGCACGCGCCTACGGTTCTCGCGTTGATCGAGGAAGATGCCGGTCTTGAGACCATCGGCGAGACGCACGCGAAATGAGAGCCCCCCTTCGCGGATGACGAGCGGGTCGACCGCTGGTGCACCGCGCACCGGCGTCGGCGGGGCGAGCTCCGGAGTGCGCGGGTCGACCAAGGTATTCGACTGCTTGGGATGCACCTTGAGATAGATGCCGGTCGGGCCGAGGGCATCGAGCGCGTCGAGGATCGCATCTTTTTGCGCCAGTGCCTCGCTCGAGAAAAAATGTACGACGAGGTGCTCGCCGTAAACGTCGACGGCGATTCCATCGATCCCGTCACCCTCGGCATTGACCAAACGAAACGCGGTCGTCTCACTGGATCGTCCGAGTGCCCAGCGCGCGTCGACGGCCGTGCGCAGACGCGTCGAAAAGAAAGGATCGTCCGCGTGCGCGAGCGGGCGAGGATTGACGAACCACTGTTCGAGCTCGGGGGGCAGCGGTGCGCGCACATCGAGGCGGCCGCCGCTCGCGGGATGGCGCAGCTCGAGACGCGACGCGTGCAGCATCAGCCGCACCGCAGGTTCGCCGTCGTAGAGACGGTCGCCTGCGATGGCGCCACCCGCCGCCGCTAGCTGTACCCGCAATTGATGAGTTCGCCCTGTCTCCGGGCAAAGCTCGAGGAGTGCGCGCGCGCCCTGCCGCCGTAGGACGCGGTAGTGCGTGACGGCGAGCTGCCCCTTGGGCGGGCGCGGCGGTTGGCGGCGCGAGGTTTCGACGCGAGGTCCGCGCGCCCCGCGCTTTTGCGCCGGCTCGGCCGCGCGCTCGGACGGCACGACTTGCATGCGGCCTCCTTCGAGGGGGATGAGCTCGTCGCGCAAGACGCCCTTTTCGAGCCGCTTCGGCCACCCTGCGACGACGGCGACGTACGTCTTCTTCACGTGCCGCCCTTCGAACTCCGCCGCGACGCCCGCGTTGGCGCTCTTGCGGCGCGTGAAGAGAAGCACCCCCGACGTGTCGCGATCGAGCCGCTGATGAATGCCGAGGTACACTCGATCCGACGGAACACGATCGCGTTCGCCGAGCGCGAGCCTCAGACGCGAAAACGCGTCGTCGCTGCGCCCAGCGTCGGGGGCGTGCGTCGACATGTCGGCCGGCTTGTCGATGACGATGACGTCCTCGTCTTCGTAGACGATCCGCTCCGCTGGGAAGCTCGGAAAAAGGTGGACGAGGGGCACGGGGGATGGCGCGCGGCATCGGCTGGACGCGGGCGCGCCATGCCCATAGCCGGCCATGGCTTCCGCGGCAATGCATGGTAAAGGTCCACCTCGAGGTCGGCCATGAAAGAACATGCTTTTTTACAATGCGCTAGAAGAGCGGCCGCCCTCGGCGTCGTGCTCATCGCGGCTTGCTCCAAATCAGGCGGCAAGGCAGCCCCGGCCGAGCCCGAGGTGGCGATCCCGGCGGCCGCGCCCGGCGTGCAGCAGACCAAGGTCATCGTCGACGACAAGGGGTTCACGCCGAGTCACGTCGAAGTGCAAAAAGGTAAACCGGCGTCGCTCGTGTTCGTGCGGACCACCGACGACACCTGCGCCAAAGAGGTCGTCTTCCCCGATCTCAAACTCGAAAAAGAGCTCCCCTTGCGGACGGCCGTCAACATCGACATCCCCACCGGCGACGCGCGTACGCTCACGTTTCAGTGCGGGATGGCGATGTACAAGAGCGCCGTCGTCATTCAATAGCCGTGGGCCCGCTCGTCACGGCCGATTGGCTCGCTGCCCGCATCGACGACCCTCGCACCGTCGTGGCCGACGTGCGCTGGTACCTGCAGGGCACCAAGCGGGGCATCGACGCGTATCGCGCCGGCCACTTGCCGAGAGCGCATTTTCTCGACGTCGATCGCGATCTTTCCTCCTTGCCCGGCCCCGGACGACCGGGCCGTCACCCGCTGCCTTCGGCCGAGCAGTTCCGTGACGTGCTGGCGAGGATCGGCGTCGTCGCCGGCAGCGTGGTGGTCGCCTACGACGACGTGGGCGGCGCGCAAGCTGCGCGCCTTTGGTGGCTGCTCCGATATTTCGGTCACGACGTCGGACGCGTGCTGGAGGGGGGAATTCAAGCATGGACCGACAGCGGTCGTCCCCTCGAGACCTCGACTGCCGCGGCCCTGAATGCGCCTCTCCTCGCGCTCGTCGCGCACCCGGAGATGGTCGCCGACAAGGCGCGCGTCCGCGCCGCGATCGAAGGGCACGAGGGCGTCCTCCTCGATGCCCGCGCCTCCGAGCGCTTCGAAGGTAAAGTCGAACCGGTCGACGCGCGCCCCGGCCATATCCCGGGCGCGCAGAGCGCTCCCTTCGTCGCCAACTTGACGCGTCCGGGCGGTCCTTTCCGATCGCCCGACGAGCTAGCGCGTCACTACGCGGCGCTCGGTGCCGGCGCAAAAACCCCCGTCATCGCGTACTGCGGATCGGGCGTGACCGCGTGCCACGATCTTTTGGCGCTCGCCGTCGCGGGGTTGGAAGGTGCACTGCTCTACGAAGGTTCGTGGGGCGAGTGGGCCGGCGATCCGGCGCTACCGGCGGCGCTCGGCCAAGATTGAGCGCCGTCCGCGAAAGCACGGCGTAGCGACGCTACGCGTTCGCCGCTTTCATGAAGGCGGCACATCGCTCGGCGATCATGATGGTCGGCGCGTTGGTATTACCGCGCGGCACGATCGGCATCACCGATGCGTCCGCGACGCGGAGCCCCGCCACACCGCGCACGCGGAGCTCGGAATCGACCACGGAAAGCTCGTCCTCGCCCATTTTGCAAGTGGCGCACGGGTGATAGAGAAGCTCGACTTTGGCGCGCACGTACGCTTCGAGCTGCGCGTCCGTTTTGATCGCTTCGCCGGGCATGAACTCCGCGCCGCGGTAGGTGTCGAACGCCCGCGAGCGCGCGATATCGCGGGCGAGCTTCAGACCATAGAGGAGCGCTCTCATCTCGGTCGCGTGGCCCAGAACGTTGCCGTAGATGCGCGGCGGCGCCGCGGGGTCCGCCGATCGGATCGTGAGCCGCCCGCGGCTCGTCGGTGTCACGAGCGTTGGTCCCAACGTAAAGCCATGTCCGGGCGGCCGCACGAAACCATGGTCGACGTGATAAATCGGCCCAAAATGGAATTGAATATCGGGCGCCGGCAGGGACGACTCCGAACGCACGAAGGCGCCGGCCTCGGCGACGTTCGAAGAAAGCGGTCCGGTGCGCCGCGCGAAGTACTCGATGAATCCCGAAAGGCTCTCCCCCTTGCTGAGACTGATGGGCACTTTGCTGTCGTAAAGTACGCCAATCACCGGATGGTCCTGCAGGTTCGCCCCCACGCCCTCCGACTTGACCATGACGGCAACTCCGAGCCGGGAAAGCTCGTCGGCGGGACCCACCCCGGACAGCTGCAAGAGCTGGGGTGAAGCGATGGCCCCGGCGGCGAGCACGATCTCTCGGCGCGCCGTCGCCGTTTTCTTGCGCGAGCCGTCGATGAATTCGACGGCGCGAGCGCGCTGCTTCTCGATCACGATGCGCGTTGCCAGCACGCCGCGCAGGACGACCAAGTTCGGTCGCTGCATGGCCGGAAAAAGATAAGCGTTGGCGGCGCTCCAGCGCCGCCCTCCGCGCTGCGTCACTTGGTAGAGTCCGGCTCCGTCTTGCGACCCGCTGTTGAAGTCGTCGTTCTTCGCTATCCCGACTTCTTGGCACGCGGCCACGAAGGCGCGTGACATCGGATTCACGGTGCGAAGGTCCTCGACGCGCAGCGGTCCCCCCACGCCGTGGGCCAGGCTTTTGCCTCGGCTCTGGTCCTCCGCCATGAGAAAGAAAGGGAGCACCTCGGCGTAGCTCCACCCGCGCGCGCCCGCAGCGGCCCACCCGTCATAGTCGAGCGGGTTGCCGCGGATGTAGATCATGGCGTTCATGGCGCTCGAGCCGCCCAGCATTTTTCCGCGCGGCATGTAGAGACGGCGACCGCCGAGCTCGGGCTCCGGCTCCGTCTCGTAGGCCCAGTCATGGCGCGTGCGAAAGAGCTTGGAGAAGCCGGCCGGCATTCGCGCGAAGAGCGGCTCTCGGGCAGTGCCGGCCTCGAGCAAAAGGACGCGCACGCGCGGGTCCTCACTGAGACGACCGGCCAAGGTGCAGCCGGCGGAGCCGGCCCCGACGATGACGTAGTCGTACTCGGCGCGATCCGTGGGCGCCATCGATCAGCTTTTCTCGAGGTCTTCGAGCCGCCGGTTCGACTCGGCGCGAAATTCCCCGAGCTCGCGCAGAATGGTTTCGATGTTGACCTCGTTCTTGAGGTTGACCTTGAAGTCCATCTCCGCTTGGGCGCGGTCTTTCAATGTCTGCCGATTCTGGCTCATGACGATGAGCGGCCCTTGCAGCGCCACCAAGATGGCCAAAAGCAGGTTGAAAAAGGTGTAGGGAAAGCGATCGAACGGCTCGGCGATCACGCCCGGCACGTTGACGAGCGTCCAGCCGATGGTCAGCCCCAAGAGTCCGAGGATGAAGGTCCAGCTTCCGTTGAGCTCGGCCACGCGATCGGCAAGGCGCGCGCGCCAGTCGAGGTTTGCCTCGATCTCTTTGACGACGTTCTTGGCGGCGCGCTCGGAGAGCATGGCGTTGGTCTCGCGCAGCCGCTCCGCCATCGTGCGCAGGATGGCCATGGCCGCGCGAGGCCGCCGCTCGACGTACTTCGAGAGTGTCTCGCGCGACAGCTCGAGCAGCACGGCGTTGGTGGTGGCGAGCGCGCTCGCCGAGCGCGGTTTGTCGTCGAACAGTGCAAGCTCACCGAAATATTCGCCGCGCGCGATGTCCTTCAGGGACACCCGCCGCGAGCCGTCCCCGGGCAGATGGATGTTCACGTGCCCTTCGGCGACGATGTACATCTCGCCGCCAGGGTCACCCTGATTGAAGATCATCTGACCGGCGACGTAGGGCTTCGGCGTCACGCTGGCCGCGAGCAGCCGCAAGTCGTCGTCGGCGAGACCCTCGAACATCGGAATGCTCCGGAAAAGCGCGGCGTCGTGCACTGGAAACCGTCCATGACGAGCGGCGCCGAGGGCACGGCCCGTGTTCGTTTATTTCTTGGAGCTCGATGAATCGAGATCGTCCGAGAGATAGCTCAGGATCACTTCGTCGAGCGATTTTTCGCTGATGAGGTCATCGCCGAAAATCGAGCCGCCCGCGTCGGCATTGCGAGCGTTGGCGAAGATGGCGGCCGGTCGCGACGCCGCGTACCGACCCGAGCCGGGCTGCTCTTTGCTCTTCGTGTCTTTGGCCGCGCCGGCTGCAGCCGCCGCTTCTTCGCCCACCACGTTCACCACCGCGGCTTCGGGCGTCTGCGCGCCAAAGAGCTCGGGGGCCTCGCGCCGCGGGACGGGGCGCACGCCGGTCGATGGCCCGGCAGCAGGTGCCGGCAGAGCGGGCTGACGCACCGCCGGCAGCGTGCCGGAAGCCGAGCGGGCGGCGGGAGAGCCAGGCGCAGGCATCGTTCCCGATGGCGTCTTGGCGGGGATGGGGGGCATCGGTGCTTGGACGGCTGGCGTGGTCGTCGAGGAGGACCGCGCCGCGGGCGCCGTGAGCGTCGGCGTTTTGACGGCCAGCGGCGTCGTCGAAGAGGCGCGCGCGACGGGCACACTCGCCGTCACTGCCGGCACGCTCGTCGACACGACGGTGTTCGGCGGCAGCGTGGTCGTGCCGGGCACGGTTCGCGTCGAGGCGGGGGTCAAAGACGCGTGTGGGTGCACGGGGGGAGCGGTCATCGAAGGAGGCGGAACGGAATCG
>DATHEQ010000462.1:0-18886 GCA_035318505.1 Polyangiaceae bacterium | reverse complement strand
AGACGCTCGAGTTTTTCGGGTTCAAGCCGACGGTGACCGTCCTCGACTTCGGCCCCGGAGAAGGCTGGTACACCGAGCTGCTCGCGCCTGCGCTCGCCAAGAGCGGTAAGTACCTGGCCACCAACACGGACCCGAGCGGGCCGGCGGATCAACGAAGCACGTTCTACGGGCAGGTCTTCAAAGGGTTCGTCGACGCGGTTCCCGAAGCTTACGGCAAAGTCGAGACCGTCATTGTCGACAGCAAGTCCCCGAAGCTTCCCCAAGATGGAACGGTCGATCTCGTCATCCTCATGCGGGAGGCGCACGGTCTCATCAACAACGGTGTTTTCAATGCGTGGCTCGGCGAGATCAACCATGCCCTCAAGCCGAAAGGTGTTCTCGGCATCGAGCAGCACCGCGCCCCGCCCGACGCCAACCCCACCGAGAGCGCCAAGAAGGGGTACGTCCCGGAGAAATGGTTGATCGAGCAGGTCGAGGCAGCCGGATTCAAACTGGCCGGCAAGTCCGAGATCAACGCCAATCCGAAGGACACGAAAGACTACGAAGGCGGCGTGTGGACGCTGCCCCCTTCGCTCATCAAGAAAGACAAGGATCGCGACAAGTACGTTGCCATCGGCGAGAGCGATCGCATGACGCTCAAATTCGCCAAGGCAACGGCGAAGCCGACCGGCGCTACCAAACCGGAGGCCGACAAGGGCAAGGGCGAGCCGAAGTCGGACAAGGCCGCACCGAAGGCCGACAAACCTCCGGCGAAGGCTGAACCCAAAGCCGATAAACCTGCGGCGAAACCCGAGCCCAAACCCACGCCCTGAAGATTCGACTTTTCTTCAGGCGAGGGGGGGGCAGCCGTCAGAACGTGATCTCGACCGAGCTCGCCGACCGTTTCGCCGGGCCGTGGAAGACGACTTCGATGTTGTTGCCGTCGGGGTCGAGCGCGAACGCCGCGTAGTAGCCAGGGTGATACGGGCGTTCGCCCGGCGGGCCATTGTCTTTGCCGCCGGCGCGGAGGGTCTCGGTGTGGAACCGCTCGACCATAGCGCGGTCTTTTGCTTGGAAGGCCAGATGCACGCGACCGGTCATCTCGCCTCGCGCCGCCGGTGAATCGGCCGTCGACACGAAGAGCTCATCCGACCAGAAAAAACCAGGGCCTTCGCCGCCGAGAGGGATGCCGAGTACTTCGAATAGCGCGGTATAAAAGCGTTTGGCGGAGCCGAGATCGCGAACGACGATGTGAACGTGATCGATGAGCCGGCCTCGATGAAATTTGGAATTTTCCATGGCTACGCAGATAGAGGCCCGCCGCCACAGCCGCAAGGGTCGCGGGGCCGAGATGATACCGTCCTAGGCTCCACCGGATTCGACGAGCGAAAGGGTACTCGGTTGAGCACAAGCCTCAGAGCATCGCGATTCGGGATGGTGCCGGTGATCGGCGCTTTGATCAGTTGCCAACCGCGTGCGACCGACGGTCTGGGCCTCGCGGTTCCCCACGCCACTGAACGGCCGACCCTCGCTGCCGCGCATGCAGCGCCGGTCGATCCGGCGCTGATGGACGCTGCGCGAGACAGCAAGACGGCGTTCGTGCGCGATCTCGAGGAATTGGTGAACATCGACAGCGGCAGCGACGACGCGGACGGTCTAGCGCGACTCGGTCAGGTGCTCGCGCAGCGGCTAAAAGACCTCGGCGCCGCGGTCGAAGAATTGCCGGCACGGCCCTCGGCGGGCCGCGTGGTGCGCGGCAGATTCACGGGCTCGGGAAGCGCCAGGGTCATGCTGATGGTGCATTTCGACACGGTGTTCTCCCGGGGCGAGGCCGCGAAACGACGGTTCAAAATCATTGGCAACAAGGCCTTCGGGCCCGGTGTCGCCGACGCCAAGGGCGGCGTCACCATGATCTTGCACGCTTTGCGTCTGGCCCGACAGCGTGGATTCGACAACTACAAGACGCTCACCGTCTTTTTCAATTCCGATGAGGAGACGGGCTCGCTTGGGTCGCGCGAAATGATCGCAACATGCGCGGCCCAGCACGATTACGTGCTGTCGTACGAGCCCCCCGACCAAGAGCGCGTCATCGTGGCGACGAACGGCGTCGCCGACGTCATTCTGCGGGTAACCGGGCGGGCTTCCCATGCGGGAGCCGCACCCGAAAAGGGTCGCAATGCGGCCGTCGAACTTGCCGGTCAGATCTTGCAGCTGCGAAATCTGGGCGATCCGGCGCGCGGCACCACCGTCAATTGGACGCGGCTTCGGAGCGGCGATCGCATCAATGTCATTCCCGACACGGCCGAGGCCACCGCCGACATGCGCATGTCCAATCTTGCAGAGATCGCTCGAGTGCAGCGGGACGCCAATGACGTCGTCCGAAAACGTGTGGTGCCCGACACGGAGGTGACGGTGAGCGTCGAACCGCGTCGCCCGCCATTCAGCAGAAATGCCGCAAGCGAACAACTCGCTGCGCTCGCCAATCGGGTCTATGGCGAGATCGGCAAATCCCTCGAGCCCGTCGCCATGCGCTACGGCACCGACGCGGGATTTGCTTATCGCCCGGGCAGTGCCGCGCCCGCCGTGTTGGAAGGCCTAGGCGTCGTAGGCGATGGGTTGCACACCGTCGACGAGTGGGCCGATTTGGACAGCGTGCCTCCGCGCCTTTATCTGACGGTGCGCATGCTGGAGCTGCTGGGCAAAGAGGCGGGACACTGAGCGATCCGAGCGCGAGGCGCGCGTTTCCCACGTAGCCAGAAGATCGCGGCCCGCGTTTTGCTCTCCTATCGCTAGACGAAAGGGGTGCACCATCAAGACGTCCGGCATGGTATTGGCCCTTGCGACACTGATCGCAGCCGTGCTCGCGCTCGCTCTTTTCGACAGGGCAGCGGACTCGACGGCCGAGCTCGTTCGCCTTCTGCGTACGCCCAATGCCCCGGCCGCTATCGTCGACCCAGGGCTCCACGATGCTGCGCCTTTCGACCGGATGCCGTTTGCACTCGATGCGTCGCTTCCGATCATGCCCCCCGAGGCATCGCCGGCCTACGCCGTTCGGCCCATCGCTGCGCTGCGCGTCGACCAACCGGCCGGCACGGACGAGGCGATGTCCGATGCCGACGCGTCAATGGCCGATGGAGCTGACGCCGGGACAGCGAGCTCGCCAACTCCCGTCGTCGGCAGCGTTGCCCCGGATGCATCGGCGAAAGCGGCTCGAGACGTGGCCTCAGTGGATCAGGGTCCGGTCAAATCCGAGCCACCCGCACCCGTTCGGTGCGGGTGGCGCACATGCGAAAGCGGGCAGCAATGCTGCAATTGGAACTGCAGCACCTGCGTTTCTCCGGGGGAGACGTGCCCGCTTTTCTGCGGCGCGCCGGCGGCGCCGGTCAGCGTCCCGTGCGGACCGAATACCTGTAATGTGTCCGAGATCTGCTGCAATGCGAGCTGCGGCATCTGTGTTCCGTCGGGAGGCACCTGTTCCAAAGAACCTTGCGCCGGCATGTACGTTCCGGTGAGCGTCACTTGCGGCATGAACACCTGCAACGCGGGCCAGATCTGCTGCAATCCGAGCTGCGGAACCTGCACGAACCCCGGTGAAACGTGCAGCCTGGATCCATGCCCTTGATCGAGGAGCACCCCATGAACCGAGTTGTCGAGCTGCATTGTCGTTGTGGTGAGGTGCGAGGTCATGTGACGGATGCGTCACCGCGAACGGTGACCCGCGCCGTTTGTTTTTGCGACGATTGCCAGGCGTATTTGCACCACCTCGGGCGCAGCGATCTGCTCGACGCACATGGAGGAACCGACATCGTCCAGGTCGCGCCGGCGATGATCACGTTCGATCGCGGATGGGAGCGCATCGTCGGGTTGCGCCTCAAGCCGAAAGGGCTCTACCGATGGTACGCGAGCTGTTGCAAGACGCCGCTCGGTAACACCCTCGGTCCCGCAGTGCCTTTCGTGGGCATCGTCGCGCAGGCGTTCGAGGGGCCCGACACCCGACCCGACGATGTCTTCGGCCAGCCTCTTGGAAAGATGATGGGAAAATACGCCGTCGGCGGGGCGCCCGAGGGCTCGACCAAGGTAGATTGGCGCCTCATCGCTCGCGCGTTCCGAAACGTTCTCGGCTGGCGACTTCGCGGAAAGACGTGGCCCCACCCGTTCTTCGATCGCGCGACGCGCGCGCCAATCCGCCCCATCACGACGCTGACGCGCGCCGAGCGCGACGCGCTACGGCCGCTTTGCGGGCCGCTCCCGGCGGCATCGATGGCGCCGCAGTGACTCTCGGCTCTCTAGAAAACTCGACGGTCTTGAACGGATGTCAGCCGGGCGGAGTGGCTTCGGGCGCGCCAATCGGCGGCATGGCGCTGACCTGAAGCTCGGGCATCGTCACGACGGCCCAATCCCGCTCGGTCGCAAAATCTTCTTCCGCTAAGGTGAGCATTTCGGCCGCAATCGCCGGGCCGAGCATGGTGGGTGTGAACTCGAAAGCCAGCGCGGCCCATGCGTCGCGTGGTGTCATCTCCTCTGCCGGCATCGTGGACGTCGTATCGAGCGCGAACAAGCGTCCTGCTGGATCGTCGATCACCGGCGCCAAAACACAGAAGAAGGTGAGGGCAACGGCGCCAGTCGTGATGGACACGGTTCGCCATAGCCCCAAGTGCAATGCAGTTTCGTGTTGCTTGCCGCGGTCGTGTTTCGGACGGGATGACCTCGTCCGGACCGGAAAGACGGGTTTGAGAGCGAGTGTTGCCATAGCATCCTCCTCGTGGAGATGGTTAGAGAGAGGCGCCGAGCTGACCGCTCGCGCAGTCGCCCCCCCATTCTCGATACTCATTTGTTTTGTGTGGTTTGGACAAGAAAAGCGATCACGGACGAACGAGCCATGCGCTGGTCTCCGCCTGCGGACTTGCCGCAAATTCACACGTTTCCACACACCGCGATGGCTCACCGTATGGGAGCCGAGCTGCGGCTACCTCGTGGCTAAAGCTTTGAGTTTTTGGGCCGATCAGGTAGGTGATGCCTTCGCTCCATGCCCTTAGGGATACAGCGACGGACGATTTTCGAGCGATCGTCGACGAGTGCTCGACCGGCATCATCGTGCAGCAACACGAGCGCGTCGCTTATGTGAATCGGGCGGCGCTCGATTGTCTCGGCTTCAGGGACAACGCGGAGGCGGCCGGGCGCCCTATCGCCGAACTTCTCGAGCCAAGTGCCTACGAAACACTCGCTCCCAACTTCCGTAAGGCGAACGCGGGGGACGATCAGTTTTTCGTGGGGGATTTGAAGTTTCTTCGAAAATCAGGCGCGATCATCGAGGCCGAGGTCTATCATATCGGCACGCGTTTCTGCGGCGAGGACGCGACTATCATCAATCTACGCGACGTGACCGCCACCAAGCGAATGGAAGGCGAGCTCCGGCAGGCTCAGAAGCTCGAAGCGGTGGGCCGGCTCGCGGCCGGAATCGCCCATGAGATCAACACGCCCATCCAATACATCGGAGACAGCGCGAAATACCTGGCATCGTTGATTGGCGAGACATTGCAGCTACTCGAAGGGTCGAGGGCAGAGCTTCGCCGACTCGCCGAGCAAAGGGGTGACACCGTCGCCGTCGAGCAGCTGCATGCTGAGGACGAGGCCGCCGATCTCGAATACGCTCGTTTGGAAGGCCCGCGGTCGGCGGCGCGCATCATCGACGGCGTGTCGAGAGTGGCTCGCATCGTGCTGGCGATGAAAGCGTTTTCCCATCCCGGTGTGGACACGCCGGTGCCCATGGATCTGAACAAGATGCTGGACGACACGGTCGTCATCGCTGGTCACGAGATCAAAGACATCGCGACCGTGGTCGCGGAGTTCGCTGCGTTGCCGGCCGTCCACTGCTATCCCGGCGATCTCAACCAGGCTTTCCTGAACCTCATCGTCAATGCCGCTCACGCCATCGCCGATCGACCGGAAAAGAACGAACCCGGCACGATCACGCTGAGCACCCGGCTCGAGGGCAACTTCGTGGAGGTGCGCATTTCGGACGACGGTTGTGGAATGACGCCAGAGGTGCAGGCACGTCTGTTCGAGCCGTTCTTCACGACCAAAGAGGTCGGCCGTGGTACCGGTCAGGGATTGACGCTCGCGCGCGCGGCCATCGTAGACAAGCACGGCGGATCGATGCGTTTCGAAAGCGCGCCGGGGGTGGGATCCACCTGCGTGCTGCGCCTGCCGGTTCAATGATGGACCCCGCCGAACAAGCAGAGATCCGACGCATCGTCGTCGATTGCGCACGTCACACGTTGCCGAGATGCGGCATCGCTGCCGATCGCGAGTGCGAGGACGGAGAATTTCCGCGTGATGCCGGCGCATGCGATGAATTGATCGCATTCCTCGGCTTCAGCGGAGAGGAGGTCTGCGGCACCCTCACGCTCATGGGCCCCGTTGCGCTGATGCGCCATGCGTACCCGCTTCCCGTTCAGAACGAGCAGCTTGGCGACGCGGAGGTGTTCGATTGGGCAGGGGAAGTGGTTAATCGATTGCTTGGTCGGATCAAGCATGTTCTAGCGAGCCGGGGTGTCCAGATCCGATCCAGTACACCGCAGGTAGTTCGCGGTGAGCAGATGAACGTTTGGCCGTCGCGCCGCGGTAAGCTGATCGCGGTTCGGTTTGTGGCCGACCCTTGGTGGATCGGGGTATGGTTCGAGGTGACGACGCCGGGCGCCACTGCGTTGCTACACGGTCCGGTCACGGCCGACGCGCCGCCCGAGGGCGAAGTCATTCTATTTTGAAGACAGGGAATCGGAACGCTATGAGCAAGAAGGTGATGGTGATCGACGACTCGCGCACGGTGCGACAGCAGGTGGGCATCGTTCTGTCCGAGGCAGGGTACGAGGTGCTCGAGGCCTGCGACGGGCTCGATGGTGTCGAGAAAATTGCGGCAACGCCCGGGCTCGCCCTCGTGATTTGCGACGTCAACATGCCGCGCATGAACGGCATCGAGATGGTTTCAGTGGTCAAGCAGAACCCTTCCAACGCCGCGCTTTCGATCTTGATGCTGACGACGGAGGGGCAACCCGCTCTCATCGCCCAGGCCAAACAGGCGGGCGCCAAAGGCTGGCTCATCAAGCCGCTGAAGCCCGACCTACTGCTGGCGACCGTTCGCAAAATTGCGGGCGCCGCCTAACTTCTCAACGGCGCAGCTAGGGCCGTTGCATCGGCCCGGCGACGGCGGGGGGACTATCTCAGACGTCCATCGAGCGACACACCGGCGCATGCCATCATCGAGGCCTCGCGAACGAGCCGGAGCGCTTCCGATCGATCCGATGATGCCGGCACCTGCTCGAGTAGAACTTGGGCGAAGCGCTTGGCTGCCGTGTGGATCGCGTCATATCGCGCGAGCTTTTCCGGCGTCGCGGAGTGATGGGAGAACACATATTCGGGATCGAGATCGGCTTGGCTCATGGGGTGCCTCCGGGCAGCGGCGCCGAGCGGGCGGCCAGCGGCGCGCATTTGGGCATAGCATCCCGCAGAGGCGGGGCCTAGCGAGAGCTCGAGCAAATGAGCGCGCGCCGCGATTGATCGAGCTTCGGGCGTGACCTACGGTTGGCGAGATGGCCGAGCCCAAAACGACGAAGACCAAGGCGAGCGTCCGCGATTTCATCGCCGCCATCAAGGATACCGAAAAGCAGAAAGACGCTCGTGCGCTCCTCCGGCTGATGCAGCGGGTTGCCGGGGAAAAGCCGAGCATGTGGGGCCCCAGCATCGTCGGCTTCGGCGATCTGCATTACCACTATGCATCGGGCCGGCAGGGTGACTGGTTTTACGTCGGCTTCTCTCCGCGTGCGGCGAACCTGACCGTTTATCTCATGGGGGGTCTAAAGAAGCTCCAGCCTCTGCTGGCCAAGCTCGGGAAGCACAAGGTCGGCGGCTCGTGTCTCTATCTGGGGCGCTTTACCGACATCGATTTGGCGGTGCTCGAGTCCGTTCTCGCGCAAGCGGTGCTCGAAGCACGAGCCCTCGAGCCAACGCCACGTGCCGCTGCCTCGGCGGCGAAACGGGGCGGGACCAAGGCGAAGCGAGCGGTCAAGTGATTTCCCCGCTGATAGCCTCCCTCGCATCACGTAACGTGAGGGACACGCTCGCCATCGCCATGGAGCACACGGGCGAAGACGCGGCGGTGGTGGTCGCGGACCATCGCACCGAGCTATCGCGGTTGCTGGTTCGCGCCTATGCCGAATGCCTTCCTGAGGCGCGCGTCGTCTCGTTCGACGAGGTGGCACCGGAAGCGGTCAGAGCGGTTTTGGCGGAGCTCGAGGAGCGGGCTCTCGTCGTTTTGATCCAGTCGACCGTGTTTCGTATACCGGCGTTCCGTATCCGCGTGGAGCTCTACCGGCGAAACATCAAGGTGATTGAGCACTCCAACTTGGATCGCATGGCGCCCGATGAGATTGAACACTACGTCGCCGCGCTCGCCTACGATCCGGCGTATTACCGGCGTGTCGGCCCCGGGTTGAAGACCCGCATGGACGACGCGCGCTCGGCTCGAATCGAGAGCGGCGGGCACATCCTCCGTTTTGATTCCGCGCTCGAGGCGGCAAGAATGAATATTGGCGATTTTGCGGGGCTGAAGAATGTTGGCAGCCAATTTCCCATCGGCGAAGTGTTCACCGAAGCGCGCGATCTGGAGAAGGTCCACGGCAGCGCGCAGATCTACGGCTTTACCGATACCTCCCTCCGGCTCAACGTGCCGCCCCATCCCATCACCCTCCTCGTCGAACGCGGCCGCGTCGTCAGCGCCATCGACGCGACGAACGAGTTCGATCGAGTTCTCAGCGTGATCCGAGCCGAGGAAGGCGAGGTATGGCTTCGTGAGCTCGGCTTTGGGATGAACCGCGCCTTTTCACGCGATCGACGCGTCGGTGACGTCGGCGCGTTCGAGCGCGTGTGCGGTGTCCATCTGTCGCTCGGTGCGCGACACGGCGTGTACAAGAAGCCGCATCTCAATCATCGCGAAGTCCGTTATCACGTGGATACGTTCGTCGTGACCGACCGCGTGCTGCTCGACGACGACGTGGTTTACGCTGATGGCGCATGGCAAGTGTAGGAGGACGAGAGGCCACTCAGCCCTTCGACGTTGGCTGCGCGTTTACCATTGCAATGAGCGCAGGTATCGTTTCTCATCTCCACGAGATCGGAGCGAGCCATGGCTGAGAGCGTCTACAAGATCATCGAGTTGGTCGGATCGAGCACGGAGTCGTGGGAGAAGGCGGCGGCCGCGGCCGTCAACCGCGCGGGCAAGTCCCTGCGCGATCTCCGTGTTGCCGAAGTCACCCAGCTGGACATGACGATGGATCAAGGCAAGGTAAAGGCCTACCGCGCCAAGGTGAAGGTCTCGTTCAAATTCGAAGGCAAGTAGTCGTTGAAACGACGCGGGGTCATCAGTGGTGCCCCGCGCCTAGCCGCCGCCAAGCAGGACAGGCCCGGCTCGACCGTCATTCCGTACTCCCCCCAAGTCGCTCCTTCGGCCAAGCAGCGGGTGGAATTGTCGCGAGGCCTGCGAGCACCTCAGTGACGCCTGGGTTCGCGGTTGCAAGGACCGTCGTCCTCTTCTTGGCGTTGGCGACGGCCGCCCCAGCGTGTAGGACGCGAGAGGACGGCATGGGAAGCGTCGCTCGCGAGGGTGCGCGCGCATCGGAAGGCGCATGCGGCGATGCGGGACAAAGCGAGGCTTGCCGCGAGCCCATCTGCCGCGACCGGTGCGCCGCTTTCGCGGACTCGGCCCATCTCCTTGAAGCGTGCATAGGCAAATGTATGGGCCGAGGCACTTGCGATTCCGACGCGGACTGTGGGCGCGGGCTCGTTTGCGTGATGATCGCGCCTCGCGTGCGGCGCTGCGCGGCGCCTCCCCAGGTAGCGCCGTGAGTCGTGCGCGTCGCGATTTGCTCGATCACTCCCATCGCACGTCGGCGAGGTGGAACGTCATGGTGGTGCCGCCGGTGGCGACCCAGCCGAACCCCATGCGGACCGAATTGCACGTGTACGCGATGCCGCTCATGTTGACGGCGTATCTGGTGGGGGTCGTCGTGAGGGGCTGATCGGTCAGCGACGCGCCGAAGCCGTCGGGGGAGGCAGCTCCGTATCCGACTTGGAACGTCACCATCTCGGTTCCGGTGTCGCCCCAGGCGACGACGCTGACGCGCGCTGCACCGGGGGGAATGACGAGGCCGGCGTCCGCGCCCCAATTGTTGATAGGGTATTGCCAATCGACGCCTGCCCAGTCGGTCGGCGCCGTCGGCGCATAGGTGATGGTCCAGCACTTCGACCCCGGTAGCGGCGGGACGGTGCCCGCGTCGCTCGTCGATGTCCCATCTCGAGCAGCATCGGTGGGCGCTCCCGCGTCGGCGGGGGGAGGGTAAAGGCAGCTCGCTTCCTGACGAATGAGCGCAGCTTGCATCCACCCGCTCGCGACGAAATAGGGATCGACGGCGAAGGGCAGATTCGAGGGTCCCGTTCCAACGACGCACGGCTGCCCCGCGTCGGCGTGATCGATCCCCGACGAGCTGTCGGCACCGGAGGACCCATCGCCGCCAGACGTCCCTCCTGAGCCAGAGGTTCCGCTTGCGCCCGCGGCGCCGCCGCTCCCCGACGTTCCCGCGGCACCGGACGTTCCCCCTGCGCCGCCGGTGGCATCGATTCCGGACGTTCCGCCAGCGCCGGCGATTCCGCCGCCGTCTTCTGGGCTATCGGCATCGGAGAAACCACCAGCGCCCGATGTTCCGCTCTTGCCCGCCGCGCCGCCCGCGTCCGCATCCCCGGAAGCCCCCGACGAGCCGTCCTTCGCTCCGATCCCTCCGCTGCCCGCAGAACCTCCGGATGGCCCGCTGGTTGCGCCTCCAGACCCAGTCGTTGCGGCCGTCGATCCGGAAGAAGTACGGGACGTGTCGTCGTAGACGGCACATCCAGTCATTGTCACGGCGACCAGGAGAGTTTTCGAGCTTGCCCTCATCTCTGTCACCTCATGAAGATGAAGGCGAGTCAGAAGTTGAACGATACGCGGACGCGACCAGCCACCATCTTACTATTTCGCAGGATAAAGATATCTCCGCTCGGCTCTTCCCACTTCACATCGGATTGGGAAAGAACGAGCTTGACCATGGCATTGTTGAAACCGAGCGGATAAGCGACATAGGCCGCGCCTTGAACGTGTCGTTGAAACTCCTCGACTTCGGTCAAGAGCTCCGTCCGATGGAGGCCTCCTCCGAAGATGAGCGGTCGACCCCACGCCAGCGAGCCGAGATCGAATTCGAGGTATCCACCCATGCTGATCGTCTGGCCAAAGCCATTCTTATCGGCCTGTCCGTCTTTTTGGCTGTAGACCGCCTGTTTGCCGAGAGCGACGTTGAAACCGGCTTCGATGGGTTTGTAGGTGAGGACGGCGCCGCCGCCGACGCCCCACCGTTCGGTAACGCCACATCGCTTGCACTCGACCTTGGTCATCCCGTCGGCCGCCAGCGACGAGGTTTCCTGGGCTGGTCTCAGGAAGCGGTACTCCGCTGCCGCCGATACGCTCAAAAATTCATAGGTGACGTTCGCCGCAGCGCGCCCGCCGGCGGTGTTCGAAGTGCCCTCTTTTCCGTATTCGCCTGCGATCTCGAGGCCCGACCAGGGCGTAGGGTAGAGGTGAAATGCGGCGCGCCCTGGCGTTCGGCGCATGAAGATATGGTCGACCTCGTAGATGTGAGGCCCGAAATTGCTGCCTTCGATGTTGCCGAGCAGAAGGGCGCCGGTGTCCTCGAGCGTGTAGAGATCGTAGCCGAGACCTTTTCGATAGACGCGCCAGGTCAAGAACCGGCCGAGCATGAAATCCCATAGGCCGCTCTTGCCGACCTGTACGAAGACGTCGTCCACGTTGATTTGATAAAGCCCGACCTGCTCGCGAACCCAGGCGACCAGCTGCCCCGTCGTACGAAAAAAATAGTCTTGGGCAAAGTCGTAACGAAACGCGGGGCCGAGCACGAAGCGTCCGCGAAAATCGTTGAAGCTGGACGAGTTCTCCGAGGGCGTGTCGAACGTGTACCGCGCGAAGCCGACGTCGATCTCCGTACCGCCATGCCACTCGAGCCGAGCGAGGCTCGGAAAGATTCCCCGTTGCCAGACGGCTACACCGGGCGCACCGCTCAATAGCTCGGGCGTTGGAGGCTCCGGGCGAGGTGTCTCCGGAGCTTGTTCCAACGCGATCGCCGTACCCGTGGCGGGTTTGGAGGGATCGGCCGTGGTCGGCGGTTGCGCCTTCGCCGGCGCAGTTCCGATGAGCAGTGCCGCCATGATCGCGCCCGCGGCGCCGAGGTGTGTCTGCCCGCGACGCCGTCGCTTTGGCGCCTTGAATGGACTTTCGTGCTTCTTTGACGATGCGAAACGCATTTTGGACATTCCTGACAGGGGCCGCGCCTTTTCCCTCGTTGTCGCCGGGCCACGTGGTGCGCGTGGCCCGGCGGCGGGGAACGCGCCTTTCACTTGATGGTGAACTTCGCCGAAAGCAGCGTGGTCGGATTGGCGCTCGCGCCGACGAACACGGTGTGCTCGCCGGTCGCGTTCGTCGCCGTTCCGACCTTTTCGACGACCCACGCGCTCTGGGTCATGTTCCAGTAAGCGAGGTCCCTGGCAGGAACGGTGAGCTGCACGTTCTTGCTCTCACCCGGTGCGAGCGAGACCCGCGTGAACGCTTTCAACTCCTTTTTCGGCCGTCGCGCCGTGGTCGTCGACCCCACGTAGAGCTGCACGATCTCATCGCCTGCCAAGGTCCCGGCATTCTTGACCGTCACTTGGACGTTGAGGCGACCTTTGTCGGTGATGCCGTTCGCGCAAAGGACCTGAAGGTTACTGTACTCGTAGCGCGTGTAGCTGAGGCCCTGCCCGAACCAGACTCTCGGCTGTAGGTTTTCTGCTTCGAACTTCCGATAGCCGTGCAGGTAAGCGACTTGGGCCTGCGCGACGTTGTTCTGGAAAGCGGGGTAGTCGGCCTCGTTCTGGGCAACGGTGAAGGGTACCTTGCCGGAGAAGTTGATGTCGGCAAAGAGCAGCCTCGCAAAGGCGGTTCCTCCTTCTTGGCCCGGGTAGAAGGTCTGGATGATGCCTTTCGCGTCGCCCATCCAGTCTTCCATGATGACCGCGCTGCCCACCATGAGCACCACGATCACGTTGGGGTTCGCCGCGGCGGCAGCTTTGATGAAGGCCGCGGGTTTGTTGCCGGCAGGCCAATGCAACGGGTGAGGATTGGTGAGGTTGCAGTTTTGTCGGTCCTGACCTCCGTCGAACGCTTCACCTTCGTCCTCGTGCGCCATCGAGACGGGGATGATGGCGACATCGGCCATGGCTGCGTCGGCCGCGTTGGCGCTCTGGGTGACGGTGATGCCGGCGGCGGCGGGAAGAGACTGAACGCCTTGCACGAACGAGATGGCGTAGCCCGGCCGGCTGTTGCTGCTCCCGCGGTCGCCCAATCCCGATGCCTGGCCGGCCGCAGACACGGCAGCCAAGTTGGGCAGGGCTCGATCGGGACCGAGAAAGACGATGCTCTTGACGGTAGCAAGGCCAGAGCCGACCGTGGTCGCTTTGGGGCCGAGCGGCAAGATGCCGTCGTTCTTGAGGAGCACCGCGCCTTTCTCGGCCGTTTCGCGCGCGAGATCCTTGTGCCCCTGGTTATTGGCGATAGCCGTGTCGAGCGGGCTATTGAGATACGACGCGTCGAGCTGATGGAACTTGATCCGCGCGTTGAGAACGCGCTTGGCAGCTTCGTCGATTCGCGCCGATTGTACCGTGCCCGATGCGAGCGCCTGAGGGAGCTGCTGGAAGGCGGTTTTGTCGGGCATCTCGTAGTCGAGGCCAGCGTTCATGGATGCGGCGCCGTTGTTCTTCGTCGCCCACCAGTCCGAAACGACGAACCCCGTCCAACCCCAATTGGTGCGCAGGATGTCGGTGAGAAGATGCTTGTTCTCTGTGGACCAGTTGCCATTGACGCCGTTGTAGGCCGCCATGATGCAGGCCGGGTCGGCGTCTTCGACGACGATTTGAAAGGGCAACGCATAGTTTTCGCGCAGCGTCTGCTCGTCCATGTTCATCATGACGCTCTGCCGGTTGTTGTCGGTGTCGTTGGCCGCGAAGTGCTTGGGGCAGGCGGGTACGCCGCCTTGCGCGTCCTCGCCTTGCTGGATCCCGCGCGTGAATGCAGCGCCGAGAAGGCCCTGCACCACCGGATCTTCGCCGTACGTCTCCTGGGCGCGCGCCCAGCGCGGATGGCGCAGCGTGTTGATGGTCGGCGCGAGCGACATGTCGATCTTGAGCGCCCGCATTTCTTTGCCCTGCGCTTTGCCGACGCGGTATTCGAGGTCGACATCGAACGCGGCGGCGCGCGCTCCGGCCACGGCCCATGTCGACGTGGCGGACCCAGCGTCGCCGGAGCCCGTTTGGGTATGAAGGCCGCGCGGGCCATCGCGCATCTTGAACGCGGGAATGGCCGGACTGGTGGTCGGAATGGCGGTTCCGTTGAAATCGCAGTTCCAGTTGGGCGACCCGCAGACGGTGGGATCGCCGCTCAGCAAGGCGAGCTTCTGATCCTGGGTCATGCTCTGGACCAAGCTCGACGCAACTGGATCGGGCGGCGTAAGCACGATCACGCGCGGGTCGGTGTACATGGTGCAAGTGGCGTCGTCGGGGGGGACGGGGGGGCCACCGCCTGTTCCACCCGCGCCTCCGGTTCCCGTCCCGCCGGTGCCGGTCGTGCCTCCCGCGCCGGTCGTCGTTCCGCCGGTTCCCGTCGTTGTCGTCGTCGCACCGCCGGCGCCGGTCGTCGCACCGCCGGTCCCGGTCGTCGTTCCGCCGGTAGTCGTCGTGCCGCCGGTTCCCGTCGTTCCGCCGGCGCCGGTGGTGCCGGTCGTGGATCCGCCGGACCCGGTCGTCGTCGTCGCGCCGCCGGTGCCGCCCGAGGGGTCGCTCCCGCCGGCGCCGCCGCTACCCGACGTCGTCGTACCGGAGCCACCGGTTCCCGGTGTCGCGACATTCTTGTGCGCTGGTTCCTGGCTGCAAGAGGCGTATAGCCCCAAGGCTGGAATCATAACCCATTTCAAAAATGTCGTGAGCTCGCTTCGCATGTGGGATCCCTCTTTCTCTTAGTGTCCCGGCGCCATCCATTCCTTGCAGGAAGGCAGCGCGCTTGCGGAATGAAAGCCGCTGACGACAAGAGCGGCATTGACGTTTTCGGGCGTGACCAGAATTACGGGGACTGCCACCACCGGAACGCCAGACGAGTCCTTCTTGGCGTCGACGGGCTTACCCTCCGCGAGTGCCGCTGCAATTTCAGCCGCTTTCTCGGCGAGAGGCTTGATGTCCTTCAGGACCTCGACCGACTGTTTCTTTTCACACACGTAGTTGACGTTCGCCGCGTCGGCGTCTGCGCCGGCGATGAAGATGTGCTTGCCACCGAGGCCGGCGGCTTGGATCGCCTGCACGGCGCCGCGCGCCATGCCGCTGTTGTTGGCCAAGATTGCGTGAATATCGCCTTTGGTCTTGGCGATGGCGTCCTCGACCGTCTTCAGCGCCTGCTCGGGTGACCACGCATCATGGCTCTTTTCCATGACGACTTTGACGCTGCCCTTCTCGACGTATGGACGAAGCGTATCGCGGTAGGCACGCGTGATCTCGAGCGCGACACTGTGGCCGGATTGGCCGCTCAAGATGACGAAGTTGCCGGCGTGGCCCGTCGCCTCGAGCGCTCGCTCGGCCTGGAGCACGCCCACGCGGTAGCTATCGTGCGCCACATAGAAATCTGCACCCGGTATCGATCGGTCGTAGGCCACGACCTTGGCTCCCTTGGCGTGCGCCTTGGCGACGTACCCGGCGGCGGCGGCGCTGTCGGTGGGCTGGATAACGAGCACCTTGGCCCCACGTGAGAGCGCGTCTTCGACCTGCGACAGCTGGCGGGCGTTGTCGTTGTCGGCCGAGAGCGTGAAAGGGGCGAGCCCCTTTTGCTTGGCGACATCCTCGAAATAACGGCGATCTTTTTTGTAGCGTTCCTCTTGCAGCGTGGAGATGAGAAATGCCACTTTGGTGGCAGACGCCGCCGTCGGCGCCTCGCCTTGTTCGGTTTGCGGCTTGCTGCACGAGCAGACGACGAGGAGCGCCACGAAGAGCACCCGAGCGGTCGTGGGGACGGCATTCATACGGCCTCCTTTCGAATGGAGAGCGAATCGAGCATGGAGGCTCCGAGCAGGATCATGCCGGTCAAGATGAGCTGCCAATTGGAGTTGACGTTGAGGAGGTTCATACCATTGGAGAGCGTTCCGAAGATGAGCGCCCCCAGCAGCGTGCCGAGCATGGTGGCGCGCCCGCCCGAAAGACTCGTCCCGCCGATCACCACGGCGGTGATCACGTGCAGCTCGCGGATAAGGCCCATATTTCCCGGCGTGACGCCGTTGGTGCGCGCCGCGGCGATGAGCCCCGCCGTCGCCGTGAGTATGGCGGCCATGAGATAGACGAGCATCGTCACTCTCCGCACGGGGACTCCGGACAATCGCGCGGCTTCCGCGTTGCCGCCGATGGCGAACGCGTAGCGTCCGAGCCGGCTTCGGCGCAGCATTACCGAGCCGAGGGCGGCGACCACCGCGGCGATGAAGACGGGTACCGGTATGCCGTCCTGATAGATGACGGCCAGCACTGCCGTGATGGCGACGATGCTGAGGGCTTGAATCCCGAGCAAGAGAGGATTCTGCAGGGGAAGCTCGAACTCGCGCCGGCGTCGCTCGCGTTGCAATAGCAAGGCGATCCCGGCGAGGAGACCGGCGCCACAGATCGCCATCGACGATGCGGAAGAGAGTCGCTGGCCCAAGACGGCGAAGTCGCTCCCCATCGGCGAGAGACCACGCGCGTCCGACAGCACCAGCGCGAGACCGCGGTAGGCGAGAAAGCCGCTCAAGGTTGCGATGAAGGGCGGCACCTTGAACTTCGCCACCAGGAGCCCGTGCCAAAGACCAACGACGACCGAGAGAAGAAGCGCCGCCATCACTGCCACGACTGCCGGCTGACCATAGTCAATTTGCAGGAGTGCGGCGACGACGCCGAAAAGGGCCATTCCGGCGCCGACCGACAAATCGATTCCGCCGATGAGAATGACGAACGTCATCCCCACGCCCATGATCACGATCTCGGCGATCTGGGCCGTCACATTGCTCAGATTGCCGGCCGTGAGGAACGCTTCGCGCGTATCGGGATAGGTGGCGAGCCCCGCCCAGAGAAGCAGCAAGACGAACGCCGTACGCAGCGTGCGAGAGCCGACGATGTCGGACAGGGCCAGGGTCGTGCGCTCGCTCGAGGTAGGTACCACCGTCTGGCTCATGCTCATGATTGCACGCTGTCGGCGCGATGGCCGCTCGGTTCGACGTCACAGATGGGCGCCGCTGAGACGCCCCGTTCGAGAGATACCGCAGCGAGCGCGCCGGTGCTGAGCCGCACGATGATCTCCTCCGTCGCCGTTTGACCGTCGAGCTCCGCTACCTTCCTGCCTTGCCGCAATACGATGATTCGATCGGCCAGACGCAGAATTTCAGACAGATCGGACGAGGCGAAGAGAACCGCCACCCCCTCGAGCGCGAGCTGCGACAAGATGCCGTAGATTTCTTCGCGCGCGCCGACGTCCACGCCGCGGGTGGGCTCGTCGAGAAGGAGAACCTTGGGCGGGTGTTCGAGCCATTTGCCAAGAACCACTTTTTGTTGGTTTCCGCCGGACAAGGTCGACGCGGTCGATGCCGCGCCGCCGCGTATCTGCAGCGAACGAATGCGTCGCTCGGCGAGCAGCGATTCGGCGGTAGCGTCGACGAGGCCGAACCGAGCGGCTCGTCCCATCGTATGCGGCGACGCGAGCGAGGGAAGGGCTAGGTTTTCGGCTACCGTCATGCCGAGGACGAGCCCCCTTCCTTTTCGGTCCTCGGGCACGAGCGCGAGGCCGTGACGTATGGCGGCGAGGGGCGAATCGATGACCACCTCGGTACCCTCGATGAGGATGCGACCCGTGGCCCCCGCCTCGGCGCATCCGAAAAGTCCCGAGAGCAGCGCGGTTCGCCCCGAGCCCATCGCGCCGGCGACGGCGACGATCTCGCCCGGCCAGAGCGAGAGCGAGACCGCGTTGAGAGCGAAGCGTGGCTGCTCCGCTTCGCCGCGCTTCCCGCGCGAGCGGCACACCGAGAAGTCCTTCACCTCGAGCACTGCTCTTTGCTCGCGTGACGTGGCCGCGAACGGCGCTCGCGATCGGGCCCCCTCGAGCGTGCGTCCCACCATTACGCTCACCACGCGCTCGGGCGTCGTGTCGGCCGTGACGGTGGTGGCCGCGGTGCAGCCATCACGCAAAATCGTAAGGCGGTCGCAAATGGCAAACAGCTCGTCGAGCCGGTGAGACACGTAAATGCACGTGGTGCCGCCGGCCTTCAACTTGCGCAGCCAATCGAGCAGCTTCCGTGCTTCTTGCTGGGAGAGCGCCGCGGTGGGCTCGTCGAGAACCAAGATCCGAGCCTCGAGTGATAGGCCGCGCACGATCTCCACGATCTGCTGCATTCCGATGCCGAGCTCGCCGACCGGCTTGGCCGGATCGATCTGCCCGGCGAAGCCGAAGCGCAAAAGGTAGCTCTGTGCCGTCGATTCGAGCCTAGCGTCATCGATGAAGCGAAAGCGCCGCGGTTCGCGGCCGAGCAACAGATTTTGCGCGACCGACAACTCGGAGACGAGCATCAGCTCCTGGTGCACGACGGCGATACCCGCGCTGCGGGCGTCGGCGGGCGATGAAAGGTGCGCGGCCTTGCCGTTCACTTCGATGGTGCCTCGGTAGCTGCCATGAGCGTGAACGCCCGCCAGCACTTTGATGAGTGTCGACTTGCCGGCGCCGTTCTCA
>DATHEQ010000461.1:0-13769 GCA_035318505.1 Polyangiaceae bacterium | reverse complement strand
AATTATCTCACCAAGCCGCTCGACTTCGATGCGCTCGCGGTGATCGTCGAGCGTGCCATGGAGAAGGCACGCCTTGTCCGGGAGAACTTGCGCCTGCGCGAACGTTTGCGTGAGCGCAACGTGATGAGCCACATCGTTGGCGATTCGGCGCGCATGAAACCCCTGCTCGAGCTGGTCGAGCAGGTGGCCAAGAGCCGCGCGAGCGTGCTCGTCGTCGGCGAAAGCGGTACCGGCAAAGAGCTCATTGCCGAGGCGATCCACCGCGCCAGCCCTCGCGCCAAGGCGCCTCTCGTTCGCCTCAACTGCGCCGCGCTCGCCGAGGGTCTCCTCGAGAGCGAGCTTTTCGGGCACGAAAAAGGTGCGTTCACGGGCGCGGTGGCGCGCCGCGAGGGGCGCTTCAAGCAGGCCGACCAGGGGACCCTCTTTCTCGACGAAGTCAGCGAGATCCCGGCTGCGACGCAGGTCAAGCTGCTGCGCTTCCTGCAAGAGCGCGCGTTCGAGCGGGTAGGGGGCAACGAGACCCTCCATGTCGACGTGCGCATCATCGCTGCGACCAACCGCGATCTTTCCGCTCTCATCGCCGAGGGGCGCTTCCGCGAAGACCTGTTCTATCGACTCAACGTGGTGTCATTGGAGATACCGCCGCTGCGCGACCGCGCCTCGGACGTCCCCGCGCTCGCCATGTTTTTCCTGGCTCGCTACGCCGAAGAGAACGGCAGACGCATCGAAGGTTTCGACGACGAAGCTCTCGGCGCGCTCGAGGCCTATCGCTGGCCGGGCAACGTGCGCGAGCTCGAAAACGCCATCGAACGGGCCGTCGTGCTCTGTGACGAAGGTCGTATCGAACGGCGTCATTTGCCGGCCAACATCGCTCCCAAGGACGCGCCCGACGGCCCTCCGCGCATCCCCGGCTCGAGCATCGACGACATCGAGCGGTTCGCCATTTTGAAAACGCTCGAGATGTGCGGCGGCTCGACCTCCAAGGCCGCCGCCGTGCTCGGCATCAGCTCGCGCAAGATTCAATACAAGCTTCACGAATACGCGAGCACCGCAGACCCCGAGAAGCCTCGATGACGCAAGCCATCGTTGCCGAAGGCCTACAAAAGACCTTTCGGCAGGGCTTTTTCATGCGCCGTGTCGAAGCCGTGAAAGGCATTTCGTTCGCCGTCGAGGCGGGCGAAATCTTCGGCTTTCTCGGGCCGAACGGTGCCGGCAAGACGACGACCATCAAGATGCTCACCGGTCTCATTCGTCCGACCGGCGGGCGCGCTGCGGTATTCGGGCACGTCACGCCGTCGCCGGAGGCGATGAAGAGCGTCGGGTTTCTGCCGGAGAATCCTTATATCTATCCTTATTTAACTCCGCGCGAATTCGTCACCTTATCGGCGCGTTTGAGCGGTCTCACTGGGTCGCGCTTGCGCGAGCGCGTCGAAGCGTCCCTCGAACGGACCGGGATCGCTTACGCCGCCGACCGCCAGGTTCGCAGATTGTCCAAGGGAATGCTGCAGCGCACCGGGCTCGCCGCGGCCATGGTCAGCGATCCCGAGCTTCTCCTCCTCGACGAGCCGATGAGCGGACTCGACCCGGTGGGTCGCAAGGAGGTCCGCGATCTCATCTTGGAGGAGAAGAAGCGGGGCAAGACCGTCTTTTTCTCGACGCACATCTTGAGCGACGTCGAGACGCTCTGCGACCGGGTCGTCATTTTGCGGCGGGGCGAGACGGTCGTGAGCGGCGCCGTGCGCGATCTGCTTCGTGCCGAGGTGCGCCGCGTCGAAGTGACGCTCGGTGACGTGTCAACGGCGCTGCGCGAGCGGCTCATTGCGGACGGGTTCTCCGTACAAGACAGCGCGGGGCACGTCGTGGTCGAGATCGAAGGCGACGACAAAGTACCCAAAGTGCTGGCCGCCGCTCTCGAGGCGAGCGCGCGCGTCGTCGAGGTCGCGCCCCGCCGCGAAACCCTCGAAGATCTCTTCATGCGCCGCGCGATCGGTTAGAGCGCGTCGGCACGGGCAACAACGCTAAGAGGCCGTTGTCGCGCTGCGCTTGCGGCCGACGATCGATCGGACCATGGCGAGGTCGCGCCGGGTCAGCTCGCCGGTGACGATGGCGACCGCGACGTAGGTGCCGGCGACGAGCAGGACCTCCAGGATGAGAAGAGCCCGCCCCATCCAGGGCAAGAACGTTCCGAGCCCGATCGCCGCCGCCATGGCCAACCCGGTGCGGACCACCGTTTTGGCCGGCGCAAAGCTGCCCGCGGCGCGCAGGACCAAGAGAGCTCCGGTGACGGCGGCGAGCAAGAGCGCGAGCGACGTGCTCAGCGCTGTACGCACGAGCAACGTTGCGTCGAACGGTGATGACGGGACGATAGCCCAGCAGAAGCACGCCACCAGCAGCGCGGCTGCGCCCGTCACCGTGGCGCTCCATCGCTCCCGCGACAGGCTGACCAACACGGTGGTCTCGATGCCGAAGATGGCAAACGCACCTTGACCTAGCGAAAGCACCCGCAACGCGGTGCCGGCGTTGTCGGCGGCCTGTTGAGGATAGGCAAAGCGAAGAAGCTCGGGAGCCAGACCCGACGTGCACGACACCATCAGACCGGCCAATACGAGCCCCAGGCGAAGCCCGGTGCGCACGTAACCACGGACCGCCTCCTGGTCGTTTTGCGCGCGCGCCCGCGCCACCATGGGAAAGAGAATGAAGGTGATCGAGAGGAGCAACTGATAAGGGAGGAATGCAAACAGCTGAGCGGCCCGATAAGCGCCGACCAGCGTGTCGGTCGCGCTGCGCAGCGCCTCGCCGGCGACGCCCGCGGCTTCGCCCGATTCATGCGCGAAACGGCGGAGAAGCCAAATATCCGCTTGCATGAGGAGGTTCAAAAAGAGCTGACCCAAGGCGATAGGCCCGAGCGCCGCGAGGTGCTGCGCGGGACTGACGCCGCCCTGGCCTGCCTTGCCGGTTCCCGCCGTGGCGAGCGCGAGGGGGAGGATGGCCGCCGCAGCGACGGCTACGCCGATGGCGGCGCCGGTCGGCCCATCGAGGCGCCGTCCGAGCCAATAGGCGGCACCGAGCATGCCGATGGTGCGCAATGTCGCAAAGGACACGTCGAGGCCGGCTTGCGCGACGAATCTTCGCTTGCCATTGAGCACACCGACGAGCGGCGTATAGAGGCCATAGACGAAGAGCACGCCGGCGAAGATGCGCAGCGGCAAAAGGACGTGCGGCGCATGCTCGAACTCGGCGGCAAGCGGCGCGAGCGCGAAGAAGAGCGCAGCCAGACAAGGCGCCAGCACGAAGTGAATGCGCAGGGCGCGGCGCTGCGCCTGCTCTTCGTGGTCGGATCCGGCGACGGCGCGGGAGACGCCCTGAATGGACGATGCCGTGATGACGTTATTGGGGATGTTGGCAACGGCCAAGACGGTCGAAAAAGCGCCGTAGCCATCCATGCCGATGAAACGCGGTAGCAGCGTCTGCTGAATGAGGCCGACGATGATGAACCATACCTTCGCGCCTGCGACGGCGAGCCCTCCGCGTCCGGCGCCCCGCGCCGTGTCCTCAGCGGTTTTTTGGGTCGCAGAATCTGAACCAGCCGCAGGTGCGGGCGCGTCGGCAGAGGCTGAAGGGCGCACAGAGCCGACTTTTCGCACCCGCGGCGAATCGGGTCAACTATCCTCTCGAGTTTGCCGTCCAGGCCTCCATGATGCACGCCGCCGATCCCCAGCCACCTCATCGTGGTCTCGTCGATGCTCAACTGAGCCTCGCGCTGGCCGCCGGCCAGATGGGAACGTGGGACTGGGACCTCCTCACGAATCAAGTGGTCTGGTCACCGATGGTCGAGCGCATCTTTGGCCTCGACCCCGCGACGGGCGGGTTCGGAGGCACGTTCGACCATTTCTTACGTGACGTGCACCCCGACGATCGTGCAGGCGTGCTCGCGGCCGTCTCGCTGACGATGTCGGGGGGCCCTGACTACTATATCGAGTGCCGGATCGTGCGCCCCGATCGGTCCATCCGATGGATCGAGGGGCGCGGCCGATTGCTGCGCGACGGCCAAGGCAAGCCGGAGCGACTCATCGGCGTGTGTTCCGACATCACCGAGAACAAAGAGGCGAATCTACGCCTTCAGCTGAGCGAGGCTTTTTACGCGGCGACGATCATGAGTGTCGCCGATGCCGTCGTCACGACCGACCCGGCTGGGCGGGTGACGTTGATGAACGGTCCGGCGGAATTGCTCACCGGTTGGCGACTCGACGAAGTGCGGGGGCGCCGGTTCGACGAGGTCGTGCAAAGGGTCGCCGACGTGGCGCCCGTTTCGGACCGACCTAGCCCACGTCCGCACGCCGATGTGGCGCGGTCCGATCTTACGCTCGCCCGGCGAAGTGCCAAGCTGCTCTTACGGCGCAACGGCGCCCAGCTGAACATCGACGAGAGCACGGCGCCGATTCGCGACACGCGCGGCGAAGTGGTCGGCCAGGTGGTCGTGTTTCGCGACGTGACCGAAGAGCGGCAGGAGCAAGCGCGTCGCTGGTTCATTGCCGAAGCCAGCACGCTCCTCACGTCGTCCCTCGATTTCGAAAAGACGCTGACCACCATCGCCGAATTGGCCGTGCCGCAGATCGCGGGCTGGTGCGCGATCCACGCTGTCGCGGAAGACGGATCGTTGCAGCGGCTCGTGGTCACCCACGAAAAACCAGAGAAGGCCGAGCATGTTGCGCGCCTTCTGCAGTATTCATCGCCCGGCGAGAGCTCGTCCAGCGAGGTCGTTCGAACCGGAAAGTCGATTTTCGTCCCCGAGGTGTCCGACGAGAGACTCCGCGCCGCGTCGGAGAGCGACGAGCACCTCGAGATGCTTCGTGGGCTCGGCCTGCACTCGTACGCGGTCGTGCCGCTTCGAGCGGGTGAGCGCATCCTCGGCGCGATAACGTTCGTGACGGCAGGAGGAGCGCAGCTCGATCGGCGCGACCTGCACATGGCCGAGGAGCTCGGACGGCGCGCGGGTACTGCCATCGAAAACGCGCGGCTCTACCGAGAGGCGCATCGAGCGCGCCGAACCGCGGAGAACAGCGCCGCGCGTGCGTCGTTGATTCAGGAGGTGACGGCCGCGCTTTCAGAAGCGCCCACGCCGTCCATCGTTGCCCAAGTGGTGACGAGCCTCGGAACGAAGGCGATCGGCGCGGCGGCCGCCACGGTGTACGAGGTCGCGAAATCGGGCGAAGAGCTCACGCTCGTGCGATCGATGGGCTATGCCAACGACCTGCTGGAAGGGTTTCGCCGGATCTCGATGACCGCGAACTTGCCCGTCGTCGACGCCATCAAAACGGGGCGCCCGATATTCTATCGCCATCGCCGTGAGCTCGATATTCCTTATCCGGGACTGGTGCGCCCCGTACCCACCTTCGCCTCGTGGGTCGCGCTGCCGCTCGAAGTCGAGGGGCGCCGCCTCGGCGTGCTCGGGGTGAGCTTCAAGACGGCGCGCGACTTCGACGAAACCGAGTGCGACTTCATGGTCACGATGTCGCGTCTTTGTGCGCAAGCCCTCGAGCGGGCCCACCTCTATGATGCTGCGCAAACGGCGCGCGCCGAGGCGGAGAGCTCGCGACGCACGCGCGAGAACCTCCTCGAAGTCGTCTCGCACGATCTGCGCAATCCGCTGAGCGCAATCGCCACCACGGCGTCCCTGCTCATCAAGGCAGATCCCGCCCGCGAAACTCCGGCCAGGCTCCTTCGCTACGGAAACAACATCTTGCGCGCCGCCCAGCGCATGGATCGCCTCATCATCGATCTGCTCGATCTCGCGATGATCGAGGCGGGACGTCTTCTCATCGACCCGCAGGAACACGATGTCGCAAGCCTCGTCAGGGACACCGTCGAAATGCTGGCTCCGGTGGCCAGTAGCAAGGGATTGTCACTGACCGCCGACGTTGCCAAGTTCGATGCTCGTATCTTCTGCGATCGCGAGCGCGTTCTGCAGGTCCTATCGAATCTCATCGGCAATGCCCTCAAGTTCACGGCGCAGGGGGGGGCGATCCACGTCTCGGCGTGCGAGATCGACGGCGAGACGAGATTCGCCATCACCGACACGGGCTGTGGGATCGAAGCCGATCAGTTGCCGCACATTTTCGATCGCTATTGGCAGGCCAAGGGCACGCGCGACGGCGTGGGCCTCGGCCTCTCCATTGCCAAGGGCATCGTCGAAGCACATTGCGGCAAGATCTGGGTCGAGACCGAGATGGAACAGGGAACGACCTTCTTCTTCACATTGCCGAAAGACCCGCCCGACGGCGAACGGCAAAGAGACAGCGGTTCGATCAAGCTTTGAACGTCAGCGCGCGAGAAAACAGCTCGCGACGTGATCGTTCACGAGCCCCGTAGCCTGCATGAACGCGTAACAGATCGTCGAGCCGACGAACTTGAAGCCGCGTTTCTGGAGAGCTTTGCTCATCGCGTCGGAAATGTCCGTGCGCGCCGGTACGTTGGCGAGGGCGCGCGGCCGATGGACGAGCGGCTTGCCGCCCACGAAATCCCAGAGAAAACGCGCAAAACTGCCGAACTCTTTCTGCGTCGCCAGAAACGCGCGCGCATTGCCTACGGCCGCTTCGATTTTGAGTCGATTGCGCACGATGCCCTCGTCGCGTAGCAGCTTGGCGATGCGACGCCCGTCGTACGCCGCCATCTTACGCGGATCGAATCCGTCGAACGCGCGGCGATAGTTCTCGCGCTTGCGCAAGATCGTGATCCAGGAAAGACCCGCCTGCGCACCTTCCAAAATGAGCATCTCGAAAAGGTGACGATCGTCGCGCGAAGGGCGCCCCCATTCCTCGTCATGGTATTGCGCGTAGAGCGGGTCGCCCCCTTCCGCCCACCCGCACCGGCGCCGGATAGCCGCCCCCGGCCGGCCCGCGAGGAGCGTACCCGCGGAGACCCTCTTGCGCGTCGCAGCCGACGATTGCTCTTGTTTCGCGTTGGAAACATGGGACGAAGCCTTGCGCGCGAGCCCCGCTGGCATCGGCCGGCACCCGCAATGCTTCTGGTGCTGTATGTGCCAGCGCAGCCGCTCACGATCGCTTGCACTGCGAGGCAGGACATGGTCCCGGTGCCACTTCGCGTTGAGCGCCATGGGGCGGAAGGTAGCATCCGCGCGCTTGACATCGGAGAGGAGGCAGGTAGTTTCTCGGACCCTCCAAGTCTTTCCAGCGTAGCTCAGTCGGTAGAGCAGGCGGCTGTTAACCGCCGGGTCCCAGGTTCGAGTCCTGGCGCTGGAGCTGAGAAGCCCGCGAAAGCGGGGTTTTTGCGGCTCCCTCGAGCGCAGCGCCACGGCGGCGCGGGGGATCGAGCGTCCTTCGACGCTGCCTGAAGACCGAAGACGCGCCGACAATTGCTCGCTGATCTTGTCGGCAGTCCTGTGCGACCCTAGCAAAGCCGAATGAAGATCGCCGTCACATCGCTCGGATCAGAAGGCGACGTCCGCCCGTACATCGCGCTGGCAAGGGGCCTCGGGACCGCCGGGCATGACGCCTACCTTGTCGCGGCGCGCCGCTACCAGGAGCGCGCTCTGGGCGCCCAAGTTTCCTTCCGCGATTCGGGTCAACCCTGGAACGAGGACGAATACAGGCAGGCGATGCGCGCCGTTCTGGCCGAACGCAGCTTCCTCAAGCAGGGCAAGCTTCTTATGGCTGCCGCCCAGCGCGAGTTGATGATCGCGCTGCCGGGCGTCGTCGAAGCGACTCGCGACGCCGATCTGATCGTGCACCATGCCGCCGATGTCACCGGTTTCGCCGCTTCTCTTGTTCACGTCAAACCGAGAATCACCGGCACGCTCATCACTGACTTCCTCCCCGGCACCTTGGCTGCCACTTTCATGCGCCTCGGCGCCCGGTTCATGGACGGTATCTTCAACCCGGTGCTTGCGAAGGCGGGGCTCTCGCCTCGCCGCGCCATCGCGCTCGAGCTCAACGAGTCGCCGCTGCTCAATTTGGTGGCCGTGAGCCCACTCATCGTCCCGCCTCGCGCGTCGTGGAAAGACCGATGGCTAATGACCGGTTATTGGTTTCTCGATGAGCCAGCCCTCGAACCTGACGTCAATCTCAGCGCGTTCTTACGCGAAGGTCCGCCGCCGATCCTCGTCACGTTCGGGTCCATGCCCGCCCTTCAGTCGGCCGAGCTCACTGATTGCATTGTCGAGAGTGCCACCAAGGCAGGAACACGCGCCATCCTTCAGGCCGGAATGTCATCGGTCGGCGAAGGTCGCGCGCTACCCGACAGCGTTCACCTCGTGCGGTACGTCCCCTACTCTTGGTTGCTCGAACGCGTGGCGGGCATCGTTCATCACGGCGGTGCGGGCACCTGTGCCGCGGCGCTGCGAGTCGGAACGCCTCAAGCCATCGTGTGGCACCTCGGCGATCAGAAGACCTCGGGTGCGCTGATGCATCGGTGCGGCGTCGCGCCACCTCCCATCTTTCATCGCAAGCTCTCCACCGAGTGGCTGACGAAAACCATGCAACGGCTAACGGCGGACGGAGGACTGCGCACGCGCAGCCGCCAATTGGGCGTCGAGCTCGCCAAAGAGGACGGCGTGACGTGCGCCGTCCGCGCCATCGAGCAAGCTGCGGCGAGGTGAGGGTGGCACTCCTATCCACTTGGCCCGGCGCGCTCCCTTTCATGATCAGGATTGCTCGTAGCCTGAAGAGACGGGAACGGACGCTATCGCGCACGGCGAAGGTGGTTCATCACCTGCGTGACCCGAGCGCGCGTGAGCCCCTCACGTCGCGCGAGCGCCGCTTGAGTTTCGATTTCTCCGGCGTCGAGCTGGCGCTGCCATTCGATGGCCCGCTCCAAGAGACTCGGCCGCTGCTTCTGAGAGTTGGAGTGGAATTCCAGCAGCTTGCGCTCGGTCCGCGCCCGCCCAATATCAATCACCAAGCAACTCGAAAAGTTCTTACTTGAGGAGCTGTTGAGGTGCGGAAGCGTGACTTGTCACGCAAAACAGGGCCTTCCCCCTACATCCCCGCTTTCAGCCCAGCGGATCATCGAGCGCTGCGACCCGCGACTAGCCGCACGGCTTCGGGGAAAACAGCGCTGACTTCTGGGACGTCGCGGCGCGAAGACGCGGCGGCGCAGCAGGCAGCCAAGCCGTCGCCCGGGCGAGCGCGTCGCGTCCGGCCGCCGGGATCGGAGCGCCGTGACCGACGAGAAGTCCCTCGAAAGTGTGATCGAGCAACGCGTCCACGCTCTGGCGGGCGGCACCCTTGTCGCTGAACGCAGTCCAGCGAATGAAGCGGCTGATGGCCACGCGATCGTAGAAGCCCATCAACCGCGTGTAAAACTTCGTCCAGGTGTGGGTGGGGCGGCCGATGTTGTGCACGAGATCCGTCACCACCGCGGTGCTCCCGGGACGATGAACGAGCGCTGTCTCCACCAGCCGAAAGCCGCGAATCGGGACCTCGGTCACGTACCCGCCGAAGTCGAAGGCGTCCGCTCGATCGTGAAAGCGGTCGATGCGAAGATCGCCCCGCTTCTTGCCGAGCTCAGCCGGCGCGTGGACGGTCGCGGACGGGAATGCCTGACTCCACTCCCCCAGCCACGAATGATGGAACGTGTTCGGCGCGTACAGGTGGGCGACGCGGCCGAGCGATTCCACCGCGCTGCGACGCTCGGCAGTGAGCGGCAGCGGTGAGTGAACGAGCAGCCCGTCGGCGACACGCAGCACCGTCATCGTCGCCGAGAGCCGCAGCCCGAGGAACTGGACCGGCCCCTGATCGTACCAAACCCCGTCCGCGAATGCCGACAGCATGGCCCAATCCTCGGGCCACCGGCGCAAAAGTCAAGGGAGCAGGGTCAGCCGGAGTTGAGCAGATGGTTCGGCGAGGCATTCCGCAGGTTGAGAGCTAGAGCCGAGCCCATGCGTCCGGCTGCGTTCCGTCGACGTCCGTGAAGCCGTACTCGCGAGCTAGCTCGGCGGCGGTGACGGAGCGCCGGTTGTAGCGGGCACTCTTCGGATCGGTGGCGAGCGCCGCGACCGCTCGACCGACGAAGCGCGGCGTCTCGGACTTGGCGAAACCCGGCGGCGCAACGGGTCCATCACGTCGGTCGGGGTTCAAAGCGTCGCGCCAGCTTTGCTCCGTGACGCCGAAGTTCTCGAGCATGATCTCCGAGCGGAGCCAGCCGGCATTTACTTACGCTCCCGCATCAACGTCGGGCCGCGCAAGACCCGATGACGCGCTCTCTGGTCCTACCGCGCATTTCGTCGAAGTCGGTTCATCACTTGCGTCACACGAGCACGTGTCAGACCCTCACGGCGCGCGATGGCCGCGCGGTTCTCGATCTGCCCCGCGTCGAGCTGCCGCTGCCATTCGACGGCCCGCGCCAAAGGATTCGCGCGAATGCCCGGCGATTCGTTGTGTAATTTTGAACATTTTCGATTGATGCGCGCACGCGCCAAGTCGATCACCAGACAGCTCGAAAAGTTCTTACTTGAGGAGCTGTTGGGGAGCTCTTCTCGGGCAGCCGCCGAGTAATTGTAAATGCTCATGTCGTCTCCTGAATCGTCTGTTAACTGCTGAGTTACCGCTAGATTTGGTGCCTGAACAGCTGCCGGGACTCGGGCAGCCGCATCGTCACGAAGCTCCGGCAGCGCCTGATTGAGCGGGCAAAGCGGACCGAGACCGAGCTCTTGGTGCGAGCGCGCCGCGCGCTTGTATTTGTGGAGCATCGAGCTCGACGTGTGACCGGTGCGGTCGGTGATCCATGCCTCGGATTTACCGAGCGCCATATGGACCGTGACGAAGGTCGCTCTGAGGTCGTGAATGACGATGTGGCGGCGCGTCGCGTTCAGCTCGAACAGCTGCGGCCGCCGAATGTCGGCGAGCGCCAGGTTGTCACGAAACTCCGTGGCACGCGCGAGCGCGACGAGCGGGCGCCCATCGGTGCGCTCCCGGGGGGGTGAAGGAACGTGTGGCAACGAAGAATCCTGGAGCGCTTCGGCAAAGCCGTCGATGACGCGCGGCCCCGGGGCTTTGCATCCATTGACGACGTTGGAGATCGTGGCGCCGGACACAGCGTACGGAGCCTGAGGTCCTCCGTTGGGTATAGATAAACCTTCGCGCGTCCGGCCTTCTTCTTCGGGAGAAAGCCTCCGGGGCTCGGAGATTGCGCAAGAATGCGCAATGGGAAGACTGCGAGCCGGAACGGTCGGGCGACGATAATCCCCGTGTTGCGACGGAGCGAGTTGGACGTCGCGTCCGCCGGTACCTGCTGCATGACCCGGAATGCGTGATTCACCGTGATCCCCGAAAGAGGCAAATGTCCCAAGACGGTTTGCACGTACGTCCGATAGAGGTAGCCGTACTCTTCGGCCGTGCTCGCCTTGAGCGACCGAACATGGTCCGGGAACAGGCGGTGCAGCTCGTTTTTCCGCCAGCGCCAGAAAAGGTCGTCAAACGTCATGGAGGCGTCGAAGCCGGGCGCAAGTTCGAATTCACCTCCGCAAACATCGTCGACCACGAGGCGGACCGCCTCGAACTCGGTGTCGGTTCCTGCCGCGGCCGCCTCGCGCACGAGTTTTTCGATCAACTCCTCGGCTTTGCCGTGATGCCTCCATTTGCGTACGAAACGCTCGATGTGATCGCAGCGGTCGCGGGCCTGCTGCCCCGGCGCAATAAAGATCGGGAAACTCGGGCGCTCGTCGCCGATGACCACGCGGTAGTACGCTCGCCCGCTCTTTTCGTCGTACTGACCGATTCGTCGCGTCATGCCTGCCTCGTCTTGACCAGGCCAAGCTTGCCCCGAAGCCGAGCCGCCATTTCGACCGGGTCCGACTTCACCTCATCGCTCAGCTGGGGAGCGGCTGCAACCTTTCGGCGAGCGGGGTGCTTTTCGAGGTACGCGTTGAGATCCGAACGTTTGACGTAAACGTGAACGCGATCGGTCTTGTACCCCTTGAGTTTGCCCGCACGCACGAGGTCGAGGTGCAGCCGTTTGCCGAGCGGCGAATGGTATTGGTCAATCCAGTCGTCGCTCGACCTCGAGGTCACCCTGTCGCGTTCAAGCTCAGAGGCGAGCTCGCGAAGCAGGGCGGCGACGCGATTCGCGTTCATGCGCCGCGAACTTTCGGGGATGCAGCGAGCGGTTCCGCTGCGAGCGAATTGCGCGTGCGTATCGAGGCGCTTGCGAAATGCCGAGGCATCACGACCGAGCTTCATTGCCTGCAGGGCGAACCATTTGTTTCTGTTGAGGTGTGAAGCATCATCGGTCAGCCATTGCAGGTTGGGGCTGAAAGAAAATGCGGTCAGGTCCCCATGGGCCAGCTTGTCCTCCGGACGGTTCGGCAAAGATCGGACTTTCCTGCGCCTTGGGAGCTAGGCTGGGGAGGAGCGCTCGATTTTGTTGGAAAGCCAACTCGAGGGGAAACGAATTCGTACAGCCCGACAAATTCGACCGCTTCGCCGTACTTGCGCAGAATGCATTGCCGTCTATCTGCGGTCGGCGTGACGAGCGCACGCGCTCGGCGACGGCGAGCTGGTTTCGCGTCGGCTGAGCGTTGTGCCGCGACTGCCCGCGCTCGATCCGAGCGAGGGTTCGCGTCGCTCGCGCATTGCTGGGCGAAGTTCGACAGCATCGCCGTACCGATCGCGATGTTCGTGCAGCTGTCGAATAGATCCGCGACGGATCGGCCGAATGCGGACGCCCAGGATGGCGGCACCGGCAAGAGGCCGATCAGCGGCACGCCACCATTGGATTCGAGCTCGCTCACGCGGGCCTGAGCCGCAGCGAGTGAGCGGGGTGGAGGCGGAGGGGGCGCATCATCGAGTACCAATGCCAGGTTGTTCTGGGTACGAGTCAGCTTCTTCGCCATCGTACGGACAGTCTACCCCTCGGTAGGGACGAGCGAGGGGGGGCGTTTCCCCTACTTCGGCGGTGACTGATCGAGGCGCTCGCGTGCACCGTGCGCGTAGAGACCATGCCAGATCAAGGGAGAACACTTTCAACGATGGCGGCAGTCGGATATTCGAATTCGACTTCGATGCAGGTCTGCGGCGAAGTCGGATAGCTGCAGAACCCGGCGTCCGTGATGATGGTGTTGGCGTTAACGCACATCGTGGCGATGTATTTGCCCGGCGTCGCGCAGGTGGGTGCCCAACAGGGAAGCTGGTTGCCGCAGGTGGAAGAAACCCAAACTCTTCCATCCCAGGTCAAATGCTCGCCTTCTGCCTTCAGTGGCCGAGGAGCGGCGCAAATGGGCAGCCCCCCCTCGCCATCAAGCGAGTAGACCACCGTCTCACCGTGCTCCGTGGTCACGTCGATCAGCACCAATGGATAGTCTCCCGCGCTTGGTTCGACGGTCTTAGCGACTGGTGGGAGGATCAGGACATTGCTGGATTGGCCACCGGCACGAATGAGAGCAATTGCTGGTCTAGGTATGACAACATGACGTGGCAAAATATTGGCTCATATCCGTTCATCCGCGATGGCTCCATCGGCTACATGTGCCTGGAATGGATGTCGGACCAGTGATGCGCGGGGCATTACATACAGCAACCAAAGGACCACACCATGACGATATCGACGTTGAATAAAATCGCAAAAGCTTGTCTGTTTGCGCTACCGAGCATCACACTCGCAGCAACTGCGGCACATTGAGCTTTCCCGGATTTCCTGGACACCCAGCGAGGAGAGTATCCTCGAGGTCAGGCCATGGAAACGAAGACCACTCGAAAGCGCAAGAAGCACGCAGAGGAGTTCAAGCGAGAAGCCGTTCGACTACTTGAAACCCGAGG
>DATHEQ010000460.1:0-6926 GCA_035318505.1 Polyangiaceae bacterium | reverse complement strand
AGGGACCGGGGGTGCTGCTGGCGCCGATGGCGGAACCGTTGACGCGGGCGGTACGGGCGGTGCGGCAGGCGGCACGGGCGACGGCGGCGTCGTCGTCGTGGTACCCCCGGCGACCCCATCGTCGTTCCAGACATGACGTGGAAAGCGGTTCCGACGGCGGGCGCCATCTGCCGCGACAAGTCGGCGACCGGCTTCGCCGTCAATTTGAACATGGCCTCTGACAAGCTCGTCATCTTCATGGAAGGCGGCGGCGCCTGTTTCAACACGCTGACATGCGGGATGAACCCGCGCGCGTGGGCCGCCACCGACGCCAACGCGACCCCCGTCGGCAGCAAGTTCGTGATGAATCGCGCGGCGGCCGGCAATCCGTTCAAGGATTGGAACATGGCCTACATCCCCTATTGCACGGGCGACGTGCACACCGGGACGAACATGGCCGGTTTCAACGGTGACGCGCACATGGGGTATTCGAACTACCTCAAGTACCTCGGCAAGCTGGTGGCCACTTTCAAGGGAAAGCCGCTCACGCAAGTCGTTCTCAGCGGGTTGAGTGCCGGTGGGTTCGGCGTGGCGTGGAACTGGATGACGACGCAGGACGCCTTCGGCGTACCGGTGACGGCGCTCGACGATTCGGGGCCGCCTTACGGCCCAATGTGGCTGAGCGCGTGCCATCAGCAGCGCACGGGCATGCTGTGGGGATGGTCGGGCTCCGTTCACCCGTCGTGCACCGCCTGCGACGTCGCCGGTGGCAACGTGGTCATCCCGCTCCTCGAAGCATCGATGCAGCGCCAGACGACGCGTTTCGGCTTCGTCAGCCACGACGAGGACGGCACGATCAAGAGCTTTCTCGCGTACGGATTGAACAACTGCGCCAGCTGGGACGCGCTCCTTCCCCCTGCGTTCCCCGCCGGCCAATATCCGATGGCCCTCGCCGACTTGCGAACGCGCTGGATGAGCAACCCTCAGGCCGCGATGTACGTGGTGGCCGGCGCCTCCCATACGTTCCTCGCCTCTGATCTGTCGACGATCAAGACCGGCACCAACATCACCATGCTCGAGTGGGTGAACAAGCTCGTCAACAACGACACGGGCTGGACGAACATCAACCCCTGAGTGCATTCTATCGGACGGCAGGTGGGGCCTTGGGGCGGCACCCCCGCCGTTCGTCCATAGAATGCTTGCCCTTGGCGAGGAGACATCATGAAGAGCTGGTTGTGCTGCATCGGTTTTGCCGCGGTCGCGGTGTTTGCGGGCGCCGCCTGCGGTGACTCGAGCTCCGACACCGGAGGCGGTGGTGCGGGCGGCGCCGGCGGTACGGGTGGCGCCGGCGGCTCCGGGGGCGGCGACGTATGCGCCAATCCCGATGCCGGGACATTGACGACGATCGTCTGCGCGACGGTGAACGACTGCGACAAGTTCGCCTATACGGCCACGGTGCCGCCCGTCTACACCTGTAACGGCAACAAATCCACGAAGTACCCCGACGGTCTGAACGCGTGCCGCAACCAATCCGATTGCGACATCATCAACACCGGCGAAGTGCGAGAAATCGTGAAGACCGTCGCGCTGAGCTGCCGCGATCGGGAGCCCAAAGAAGGCGCCAGTGAGCCCGAGCGCATCGCCGCATGCGCGGAGGAAACGAAGTGCAACCTGATGTACGTGAAATCCGGGACGGCCGAGAAGATCATGCAGCCCGGCATCACCGACGCTTGCGGCCAGTGCTACACGGACATCGCCCTTTGCTCGATCGCGTTCTGTATAATGACGTGCGGCCTCGAGCCCGACTCCATGCCTTGCGTCCAATGCCAGTTCGACCACGGCTGCCGCGTCGCTTACGAAAGGTGCAGCGGGCTCGACCGTCAATAAGCTCGAAGCTCGCCTCGAGAACGAATGTCGTCGGTTGATAAGAGCACCGCTCCGTTACGCCGAGGTTCACCACGGCGCCGCGAAGGTGGTAGGCTCGTGCCGTCATGCGCTTTGCGCTGATCTCCGACGTCCACTTCGGACCGCTCGCCTACCACGAAGGCAAGCTTCGTAAGATGACGCATCAGGCGGCGGCGCTGACGCGCCGTTTCGTCGATCGCATGAACGGCATCGAGCAGCCCGATCTCGTCATCAACTTGGGCGATGTCATCGAGGACAAGAGTCGAGACGAGGACCTCGAAAACTACGGTCGGTTCGTGGAGGTCATGCGCGAGCTCGAAGCCGAGGTCATCCACGTTGCCGGAAACCACGACACCATCAACCTGACCGAGAACGATCTCAACGCCTTCTGGAAGACCCGAGGGCCGCTCTTTTACGCGCGCGATTTTGGGGGCATCCACTGGGTCATTCTGCGAACCGTCGAAATCAAGGACACTGCCGTCCATTTGCCGGAGGAGCAGCTCGTATGGCTGGAAGGGCATCTCGCCAGCGCTCCTTCGCCGACCATCGTGCTCATGCATCATCCCGCGAGCGACATGGTCTTGGAGGGCAATCGCTGGTTCGAGAGCGCCCCCCACATCTGTCGAATCGCCGAGCGCAAACGCCTTCGCGGCATCCTCGAGGCGAGCGGCAAGGTCATGGCCGTCTTCAACGGTCACGTGCATTGGAATCACTTCGACGTCATCTCGTCCATCCCTTACGTGACGATGCAGAGCCTCACCGAGAACGTCGACGACGACGCTCCCGGGCGCCCGGCGAGCGCCTACGCGGTATGCGACATCGACGAGCGGCGGCTCGTCATCCACGTGCACGGCGCCGAGCCCGTGCGCTACCAAATCGAGCGCAAAAATTAGCGCAGCAATCCCAAGCGATCGGCCGGCACGTGCCCCGCTGCCGCGTACCATCGCAAGGTGTCCGCCAGTGTGATCCGGGGATCGCGGAAGGCGAAAGGGGCCATTTCATCGCCAGGCGCAGCCTCGACGGGCACCCATTGCGTCATGAGGCGCATGGCTTCGTGCGAGAGCGGAAACTGGAAGTCCCACACCTGCTTGACGATATCGGCGATGACGCCGGACGCGCGCATGACGGCTCCCGGCACCGGTATGCGGCGGAGCTTGCGTCCCGTGATCTCTTCCAAAAGATCGACGAGACTCCCCCAGGGAAGAAAATGTCCCCCTAAGAGGTGGCGTCCGGGGCCGGTGGGTGCCTCGAGCAGGCGAAGGTGCGCCGTGGCGACGTCGCGTACGTCGACCATCTGGATGCCCGTGTCGGTGACGACGGACGCATCGCGAAAGAACGCGAGAACGCCGCGGTTGGCTTCGCTGAGGCCCGGATCGTCGGGACCGATCACGCCCGCGGGGTAGGTGCTTCGAATCGGAGCGCCCGTCGCCTGCAAAGAGCGAACGTACATCTCGCATTCGACCTTGGATCGCGTGTAGGCGCTGCCTCCGCTGTCGCCGATCGTGTCCGTCGTGATCGACGGCATCCCCGCCCGGTAGAGCGCCACCGCGCTAGAGACATAGAGGACGCGCTCGATCCCCGCCGCCAAAGCGCTTCCCACGACGACCTCGATGCCGCGCTGGTTCTCGTGGAGAACGCGCGCCGCGTGCTTGCGCTCGAGGGCGACCAGCGCGGCCGAGTGGATGACGGCATGCCGGCCGCGCACCGATCGCGAGACGGCTTGCTCGTCGGTCATGTCCCCGGCGATGATCTCGAATTGGCGCGCGCCGTCAGCGCCGAAGATGCGCGTCACTTTGTCGGGGCTGCGGACGAGGAGCGCGGTTTCGTGCCCATGGTCGCGGAGCGCACGCGCGAGATGCGAGCCTAAAAAACCCGTACCTCCCGTGAGCAGGACGCGCAGAGCGACACCTCAAAAACGAAGCGGAAGCTTGGCATAGCCGCGCACGTTGCTGGAGTGCACCCGCTCGGCTCTGCCCATATCAATCTCGTAACTCGGAAACCGGCGTAAGAGCTCTTCGATAGCGATCTTCGATTCGAGACGCGCCAAATTGGCGCCTAGGCAAATGTGGCGAGAGTGGCCGAAGCCGAGGTGCCGCTCCATGCGGCGATGGATGTCGAACCTCTCGGGATGGTCGGGAAACTCGCGCTCGTCACGGCCGGTCGACCCGGTCAAAAGCAGCACGCGCGCCCCCTCAGGCACTGTCTGCCCATACCATTGCACGTCTTTCATCGTGACTCGTCCCTGGTAGTGCGAAGGGGGGTCGTAGCGCAAGAGCTCTTCGACCGCGCCGGGCAAGAGCGAGGGATCGCGGGCGAGCGCGGCGCGTTGATCGGGGTGCTTCCACAACCAATAGATACCGTTGCCGAGGAGCTTGGTGACGGTTTCGTTGCCAGCAATGGCGAGCAGGATGCAGAACCCCAGGATTTCTTCGTCGGAGAGCGTGGTCGACGCCCCACCTGCGTCGGGCACCTCGGCTTGTACGAGGGCGCTCATCATGTCGTCGGTGGGGTTCTTCTTGCGTAGCTCCACGCATTCGCCGAAATAACCGAGAAGCTCCATGGCGGCGGCCATCGAGTCGGGCGTGTGCTCGACGCTTCCCTCGTCGCGATGCATGATGCGATTGGAGATTTGGCGCACCATCTCCCGATCCTCGCGCGGGATCCCGAGCAGGGTGCTGATGACGTTCATCGGCAGTCTGCCGGTAAAGTCGTTGATGGCGTCCATCTCGCCCCGGCCCGCGAAGGGAGTGAGAAACTCGCCGGCGAGCTCGCGGATGATGCCGTCCATCTCCTGGATGCGGCGAGGGGTGAAGGCTTTGCTGACCAAGTTGCGAAGCCGCTGGTGCCCAGGCGGATCCATCCACAGCATGAGGGGGAACCCCTGGGGCTGCTCTTCCAGCGTGGTGCCCTGCGCGGAGCTGTAGGTCTCGACGTCCATCGTCGCATCCCACACGTCGGCGAAGCGGGAGAGCACCCAGAAGCCCATCGTCTCGTTGTGATAGAGCGGCGCTTCGTCGCGCATGCGCTGGTAGAGCGGATACGGATCGGCGTCGATGGCGTAGTCCGATGGATCGTAGTGGATCGCTGACATTCGATTCTCTCCCTTTGCCGTCACGCGAGCCCGGTTTGCTCGAGATGGCGTGCGGTGCGTTCGATACCGTCGGCGATGGAGACGGCCGGAACGTAGCCGAGGTCGCGACGGGCGCGGGCGATGCTGAAGTAGTGGTGGGTGCACATATAGCGAATGGCGAAGCGACTGAGACCGTCCTCGGAATTGAGCGTGCCGCCGCGCAGCGTGTCGACCGCTTCGTAGGCCGCGGCAACCGCGTAAGCGATCGGGAACGGCACGCGACCTCGAATGGGCGGAAGACGCAAGCGTGCCAAGATCTGACTCACGAAATCCCAGAATCCCATGGGCTCGCCATTGGTGATGAAATAGGCGTGCCCTGCCGCCATCGAGCCGGGCACGAGCTTCTCGTCGGCAAGCAAGAGCGCGTCGGCCACGTTGCTGGCGTAGGTGAAGTCGCTCAGCTTGCGCCCGAGGCCTACTCCATATTTGAGTCGCCCCGTTTTCGCCCGTTGGAGGATGGCGGGCAAGAATCGCTCGTCACCCGGTCCGAAGACGACGTGAGGGCGGATCGCGCAAGTGAGCAATCCGCCCTTCCCGTTGGCCTGGAGAATTTCCTTTTCCGCGGCGATCTTGCTGTCCGCATAAGGCGCTTGGGAAATGCGCGAGTAGGGCAAGCTCTCGTCGCCGTTTTCGATGTCACGCCCTTCGTAGACGGCGCTGGCCGAGCTCACATAGACGAGCCGCGCCACGCCGTGCTCGCGACAGCCGGCGAGGACGTTGCGCGCGCCGCCGAAGTTCACGGCCCACACGTCTTCTTCGCGGCTGCGCCGCGTATGCACGATGGACGCATTGTGGAAAATGACGTCTTGCCCGGCGCAAAAAGCGCGCGTCTTGTCGGCGTCGCGGAGGTCGACGCGTAAGAACCGGACATCGGGGCGCGGCGGCTTCTCGGAAAAATCGACGACGGTCACGTCGTCACCGCGCGCGAGGAGTGCGTCGACGAGGAGGCGCCCGATGAAACCGGAGCCGCCCGTCACCACGCTTTTGGTCGCCGTCACGGCCGCCTCGCTTGGCGCCGAGGTACCGGGCGCGTTGCTGTCTTGCCATCTCGGCGCGAGCCCGGGGCGCGCTTTCTCTTTTCGAGTCGCGCGAGGGCCTTCTTCACCGAGCTCGGTACGAAGAAGGAGCGGATGGTGTGGGCCTCGATGGCCGCGACCACTTGGTCGGGGGGCGTTTTCATCCCGCCTTTCACCCAGTGAGCCAGTCGCACCTGGTGAATGCCAATCATGATCTGCGCGAGGAGCTCGGGGTCCTCCTTGACCAGCGCGCCTTGGTCGATGCCGCGCGCCAGGAGATCCGTCATCAGCCGCTTGCCGCGCTCCCATGCCTCGAGCTGTACGTGGCTGCGCAGACCCGTGCCGAGGGCCCACGCCGATCCGTCGAGCAGGTGCAAACGCAGGTAATCGGGATGGGTCAGGAGATAGCCGAGGTAAGCGTCGAGCCCGACCAACAGGTAATCGAGGAGATCACCTTCACCGGCTTCCGACAGTTCCGTCAGCGTCTCTTGAAAAAGCGCCTCGAGATGCCGTTCGTGAATGGCGCGCCAGATTTCGAACTTCCCTGGGAAAACTTCGTAGAGCGTGCCGAGGGAGATGCTCGCTTCTTTGGCGATGATTTGGACCTTGGTGGCGTCGTACCCTTCGCGCGCGAACACCACGGTGGCCGCCTCGAGGATGAGCTCGGTGTACATGGCGGCTCTCGCGTCGCGCAGCCGTTTGGGCTTGGCGTCGGCGGTTGACAGCATGTCGAGTAACATGCGATACATTTTTTAGAATCGCAAGTACCCACGGCAAAACAAGATGATTTTTCACCTACCATGAATGCCGCTCGCTACGATTACATCGTCGTCGGCGCAGGTTCGGCGGGGTGCATCGCCGCGGCGGAGCTGTCGCGCGATCCCGCGCTCAGGGTT
>DATHEQ010000459.1:0-43811 GCA_035318505.1 Polyangiaceae bacterium | reverse complement strand
CGCAGCCTCTCGTGACACAAATCGCTCTGGATGTTTTAAAAAAGGGCGGCACCGCCGTCGATGCGGCCATCGCCGCGAACGCCGCGCTCGGTCTCATGGAGCCGACCGGCTCCGGCGTGGGTGGCGATCTGTTCGCCCTGGTGTGGGATCCCAAGAGCAGAAAGCTCCACGGTCTCAACGCATCGGGGCGCGCCCCGATGGGGCAGACGCTCGAGCAGCTGGCCAAGGCCAACAAAAGCCGGCCGGAGTTGCCGGCCCACAGTTGGCGATCGGTGACGGTGCCCGGCGCCGTCGACGGCTGGTTCGCGCTCCACGGCCGTTTTGGCAAGCTGCCGATGAAGGAAATTCTCGCGCCCGCGATCGGCTACGCGGAAGAAGGTTTTCCGCTCACCGAATACATCGCCAAGGCGCTGGCGACGAACGTCGCGGCGTTCGAGAAGAGCTTCAAGGGCGGCGACCTCGAAGAGATCGCCAACATGCGCGCCGTCTACGCGCCCACCGGATACGTGCCCAAAGAAGGCGAGATCTTCCGCAATCCGGATCTGGCGCGTACGTACCGGGCTATTGCCGCTGGCGGCCGCGACGCGTTTTACTCGGGACCGCTGACCGACGCGATGGAGGCCTATTTCAAGAAGATTGGAGCGCCGCACCGCAAGTCGGATTTTCAGCGCCAGCACAGCGAATGGGTCGATCCCATCTCAACGAGCTATCGCGGCTACGATGTTTGGGAGCTACCACCGAACAACCAGGGCGTCGCGGCGCTCGAGATGCTGAACATTCTCGAACGCTTCGATCTCAAGCGAATGGGGCGTGGGTCGCCCGACTTCTGGCACGTCATGGTCGAGGCCAAGAAGCTCGCCTTCGAAGATCGCGCGGCTTACATCGCCGACGGCGCGCCGTACCAATTCCTGCTCAGCAAAGACTGGGCGGCCAAACGTGCAAAAATGCTGGACATGAAGCGCGCCGCCCGCGAGCTGCCTCCGGGCCAGTCGGGCGATACCCAGCGCGACACCATCTACCTCACCGTCGCCGACAAATCAGGGATGATGGTCAGTTTGATTCAATCGAACTACCGCGGCGTCGGTTCGGGCCTTGTGCCGTCGAGCCTCGATGAGAAGACATTGGGCTTCACCTTCCAGGACCGCGGCCAGCTCTTCGCGCTCGATCCGAAACACCCCAACGCCTACGCGCCGGGCAAGCGCCCATTTCACACGATCATTCCAGCATTCGTGACGAAAGACGGCAAGCCGCTCATGAGCTTCGGCGTGATGGGCGGTGACATGCAACCGCAGGGGCACGTTCAAATCCTCGTCAACATGATCGACTTTGCCATGGGCGTGCAGCAATCGGGGGACGCGGCGCGCTTTCACCATGATGGCTCGACCGAGCCGACCGGTCTTCCGCCGATGAAGGACGGCGGTATCCTCCAGCTCGAAACAGGCGTGCCGCAGTCCGTTGCCGACGAGCTGACACGCCGCGGTCACAAGGTCGTCTACGCCCCCGCGACCGGCGTCTTTGGCGGTCACCAAGCGATTTTGCGCGACACCTACACAGGCATCTATTGGGGCGCCACGGAATTTCGCAAGGACGGGCTCGCGGCAGGGTATTGATCTGACCCCGTCCGGTTCGAACGGCGGTGATTGAGGGATTCCAATGTCGAGCAGCGATTGGTCCGACCGTCTGGTACGCGGGTACGCCTTTCTTCGGGGCGCGCTCTTGGTGGTGTTCTCCGCGGTACTCATGCTCGCGCCCGAAAAGGCGATGCCCGGCAGCTCGATGGAACCAGCGCGGTCACTTGGGCTGATGTTTGCCAGTCGAACGATACTGCTCGGGGTCGCCTTTATGGTCTTGGTCCTCAGGCGCAGACGGGAAGGGCTCGCCTGGGTCTTCGTTGCGGATGCTGGGCTCCAACTGTTCGATACTGGACTGGCCCTTGCTATGAACAAGGGCATCGTGGCGATCGCCCCTGCGGTCCTGGGCGCGATAGACCTCTCCGCGGGTCTTTTCCTCCTGCGCGCGGCACGTGTATCGAAGAAGGTTTGATCGGCTACGCCCCCCGCCGCCAGCGCCGTCGCCCTAGCATTGCCGCCAGCGCCCCGAGGGCGCCAACCGCCGCCATGCCGTTCGCCCTGTTTCGCCTGGGGATCGAGCACGAGCATCCCCCGTCGCTCGTCGTACCACCGCCCGCGCCGGCCGACCCTCCCGCGTCACCCGTCCCGGTGGCGTCACCCGCGCCGCCGTCGCTCACGCCTGCGTCGGGGCTGCAATTCTGGTCGGCCACCGTACCGAACGGCTTGTTGGTAATGCCGCCGAACGCGATATCGTCGATATCCCACCCCGGTGCGCCCGTTGCTTCGTCCGTTCCGACGCGGAAGCGAACCTTGACCTTTTTGCCGGCGACCTTGGTGCCGAGATCGAGGCTCACGTTGACGAATTGGTTCGTGGCATAGCCGGCCGAAACCGCGGCCCATGCGCGGCGCCCCGCGAGGACGTTGTTGTTCGGTGTCCCGAGGACGTTGGCCGAAATGGTGGAGGGGTACGTGTACGTGGCGTACTGCGTGATGTCTTGCCACTCCGCGCCGTCGACGGAGATTTCGAGCACCCCGCCGTCAATGGGGAACATTCCGGGTAGGCCCGGAAGGAGCGATGCCAACTCGAACGAAAAGCGATGGCGGAACGAGATGGTGAAGGGATCGCTCCCGACGCTCAAGTCCGGCGAGACCAAGGACTCGTCGCCGGCCACGCCCACGTCGTCTGCGTGCCAGAGGTGGTTGGTGGCGTCGCCGTCGCGTGACCAAGCATCGGCTGTGAGCGTGGGCATGTGGGTCATCGTCCATACCGTCAGATTGCTCTCGACGTCGTCCGTGGCCGACGTTTCTTTGACCTCGTCGAGATTGAAGAGCGTGCGGAACGTCACTTCCGACGAAGGGTTGATGGCGTCGCCGTCGGTCATCGTCAGGACGATGGGCACGATGTCCCGCTTGGTGGCGCCGGCTTTGGCGGTGATGCCCATCGATAGCTTGGCCGTGCCGAAGGGATCGACCGAGACCACTTCCGTCGCGCCGCCGTTGGCAAAGGTGATGTCGGGGTTCGTCGTCGTAGCCTTGACCTGCGTGTTCGTCAGTTTGAGCCAGCCGGCGTTGCGCACCTCGATATTGAGCTTGCCCGATTCGTTGGCGTCGAGGTTGCCGTCTCGATCGCAGGTCGTGCTCGAGTCGTCGACCTTGGCATTGACGAATGCGAGTCGCCCCTTGAAGTCGAAGTTCTCGACGGCTTCGTTGAGGTTGGTCGACGTCGTGGGGGGAGCCACCGCCGAAACGCCGAGACCGCGGTCGGCAAAGCCTTTGGCAATAGCGCTGAAGTCGTCCATGCGTTTCGTGGCATAAACGGCGGCGAGAATAGAATCGCGTTGTTCGACGAAGGTCGGCTCCGCGGGGGCCGTCTTCATCCCGGCCACGACGTAGTCGGCCATACGACGCTGCGTTTCGGCGAAGGGTACCGGTGGATTGGCGGCTCTGCCGGCTTCGATGAGATTCGTATATGCCTCGAACAGCGCCTCGGCCCAGATTTCGCCGACGTTGTGCACTTCGCTCAGGTCCGCGCCCGCGGGCGCGAGCGACGCCGTCATGGGGAGCGCGGACTTCTGACTAATATGTCCGAAGGTGAAGGGATTCTTCGCCTTGCTCTTCGAATAAGGCGCGCGGCGAATGCCGAAGTACGCGCCGTCGCGCGAGAATCCAGCCGTCGCGTATTGCGAGAGCGCGTACGTCTTGCCGTTGTCGAACGTATCGCCCTCGCGCACGGACATGAGGACAGCCACGAAATCGCCCCAACCTTCGCTCATTCCGTTGCACGAGGCCGAGCTGCATTGCACCAGGCGATGGTGGAGATAGTGCCCCCACTCGTGCGCCACGATGGTGTTGTCGATGGTGCCGTCGCGCATCGTTTCGACGCCGCGATTCAGGACCGCTGACACCGGGCCCGCCGCGAGCGCCGCTTTCAATTTGGCTCCGTCTTCCAAGCTGAGGCCGAGAAGCGGGATCTTGATGCTCGTATCGGCGCCGCTCGGGCTCGTCGGCGCATTGCCAGCAGCGTTGTTGAGAAGGATGACTCCCACGGCGCCTGCGGCCTGGGCGGTGACCGACTTGACGGTGAAGTTACAACCGCCGCGATCGGCGACGACGATTTTGCCCGAAACCGTTGCGGGCAAAGTCTGACAAGCATCGGTGACGGTACCAATGCCCGTCGTGCCGGCCATCACGGCGGTACTACCGTCGTCGGCCAGAATCAGGGAATTCGTGAGCTCGAATGTCTGAGGACCGTACCCAGAAGCGCCAATTCCGTCGGTGAACGTGAGGGGGGGTGTGGTGACGAGCGAACGATTGCCGATCCCGGTCCATACGTACATCTGCATGCGTGGGGAGGTGCCGTCGGCCAGCGGGCTCATGTTGGCGTTGTTCGATTGGCCAGAATCGGCGGCGTCTTGCGCTTCGACGAGCAACGGATCGCGCTCGACTCCGCCGCGACCGTAGTTGCCGAGCTGCGCGTTGTTGGCGGCCTCGTTGAAGCCGGAGTCGTACCAAAAGTCGTGCAACCAGTTATTGGTATAGAAAAGCTGCGTGATCGAGGCCTTGATCTGGTCGGGGCTGACGTTCGGCGCTTCCTTCAGATCGTAGATGCGATCGAACGTTCTTGGCCCGGTCACCTCGGCGCGCAGATCGCTGCCGCCGTCCTGAAAACCGTTGTTCGGCGAAAAGATGCCGCCGTCGGCGGCGCCGCCGTTGCGATCGCTGTACGCATAGACGTTGTTGCCGAACGTAAAAGTGTCGTCAGTTTTGAGCCAAGGATCGGCTTTGCCGTCGGGATTCGTGTTGAAGCCTTCCATGGAGATGATCACGGGCTCCACGAACTTGGGCTGGTAGGCGTCGACGAGTCCGGTGGGGTGCGGCGTGGTGTCGGTGATCGGTCCATCGAGGGGCGTGTTGAGCCCCGTCGGCTCGGCCCATACGCGATAGTTGAAGGCGTCGTGCATGGTGAGTGATTGCTCATGCAGAATGCGCCCGTTGTCGGCCGCAATGACGTAGCCGCGTGCATCGTTCTCTCGCGAGCCCGCCGCTCGACCGAGAATCTCGATGTAATACCCAGCTTCGAGCGTGCCGCCGACGGGAAAGAACACTTTCTTCGCCGTCGCCGAGACGACGCCGAGAGCTCCGCTGGGCGATGTCACCGCGTAGCTGCGAGCCGAACCAAGCTCGCCCTGGTCGCGCACAGCTTGGGCCGAGAGAGGCACGCCCGCATGCGCGGTGTAAGCGGCGGCGAGTGCGTCTTCCGCCGCCAATGCGAAGGCGTTGACCTTCGCCGAGACCGGCGCGCCGCTACCTGCCATGCTGTTGCTGATCGAAACGAGCTGATTCGCCGCATCGACGAGAACGCTCGCGCGCGCGCGGAACACCTCGATGCCGTTGACGCGCTGTTCGAACAGCGCGACGCCGGCTCCGCCGCTCATGGAGTGCCAGCTTTTGAAAACGGCACCGCGCACGGCAGTCTCGCTCAAGCCGAGCATGCGCGCGTGGCGCTCGAGATGCAGGCGCGCCGCCGATTCCGGCGACAGGTTCAAATGGCTGGCGCCCACCGCGGGGCTGGCCACGACGTATCGGCCCGAACCGAGCTCGTTGCGCGCGACGACCTTGCCGAGCGGAGTCGCTCGAAGCGCCGCACGCGCGGTAGCGAGCTCTGCTTCGCTGCTCCCGACATAGCCGCCCGCACTGGTTTTGACCGTGTCGTGCGCAGAGCAGGAAAATCCGGCAAGCACGCCGCCGACTACCGCAAGAGATCCGAGACTCGTCAGATACGATCGCATGATGCGCTCCGTTGTTGGGATGTCGCGTCTTTGTCAGTTCAACTTGAAGAAGATCGCGGCGGGGAGGGGACGCGGACTTTACCGAATGTGCCCCGAAGAGGGAAAGCGCACCTTCGCATCGGCGCGAGAACGTGTTCTAGCGAGGTGCCCCCTCGGCGGCACGTCTTTTTTGGCGTCGTACCCGGCCGCCCATGGCGTCGTTTTCTCGCGAGAGCGCGCAGCGAACGGTTGGCCGTCGAGAAGTTTCATCGATGTAACCGCGCCAGTTCACCGCAACCGCGGCGGTGAAAAGCCGGGAGCTGGAATCGCGACATCCAACGGTTTAGACATCCATCATGCTGCTGACGCGAGACGTGTTTCGGAGCCTCTGCCGTGCGCGCGACATGCTGAACGACTGCCCGGAAAACGCGCCGTCGATCCGAGAGGTCGCCGGCGAAATCGAGATCTCCCAGTTTCACTTCATTCGGCAATTCGAAGCGCTCTTCGGGGTGACCCCGCACCAGTTCCGAATCGCTCGCCGAATCGAGCGCGCCAAACGGCTCCTTCAGCGGGGAGAGCTCTCGGTCACCGACGTCTGCATGGAGGTCGGCTTCTCGAGCCTCGGATCTTTCAGCGACATGTTTTCGCGTCGCGTCGGAGCGAGCCCGTCGGCTTATCGTCGCCGCGCCCACCGCATTGTCCAGGTGCCCGGCACACTGGCGCTCCACTTCGACCCGGGGTGCCTCGGTTTGATGGCTCTCTTACCGCAGTCGGCCTTTCGCAATTTCCGAGAAGCTCGCGCGGGAGAGCCATCGTAACCTGCGTCTCGTTCACCAACGAGGGCCCCATGCGAATCAAGCTCACCAGCATCATGGTCGACGACCAAGACAAAGCGCTCAAATTTTACACCGACGTACTCGGCTTCAAAAAAAAGAACGAAATCCCAGTGGGAGCTTACCGCTGGATCACCGTCGTTTCGCCCGAGGGCCCCGACGATGTCGAGCTCTCTCTCGAGCCCAACGCCAACCCGGCCGCCCGAACGTTTCAAAAAGCGATGTTCGACCAGCGTATCCCCTTGGCTTCCTTCGAAACGAGCGACATCCGCGGTGAGTTCGAGCGCCTCACGTCGCTCGGTGTCGCCTTCACGAAAGAGCCGACCCCAGCGGGTCCCGTCATCCTGGCGGTGTTTTCGGACACGTGTGGAAACCTGATTCAACTCCACCAGCCCGCCTAGCCACCATCGCAGGTCGTCTGCCGCCGCGCGGCGCTCCTCAAACGCGCGTTTTGAACGTCTCCACGGGGTTTGCCCGGTGCAGCCGGTCGAAGGTCCGTTCGGCGAATTGAGCCGGGCGCTTCTCCATGACGGCCATCACCGTTTCGATCTGATTGGGCGTCATCAAGAGCCGCGCTTGCAGTTTCTCTTCGATCTCGAGCCCGCGGGCGGCATCGCCATGCCACGCACTTTCGAACAGCAATTTGGCGGACGAAATAGCTTCTGGATTCTTGGCGGCGATATCGCGCGCCATGCGCAGCGCCGCTTCGCGAGCATCCTCGGCGATGCGCGTGACGAGACCGATGCGCGCCGCTTCGTCCGCCTCCACGATTCGCCCGGTGAATGTCAGCTCTTTGGCAATGTCCAGTCGAACGAGGTCGCGCAGGGTCTGCGTGCCGCTCATGTCCGGAACGAGGCCCCACTTGATTTCCATGACCGACATTTTGACGCTCGGCGCCGCGATACGGATATCGGCGCCGAGCGCTATCTGCAATCCGCCGCCGAAGACCGCTCCGTGCAGCGCAGCGATCACCGGCACGGGCACGTCTTTCCAGAGGTAGCCGGGCTTCTGATAATAATTAGGCCAAAATCCGCCGCGCCCTGGACCGAAGGGCCCCTCCGGACCACCGAGCGCGCTCGGGTCGGTGAAGTTCGCGATGTCGAGCCCCGCGCAAAATGCGCCGCCTTCGCCGGACAACACCACCGCGCGAATCGTGCGGTCGTTCATGACGCGCTCGGCTGCAGCGATGATGGCGTCGAACATCGCCAGGTTGAGCGCGTTCATTTTTTCGGGACGGTTGAGGCGAACATCGGCCACGTGATCGGTGACGGCGATGGTGACGAGATTGGACATGGTGTTGACCTTTCAGCGCGGGACAACGGGGCAGCTTGCCTCGGTTCGGCAGTCGCGTAGCTCGATGAGCTCTGCGGACCAGGGGCAATAACGCCCGTTGGGAAAGCTCGCGCAGTTTCCTTCTACGTACGAAGGCGTTGCGTCGCACACCTCGATGGTCAACTCGGCAAACGTGACGCTGGCGGGATTCATCCTCCACGTCCAGCCGCAGTTGTAGGTGTTGTTGCCGCACTCGAGTTCCCCGGTGGGGATCTTGGCCTGCGATTGCCCGCGCCACAGCCCGAGAGCCTGATCGATGCCGGCTACATTCGTGATCGAAGCACGAAACACATCGCCGACGACGCGGAAGGTCGCATACACGCCCGCCGTGGGAAGCGCTGAACATGCGTCGGCGTCAGAGGGCGGCGTGCTGGTATCGGAAGGAGCGTCGGGCGTATCGAGCGCGCTGTCGACGCCCGTGTCGGTGTCGCGCTCCAGACCCCCAGCGTCGTGGCTCTCGTCCCGTCGATCGGTCGCCGCATCCTGATCACCGCTCGAGGTGCCTGCCCGGCCTCCGCTCGACGAGCCCGCGGCGCCGCCTGCGTCGCTCGCTCCTGCTCGGCCCGCGGTTGCGCCGCCGTTTCCGACGCCAGCCGCGCCGCCGGTGACGCTCGCGCCGGACGCGCCGCCGGCCCCTCCGCTCGCTCCCGCGGCCCCGCTCGTTCCGCTCGTCTCCGCTCCGGCGTCCGCCACAGCCGCGGCGTCAGCATCTCCACCTAATTGAGTATCCGAGCTGCACGAACACAAGAGCAGCATCGACCAAGCTCCTGCGCTGTACAGAGAACGGCGCGAGCATGCGGCGTGCATGGCGCGCAGCGTGGCATATCCCCGGCGGCAAGTCGCGCCTCTCGATTGGGATCGGCGATCCGACGCGTCAGCGGATAGGCAGGACCGGGAGCGTGCGTTGTCCTGACGGTACGAAGGTCGTGACGGTGGGCTGCCGCCGGCTCGAGAGCTGGTCGGGATCGAGATAGAACTGGAGCCGGGCGGTTGCGTAGGGGATGGCGGCTCGGGAATCCGTATAGAGCTGGCCGTGCGCACCCGCTTCGATACCTAAGCCGAAGACGTGGTAGGGGCGCCACTCGCCACCGACGCGAAGACTGGCGTCACCTCCCGCTCGCAGTCCGATGTCCTGGATGACGCCCAACCCCGCCGTGACACCGATGTACGGCCCTTGCGATCCGAGGGGCAAGAAGTCCAAACGGGGCGCGAAAGAGTGGATATGGATCGTCTGTTGAACGAGGACCCCGCCCTCACCATTGCCGGTGTGGGTAGGTTCGGTGGGATCGGCTTGCGTGCGAAACCCCGCGGCAGTTTTGATAGGGTAGTTTCCCTCGGCCCAGTTACCTGACGCCGTGCGGTGGATCGTCGTCTGAAAGCTGGTCAGCGCAAACGACAACCGGAAGCGGCGGTCGAGCTCGGTGCCCGCTGTGAGCTCGATGAACGAGCCCGAAAGGCTGCGGCTCTCGAGATCAGGATGCTTGATCGCGGCGTACCCGTAACCGAAACCCGCCGTGATGAGAAGCGGACTCAACTTTTCGCCGATGGGCGGGGTCACTTGGTCGCGCGGCGGAGGAATAAAGCTCTCGAAACCCTCGATGCTCATGGCATTGCTCTCGGCGTCTGGCGTGAGCGCGGGAGGCGATACTGGCGTGGGCGCGACCTCGGGCGGGAACGCCGGAGGCGTGTCCTGCGAGGGTGCGGGCGGGGGCCCAGGAGGGCCCTGATCCGATGGCGGAGGCGGTGTCTGCGGCACGTCCGGCGTGACCGGCGTGTCTTGGCTCGCCGGCGGGGCGGCCGGACGATCCGTTGGAGCCTGGCTTTCGCCTGGCCTTGGATCCGACGGCGGCCGTTGATCTTGAGCAAACGACGGCGAAACAACAACAACGCCCAACAACGAAAGCGCGGTCGCGGCAAATGGTCGCAGTTTCATGATGTCTGTTCCTCGATGGGTCGCGGGCATAGCCAACGCAATCGGTAGAACGCTACGACATCCGTTTCTTGTACAGATGGCAAGACTGAGATCGCACGATTCCTGCGTTCGTGTTGAGCCCCCCCAGCCCGCCCGACGCGGGCCCTCTGCGACTTTCGGCTAGAGCGTTTCGAGATAAACGATGAGATCGGCGCGCTGTTCGGCGGTTAGCTGCGACGTCTTACCGTGAGCATCGCCGCCGCCACAGGCCCCGAAACGATCGGCCAATGTCGCAGCGCACCCCTGGTGCATGTACGGCGCACGCCACGCGACGCCCACCAGGGACGGGACCTGGAACATGCCGTCGGTCCCTACGCTGACGTTGGCGCTGTTGGTGAACTTTTCACCGGAGTGGCACGACGCGCACCCGACCTCGCCGTCGTTGAACAGGGTGCGCCCGCGCTCCACGGCCGCAAGGTCGTCGGCAGGCGGCGCTTCGAGCCGCGGGATCTTATCGATCCAGTGAAAGAGCGACGTCACGTGTTCTTCGCTGAGCGAAGGTCCGGTCATCCGGCTGTTGAAAACATCGTGGGCGAGCTTCGCGAAATCGTTCATGTCGCCGTTCCAGTGGAACGGCTCGGTGCCGCTGATGCCGCCGTTGATCGATTGCGTGCGCCGTGATCCGGAGCCCGCGAAAGTCCACACCTGACCGTCCTCGTGCCCTTCGGGGTGGCAAGACGCGCACGCGATGCCGCCGATCGTTGCCAAATGAAATAGCTCGTAGCCCGTATGTTTGCGGCTACGCCCGGGCAGCTCCAACACGCGCTGTCCGAAAACGATCGTCGCAGGCTCGCGGGTCTGCAAAACGAGCTCGGAATCGGATCGGAATCCGAGTGCCACGACGCGCCCCGGCGGAGTCACGCTCGGAGGCGGCGGTGTCGGCCGTATCACACCACCGTCGGCCGCAATGATTCCCGCATCGGATATCGGAGGCGGCAGCGGCGAGCGCCCGGAGAGAAAGCAAGTCGACGTGCGCGACGGCGGATTCGTCGAAGGAGGGGGATTCACGTAGGCGAACGGTTGCAGCGTGAAGTTGACGCGGTTCGGTGCCCACGCCCCCGCCGCGACGGCGAACGCGCGCGAGCTCGTCGTCGCGAGATCGACCGGAAGAATCGCGGCGACGTCGTCGACCACGAAACCGGCGCCGTCGATCCGTAGGTGGGCAACGGAAGTGCTGATGATGCCGCCGCACGCGCCGCTGCCGTAGCCGCCTGGCGTCGTCGGCACATTGCCCGCCTTGAGCAGCTGGTAAACCATGAGCGCCCCGCCATCCGGTGACGCGACCGTGCGCCACGCCACGGCGGAGAGTGCTGCAATCGGCGGAACACCGGGAGCGGGACTGACGGGCGGGGGCGCCGGCGGGCGCAACTTGGCCGATACGGTACCGTTCGATTCCACGACGAGAAGCTCGGCGGCGCGGTATCGGCTGACGAGCAGCCGATCGCCATCGATGACGACGTCGCGAAGATCGCGTTCGAGGCGGAGCTTGCGAAGCGGCGCGCCGGTCGCGGCTGCGTAACTCACGAGCTCTCCCCCCGCGCAAGCGACGTGGATCGCGTCGCGTGCCGCGTCGTACGCAAGGCCTCGCGGCTGATGACAGACGGGGAGCCGCCCCAAGATGGTTCCATTGTTCGGATCGATGACGGCCACCGCGCGGCCGCTGCGAAGCGCGACGTGCACGCGGCCGCCCCCGTCTTCGACGAGACGACCGGGTTCGTCGCCCCGCGCGAGCGCCGCGGTCGACACGATCGACATCGCATTGAGGTCGACGGCTACGACTTGATCACGATCGGGGTCGGACGCGGCCGCGCGCGCGCCGCCTCCGATGATGGCCAGCGTACCGCCGGCGAGCGGAGGCGGCGAATCTTCCGATTCCACAATGGCCTCGGTGTACGTACCGCCGTCAACGAACGGTCCGCCCCCACCCGCGGCCCCGCCGAATCCGGCGTCGCGAAGGCTGCCACCGATACCACCACCTCCGGTCAGCGGCGGTAACCCGCCACCTGTTCCACCCGAACCGCCGATGCCACCCCAGCCGGTCGAGGTCCCGCCCGATCCGCCGTGACCACCCGCGCCGGAACTCGGGTCAGGGTCCGCCGAAGCGTCTGAATGAGGCGGGGCTCCGCACGCCATTACCAATGGGCCCAACAGCGCACACCCGACCCAAACCGCTCTCGTCATGAGTTGTCCCTCATCTCCACCCGCGCCATCGCGATGTTCGTTTTCACCGCGCTCCTTGCGAGAGCGCTTGCCGGCTAGATAGCTATGTTCCCTTTGGTCAAACGCGTGAGCAGTCACACGCTTTCGGCAGGTGCTCCCACCCTGTGTCTTGCGAGAGCGCCCAGTCCGATATGAGCAAAGCAACTTGGATGCCCGCTCGAAGCAACAGCGCTCCGTACGGGCATCCCTCGAGTTGTCCACGACATTTCGGTGCCACGCGCCGAATGACGCTCGCGGTGCCAACGCGCGGTCGTGACACAGTTGGCACACAGTCCCGTGCGGCAGTTGCGCCACGGCGCCTTGGCCGCCGGGCTGTTCGAGCTTCATCCCTTCATCATGTTGGCCATGCGACGCTCAATCTCGGCGCGCGTCACGATCTCGATGACGGCGCAAATGGTCCATCGATTGCCACCGGAATCCTTCACCGTGGCGGCGCGGTAGCCCCACGGCTGGTTCTTGGGCTCTTCGACCGACGTCGCGCCCGATTCGAGCGCGCGCTTGTACGTCACGTCGACCGCCTTGCCATCGGTGACATAGAACGAGAACGCTGCCGGCATGGGCTCCCCACCCTGCATCGGCTCGCCGCACATGACGACGGTGTCGCCGATGAGCAGCTCGGCATGCACGAGTGCGCCACCCGGACCGTCGTACCGGTCGACGACTTTGGCACCGAACGCTTTTTCGAGAAAGCCGACGACCTTGGCGGCGCCTGGAACGACGAAGCTCGGGGTGATGGTGTGGTGACCGATGGGGCGAAGATTCGACATGGGTTCCTCCTTGGCGTGGAGGTTCGTTCCACGCCGCGTGATCCATTAGTGCCCGAGCCTGACAGCCTTCTGTCAGGAAATGTCGCGCGCCGAGCCCGAAGGGCTGCGCCCGGGGGCGAGCATCTCCAGGCGCACGGAGCGGAAGCAGTCGCCCCAGCACTCGCTGGCAACGCGCGGGAAGCGCGCTCGGCGATCGTCGACGGCGCAGCGAGCGCGGCATGGGCTCCCGGCGGGAAGCTGCGGGCGCGTTACCCGCGGATAATCGTGTCGAGCACGTCGCGAGCTTTTCGAGCTAGCATCTCCGGCGTGATCGGCTTCTGAATGAACTCGGTTGTCCCATCGAGAGCTCCGGAGCGCATCGCCACATCGTCGGCGTAGCCTGACATCCAGAGCACCTTCATGGCCGGACGCACCGAGAGAAGTCGTGTGGCGAGCTGCCGTCCGCTCATGCGGGGCATGACCAGGTCCGTCAAGAGAAGATGGATGGTCGAGGGGTGCTGTTCGCAAAGGAGGAACGCGTCGCCTGCGCCCGGAGCTTCGAGGACGTTGTATCCATACTTGCATAGAATCGTGCACGCCAGACTGCGAACTCGTTCGTCGTCCTCGACGAGGAGGATGGTCTCCGAACCTCGGAGCGAACGATCGGAAGGACCCAATGAGGTGAGCACAACCGCCGTCCCGTCGGAGGCGGGAAAGCAGATTCGAAGCGTCGATGTTGCACGGCAAGGAGCTCTTCGACGCCTATCGGCGTGAGCAGACTGCGTTCACTACGCGCTCGATCTGCACCGCCAAAGCTTGGCGGAGCGCGAGCAGCACCTCATCGCCGCCCGCGTGACGCTCGAGCTCCTGGTCTTCATGGCGGTGTTTCTCCTCGCCGTGCGCCAACATCGGCGCGCTCCGCGATTCGATCGTCGCGCCTGTTGCTGCGTTGCTGCGTCATATCGGCCGAGTGCGCGACGACGGCGCTAGTGCGTGAGAAATTGCGGGCGTCGATCCTGGCAATGAGCTTGTGAATCGTAGCTCGCAATGATTTCGCGTCGATCGCTGGAACAGCACGGTGCAGAGGTGACCACGGAAATCGACCCCGCTGACGTGCCCGCCGGTATCCATTCGCTAGGCACGCGAGACCGGCGGAAAAACAGCCCCCGATGTCCCTTCGCTCCATGCGCCGTGCCGGTGACGGTTTGATCGCCATGCGGGCGGTTGGCTGCTCACGATGGATGCAACGCTAAGGGGCTGACATCCCAGCCTTTCACGGCATGGGACATTGCCTCGATCTAGGTGAGAATTAGCGCACACGGGTCCAGTCCGGATGCCGACAAATTGGGGGATGGTTCCAGCCGCCGAACGCGATATCATCATGCCGCCGTATGAAGGTCGCCTGAGCCGGTGCGACAACGGCGAGAGGTATTTGAATGGGCGCGGCTTCGCAACCTATCGCTTCGCAACAGCTCAGCGTCGTATTCGACGCGATGCGCGAAGGTCTGCGGGTCATCGACCGCCGGTGGAGGTACGCGTACCTGAACGAGGCGGCGGGAAGGGACGCCCGGCGCCCTCGCGATGTTTTTGACGTCCAGTTGGACGCAAGTCGTGGTCCCGCAATTACTGGACTTGAACCACGTCGTGCTGGGCATGGAAAAGGTGCTCCGACGGTTGGTCCGCGAGCGCGTGGGGCTTCGTTTGTGACGTCACAGGGTCTATGCCCGAAGGGTTCGGCGCAACGGCGCACTGCTAATTTTGCAAACCGTCAATTGTCGCCCATCAAATTGGGGATGCACACGTTCGGCGGGTCAATCGCCGTTTAGGGGTGACGCATGAGTACGAGGATTCTGGTCGTAGATGACAATGACGAGCTTCAAGCGGTGATAAAGCGCGTATTTGAACTCGAGGGATTCGAGGTGGTCCAGGCGTTTGGTGGTGCCGAAGCGCTCCGCCTTGCAGCGAGCGAGGTGTTTTCCTTGATCTTGCTCGACATCAACATGCCTGGGATGGATGGCCGCGACGTCTTGAGCAGCCTGAAGCGTGGTGGCCCTTCGTCCGGTGTTCCAGTCCTCGTCCACTCATCTCGCAACGCCCAACTTGACCGCCACGCTGTGCTCCAATTGGGTGCGGACGATTACATCGACAAGCCGATGGATGCTCGATTCCTGGCGCGAAGAATCGGTCGAATGCTCGATATGCGGAAGCGAACGGGAGAAACGAAGCGAGAGCGACCTGATGAATAGACGAATCGAGTAGAGAGAAGCCCTCGGCGCTTGCCGGAAATGATCTGCTGGATGGCGTCCGCCCGGTCGCGGATACCCCGGCACGATCCGATCGCGCATCGGATCGCACGCGGCTCGTCGTCCAAACGCGCCGCTCCGGGCAACGCCGCCACCGCGTATCGAGCATGTCAGTCCTCGACGAGGACCGGAAGAGAGGAGAGCTTGCTGTCGCTCATACCCCATTCGAGATATCCCACGGCCCGAGGTTTTGCCGGCCGTCTCCGCGGCCCAAAGCCGCTCGCACGCCACACTTTGCCAACGAGGATGGGACAGCAGATCACATCAAATTTAGTGTAGACGGCGAGGACGAAGGTGCGCGTGACGACGCAAGCCGACACTGTACGATCCTCGACTGAAGTGCCGGAGAAAGCTCGCCGCCATAGATTTACCGATTCAGCGCAGCGTATAAGCAGCGGATTTTGCGTTAAGCGGATGCGTGTACCAAGCCACCCCAACCGCCTCGCGAAGTCTGGATCAACAGAACAACAAGCCCGGCTTCCTGCAGTAGTCTCGACAGCAGGCTGTCTCGTTCGCGTTGGCAGGTTCCGCTGGCGCTCGCCGGGCACCGCTCTACGAACGCGGCGCCGCGCGTCGCCTCGTTCACTCCCCCTCCGTTCGTCGGCGCGACCGTTGACAAGAATTGGCGCACATCAGAGCATCGGCTTTGACGCACCAAGGGAGGGCCCGTCCAATGTCGAAGTACGAAGGTGTTCGAGTTCTCGTGGTGGATGACGATCCATCCATTCTTCGTGCCTCCGAAGCAGTGCTCAAACGTCAGGGCTGGATAGTCGAGACGGCGCGGGGACGGGTTGGACGCGAGAAAGCGGCTCCAGAACGGCGCGTTCGATGTGGTCGTCAGCGACGTCAACATGCCCGGTTATGGGGGCCTCGAGTTTCTTCGCAACGTTCGGGAGCGCGATCTGGATGTGCCCGTCGTGCTCGTGACGGGCAAACCCGCCGTCGACTCCTCGATTCGGGCGGTCGAGTACGGTGCGTTTCGTTACCTGATCAAACCGGTTCCCAACGACACACTCGTGGAGGTCATCCGCCATGCGGTGCGTTTCCACAAGCTCGCGCGGCTCAAACGCCAGGCATTGGAGCTGCAGGGGGGCGCGGGGCGCCTCGGGGAAAGGGCTGCGCTCGAAGGCCGCTTTGCTTCGGGGCTCGAGCGGATGCTCGTGCGCGGCGTCGATACGGATTCGAAGCGGCAAAGCATCATTCGTTCGATGAAGACATTATGCGATGAATTGAAGATGCTGGTCGTGGCCGAGGGTATCGAGACGCCCGGTGAGCGCGATATGCTGGCGGAGCTCGGGTGCGATCTCTTCCAGGGATACCTGTTCGCGAGACCAGAGCGCGGATTCCCAGTGCCGAGATGGTGAAATCGCCCTCAGTCTGCGGAAAGGCCGGCGCGTGAAAGCCCGTCCAACACGAGCCTCACCTTTTTCAAGAGCGGCTCGGGCATGATCGGTTTCTGAAGAAAATCGACCCCAGCCTCGAGCACACCGTGGTGAACGACGGTGTCGTCAGTGTAACCCGACATGAACATCACAGCCATGTCCGGGCGCTGATCCACGAGCCGTTCCGCGAGCTGCCGTCCACTCATCCGAGGCATCACGACGTCGGTGAGCAGCAGGTGGATCTTGGCACCGAACTGCTCGCAAAGAAGAAGTGCCTCCCCGCCGTTCTCTGCTTCGAGGACGTTGTAGCCATGCTTGCGCAGGATGGAGCGCATGATGGTACGTACCTGCTTCTCGTCTTCGACGAGCAGGATCGTCTCCGTACCGCGCAGGGTGGAAGCCGGCGCGGCGGGTGGAAACTGGGTTACCGCTGCCCGATCGGTACGAGGAAGGTAGATCTTGAAGGTCGTGCCTTTACCAAGTTCGGTGTAAACCCAAACGTGGCCGCGGCTCTGCTGGATGATGCCGTACACCGTAGAGAGCCCCAGCCCGGTCCCCTTGCTCTTATCCTTGGTGGTGAAAAATGGCTCGAAGATGCGCTCCTTCGTGGCGGCGTCCATACCTGTTCCCGTGTCCGTGACGGCCATCATCACATAGGGTCCGGCGGTAACGCCCGTATGCTCGGCCGCATACGCCTCTTCGATGACGACGCTTGCGGTTTCAATCGTCAGGTTCCCGCCGGTGGGCATGGCATCCCTGGCGTTGACCACCAAATTGACGATGACCTGCTCGATTTGCCCAGGATCGGCGAGAACTTTGCCAATTCGGGAACCTGCCAAGAGCGTAAACTGAATGTCCTCGCGGAGCAGTCGCCGCAGCATCTTTTCAATGCCCGAAACGACCTGGCTCAGGTCGAGGACGACCGGCTGAAGCACCTGCTGTCGACTGAAGGCCAGTAGTTGTCGCGTCAAGCCCGTCGCTCGCAGTCCGGCTTTATGAACCTCCTCCAGGTCTGCAGCGAGCGGATCGGACGGCTTCAAGTCGTCGACGATCATGCGCGTATAGCTCAGAATCACGGAGAGAAGATTGTTGAAGTCGTGGGCAACGCCGCCCGCAAGGCTGCCTATGGCTTCCATCTTCTGCGCTTGTCGAAACTGTTCTTCGGAACGGCGCAGCGCTGCCTCGGATTTCCGCCGCTCGGAGATGTCCCTGGCGATGATGGATGCGCCGACCACTGTCCCCGCATCGTCCCTCAGCACCGACTTGGTGAGGAAGACGTCAACGCGGGATTCATCCTTGCGGACGACGATCATCTCGAATGGATCGAGTGGCTGTCCGCTATCGACCTTCTTGCGCACGAGATCCATCTGCGCGGCATGTTCCGGCGCGTACAGCATGGCGAGCGGTTTTCCCACCGCTTCTTCGGCCGAATACAAGGTCAGCTTCTCCGCACCGCGGTTCCAGGTGCGGATAATGCCATCAATGCCCCGGCTGATGATGGCGTCATCGGAAGAAGCCACGATGGAAGCCAGGCGGTTGCGCGCCTCGTCGGCTCGCCGGCGCTCGGTGATGTCGGTCACCAGTACGAGGGAACTCTCGAAGTTGCCCGCCTGATCGAGGAGCGGATCCGCATGCAACGACACCCAGAGCTCGGAGCCGTCGCGACGCTTGAGGCGGAAATCTCCTCTCTCGGAGATGCCGCTCTTGCGCCGCTCGACCCTCTGGCGGGCCTCTTCGCGTGCTGCGTCATCCATGAACGCAAAGACCGGCTTGCCGATTGCCTCTTCTACCGTCCATCCGAGCATCGCGGCCATTTTCGGGTTCATGAAGGTCGTCATGCTCGAGGCGTCGTATATCCACACGCCCTCCGAGGTGTTGTCGATAATGCGACGGTAGCGCAGGTCGGTCGCCCGGAGCTCGTCCTCGACGCGCTTGCGATCAGTGATGTCTTGCACGACGCCGACGGCGCGGAAGGCCTGGTCGAGACCATCCTGCCGGGATGCGGCTGTCGCTTCCAGCCACGGGCTCGTCGCTTCGACCTTTGTCCGTGCGTAGACCCACCGCACCTCGCCGGTCGGCCTGAGGATGCGGTGCTCCGTTTCGCAAAGCTTTCCCTGGGCAACCGCGCGCTCGCCCTCGGCGATGACTCGAGCCCGGTCATCGGGGTGCACGAGCTGAATGAATCCTTCGACCGTCGGGGCGGCGCTTCGCTCACGCCCGAAAATGCGAGCGCACTCCGCCGACCAGGACACGATCTCGTCCGGACGCGACACCGATGCCCAGCTCCCCAGGTGCGCAACGGCCTGCGCGTCTTCCAACACGCGTTGGCTTTCCCGGAGCGCAGCCTCCGCGACCTTGCGCTCGGTGATGTCGTGAAAGTTGGTGACAATGGCTCCGATCGCGGGATCGTCGAGAAAGCTGCGAGCGGTGGAGGCCACCCAGTGCGTCGAACCGTCGGAGTGAACCACGCGGAACTCGACATTGGCCGTTACCGAGGGGTCGGTAATCAAACCGCCCAAGGTCGCTCGCAAGACCTGCTTGTCGTCGGGGTGCACCATATCGAAGTTGCTGGTCCCCACTGCCGACGAAGCGGGGCTGCCGAGGATTCGATCCATGGCCGGGCTGCGGTAGATGGTCTCGCCCGTGCCATCCACCAGCGCGATGCCATCGTGACTCTTCTCGATCATGATGCGAAAACGCGACTCGGCACGTTGCCGCTCCGTGATGTCCCGAAGCGCGAACAGGCTGAGGCCCGGGAAAATATTCGCCGTCGCTCGGAAGTCGGTATCGCGCTTGCTGCCATCCGGCCGCAGCAGACGAAATTGCCCTTCCATCTGGCCGTTTTGGAAAAACTGCTCCCAAGCCCTCCCGTGATCGGCCGGCGTCTCTCGGAATTCGGCAAAGTTGCGCCCGAGAAGTTGCTCGCGAGGCAGCCCAAAGAGCACGCATGCTGCGGGATTGACGTCGACATAGCGACCGCTTTCGTCGACGATGAGCATCGCATCCATCGCACCGTCGAAGACTGCGCGAAAGAGTTGCTCGTTCGCGCGTAACTTTTCTTGTGCGGCCTGGAGCAGGAGAGGGGTCGAGCTGTCCTGATGAAGCAGGGCATCGATCTCCCCGCTGCCGAGAGCGCGGACCGTCTGCTCGGACACCCCGAGCTTGCGTTCGAGCTCGTCGATTCGTTCGTGAAGGCGGGCCTCACTCACGGCCGACCTCGCTGATTCCGAGTCCAGCGAGCAGCGCACTGCGATCGCGGAGGTTGCCGATGACGCGCTGCTCGGGCGTAGGTGCAACTCGTACCAAGGTGGGCGTGACGAGGACGCCATCCCGTAGACCCCGCGCAGGATCGCGCAGGACATCAACGAGCTCCAAAGTCACGTCTTCCTTGGCAAGGTGCGCAATAGCCGTGCGGAGATGGGTCTTGGCCAAGGCCGAATTGGGCGAGTCCCCCGCCAGATAGAGGCAAAGAACGAGCTGTGGATGTTTCCCTTTCGGTGGTCTTGCGGTCATCGCGGCACCGGTCCGCGACCATTGACGAGCGATGCCGGTCTCAACGGACCGTTGCCCCCGCGGCGGTTGGTTCGTTCCACGGTCTCGACGCGCTCCACTTCCTTCGCCGCCACCCGCGAGTCGAGGATGCGTTGAAGGTCCGCCTCTCGCAGGGCCTGTTCGGTATGGCCGGCCTCGATGCGAACCCGCGTTTCGGCGAGCGACAGCTCTGCTTGCTTCTGACGCAGGTGCGACTCGGTCAGGGCGATGCGGTGCGCGTGCCGATCTTCATTCTCCCTCTCCCATCGCAGCGTGCCCATGAGAACTTCGCCGCCGGAGATGTAGGGGTCGGCAAGGGTGACGCCCGAATCGCTGAGGACGAGCTCCCGCACCTGATTGGAGTGGCTCGTTCCTCGGGACTTCACGATGGTGAGCGCTCGGTTTCGCTCGCCGGCGTTCACGACGTAGGAGACGTGCATCCACGTGTCGGCGATGGTCGAGATTCCAAGCGCCGCGACGAGGCTCGTCTTCGAGGTTCCGGGCGCGCCGGAGATGAGAACGGCGCTACCCCGGTAGTAGCCGCCCCGTAGCATTTGGCCCTGGTCCCAATCATGGCCAGGAGTCCGAGGAGATCGAACTCGCCGCCCTGAACGATGGATTGGGACAGTTGTGCGTCGAAAAACTCGACTCCCTTTCCTCTCGATGCTCGCAGGTTCCAGTTGAACCGCGTCGCGTCTTTGACGATCTGGTCCGGGTTTTCCTCGAACGTCACGAGAGACCGGGTTCATGGGCCCTTGCCCCAGCGACCAGACCTTGCAACGCAAAGATCGTCTTTCCGCAGCCAGCACCGCCGAGAACCACGGTGACGCGCCCGTGCGGGAGCCCTCCGCGTGTTATCTCGTCGAACCCCGAAATGCCCGATGCGATCTTGTCCGACGATTGACTGCCATGGTGGCGTTTTCCCATTTTCCCCCCCCGGTTTCAGATGCGCTAGGTAGCCGTGCGCGATCCGCGATCCGCGGAACGGAAGCTCCCACCAAACGTTATGGCGTAAAACCTCGAGCTCGTTGGCCACCGTCGATTGGCGACAGCGGCGAATAGGCGAGGTCAGCGCCTTGCAGATCGAAAGTAGCAGCTCCTTCGGTGATCCGCATTGTTTGTTCGCGGGGGTCATGACACCCAACGTGCACGAAGGGGCGCGTGGCCGCGACCTATGGACATGACTCCGATCAAACGGCAGGTGCGCAGAACGGTCGCCGCGTTCGCACGTCGACCGCGCAGGAGACCGAGGTGGTGTGCACAAGCGCACACCGTCGGATCGACGCCGCACGATTCTTCATGTCGGCCGCTGTCGCCAAACGACTACAAGTAAGCTGGCGAGGCGTCATGCTGAGTTCGATCCCGCCCTTCGCACACAAAGGGTTGGAGCTCGAGCCGCACCTATCGTAAGCGGCGTCGTCGTCCTTGCCTCGCGAGCGACCCCCGCCCTATTTCGTGTTCGCGCCGTGAGAACCACCGCGCGCCGCATGGGTGCGTGATAAATTGCGGGCGTCGATCCTGGCGATGAGCTTGTGAATCGTAGCTCGCAATGATTTCGCATCGGTTGGCTTTTCCAGCCGCAGGTTCGGAACACTTTCCAGGAACAGTTTGGCCTTGGAGGTGAAGGCGCCCGCCGTGAGAAAAACGATGCGCCCCGCCATGAGCGGCGCCGCGCGGGCCAATTCCGCATGAAACTCCATGCCCGTCATCTGCGGCATCATCAGATCGCAAAGAATGACGTCGAAGTTTTGCTCGGCAATGAGCATTGGCAAAACGGATGCTGCCTCGCTCGAGATCCGTACGTCGTGTTCGCCTTCCAAGAGACGCTGAATGGTCTGGGCGAGGAAAGGCTCGTCGTCGATGACCAAGACCCGACCGCGACGCCCTCGCGGCGGATCGAGCGGAATACTCGAAGGTCGCGCCGCTTCCTGGATGGTGCCTTCCGGGAGGACGATGCGAAAAGTCGTTCCCTGATTCACTATGCTCCGCACGCTGATCGCGCCACCTAGCTCCTTGATGATATTCTGGCTGATCGTCAATCCTAAACCGGTTCCTACGCCAGCCTGCTTGGTCGAAAAAAAGGGCTCAAAGAGATGCGCCATGGACTCCGGCGCTATGCCCGCTCCCGTGTCGCCTATCTCGACCATCACTCGATCACCCTCATGCCAGATACTGACTCGGATCTCGTTGCCGGCTGCATTGCCCTCGGCAATCGCCTGTGCGGCGTTGACCAAGAGATTGAGAAACACTTGCCCGAGGCGGTTTTCGTTCGCGTCGACGCGAGGCACCTCCGCGAAGACTTTGACCAAACGAGCGCGATGCCGGATCTCGTTCCAGGCCATCGTGATGGAGGAATCGAGCACACTGCGCACGTCGACCGACGCCGGCCGTCCGTCGTCGGTGTGGCAAAAGACTTTGAGGTCGCGCGCCGTGATGCGTATCCGCTCAGAACCCTCACGCGCCTGTTCGAGGGCCAGGAGTACCTCTGCCAGATCCGGAATGGGCTGGGCGCCTTGAACGCCGGCGGAAAATTTCTCGAGCGCAAAGTCGATGTTCGCAATGACGTAGGCGAGTGGATTGTTGATTTCGTGCGCTACGCCGGCCGCGAGCGTACCAATCGACACCAGGCGGTCGAGAAGGAGTCTCTCCTCCTGCAGTTTCTTGCGCTCTGCCCTTCCCGTCGCATCACGCATTTCCCGTTCGATCGCTAAAGAAAGACGCGCGAGATTGCCCTTGACGAAAAAATCGTGAACACCCGCCCTCATGGCTTGGACGGCGGTCTCCTCGCCCATCGTGCCCGACACGATGATGAAGGGGATATCGAGCCCCGATTCCCCCAGGATCGCGAGCGCCTCGAGCGCGCCGAACCCTGGCAGGGAATAGTCACCCAAGACGACGTCCCAGATTTGGTTCTGGAGCGCAGCTCTCATGCCCGCGGCATTCACCACGCGTTCGGAGGTGAGTTCGAACCCGTCGCTGTGGAGCTGCTCGAGGATGCAGCTGGCTTCCTCGGGTAAGTCTTCGATGAGCAGGACGCGTAGAAAAGCCGGAATCTTGCTACTCATGTGCCATCCCCCCCCTCGGGATCCCGCGCCGTACCGGTACGGTGGCACGACGTTACACCCTTTCGCTCTCCCATCGGAAGGGCGCCGAAGACAGCGCGAAATCATCTCGATGGCGAATCCGCGCCAAAATACTCGCTCCTGACGCGCAAACCCGCGTAGCCAATCGGATACATTTCGGCCCATCTTGGCCTCCCGGTTCAGCTCAGGACCCCTCTCCTTGCCTTTAGGCTGTCTCAAGGGGCATCCCGCACCGTGGACAACGCTAAATGCAGTAGAGGTGGGCTGCTCGGGGGCCTTGCTGGCGTCGAACATGGGCATTCCATGTCAAGACCGAGAGCTCGCCGGGGGCGATGAGCGGCTGGGTGCCCAACGTGCGCGCGATCGGCGCCGAGACGGTGGCGAGTGCACCCATGAGTCACAGCGGGGACCCGTTTTCGGAACCGGGCGGCCACGTCCTTCGCCTGACAACGCTTCGCGTGCGAGCTCGGTCGTCGAGAGATTTTCTTGGGTTGTCGTCGATGTTCGTTTCGACGAGCGTTGCACCGGGGGGGCGCCTCGAAAACGTCCACCGTCGAGGTAGAGACGACGCGGGTGACGTGCGCCCGCAGCGCCGCACCGAGCACCTCTTCGTACCCACGCGATTGACGCGTTCGAAGACCAGGTCGGCTGGCCCCGCGAGGCCGCACCGCGAGCGAACGGATGGTCTGCAAAGTTGCACATGAGTGTTGACGCCGGAAGAGAATGTCCCTTCGGTAGGAAGCGCCATGCGCATCGCAAGCTGGAACGTCAACTCGCTGAAGGCACGTCTCGAAAAAGTAGCGTGGTGGATCGAACGATCTTTACCCGACGTACTCTTGCTCCAAGAGACGAAGAGCTCCGACGCCGAGGCTCCGCGCGAGGCTTTTTCCAAGCTAGGCTACGAGCTCGCGCACCACGGATCACCGGGCGGCAGAAACGGCGTGGCCATTGCCAGCCGGCTTCCGATGTCCGACTTCGAGGCAAACTTCGGCGAGCCTCTGCAGAGGGAGACCACGCCCGATGTCGCCGATGACGAGCCCTTCGCCGAGCCCCGGTTTCTCGCCGTCACGGTCGCCGGCTTGCGCATTGCGAGCGTCTATGCGCCCAACGGCCGCTCGGTTGGCAGTCGTTTTTACGCAGCGAAGCTCGCCTGGTTCGAACGTCTCGCGCGCTGGCTGCAAGCGCGGAAAAAAGAAGAGCCGCTCGTCATCGGGGGGGACTTCAACGTCGCGCCGAGCGAAGCCGACGTGTGGGATCCCAAGGCTTGCCATGGAGGGACGCATGTCTCACCATCCGAGCGCGCGGCGTTCACGCGCCTGGTGGAGTGGGGGCTCGTCGATGTTTACCGACAGCACCACCCGGAACCGGATCGCTATACGTGGTGGGACTATCGGGCCGGAGATTTCCATCGCAACGTCGGGATGCGCATCGATCACATTCTGGCGAGCGCGCCCGTGGCCGCCCGTACGATCTGGGCCGAGATCGACCGCGAGGCACGAAAGGGCAAGCCGATTCCGTCTGACCACGCGCCCCTCGTGGTCGACCTCGACGAGCCGGGCCGCGCTTTCGATGCAGGGTGGACAAGCGCCGACGACCGCGTCGCAGCGCGACGAGCCAAAGCGAAGAAGTGAATCGCGCTGCGGAAAGCTCAGAAGTTCACGTAGGGGCCCAAACCCGCCGACAAATACGAATCGAGAACGCGATCGGGCGGGTCACCCTCCTGGAGCGCCTTGAGGTGGAAAGCTGTGATTGCGTATTCCACCGAGAGCCGAAGCTCGATCCAGGGCGCGAGCCTCACGCCCACCGCGCCGCGAAATTCGCCACCCATGGCCGGCGCGTTGGCGAGATAAGGATGCGTGGCAGTATCGAGCTTCCGCGTGTTCGGTGCAGCGACGGAAAACGCGTGCAGGTAGTATGCAGCGGCATAGAACGTCACTTTCCGAACCTCGAGGCCGGCGTCGAAGCCGAATCGTCCCAACTGATAGTCGGCCGTCGGCACTTCGAGGTCGGGACCGAGCGGCAGCTCCGGAGCGAAAGCGAAGGCCCATCTGCGCAAGCTCGCCGAAATGCCCAAAACGAGTGGCGTCTCGCTCTCCGGGTTCGTGTGAATTCGATAGCGCAGGCCGACGGCGTAACGCATGAACGACGTGTCGACCGGCGGCGTCCGCGATTCTTCGAAAGCTGCAAGCCGAGCGCTGTCGGATTCAAAGCCGAATGCGCGAGAAAATTGAAGTGTGACGCCAAAGCCCCGCAAGAACTTCGACTTCAAGTTGGCGAGCGGATAGAGGTCAGCCGTCAGTGCAACCGACGGGTAGCCTAGCGCGCCATACCTGCGGAGGTCGCGCTGCATACCCTCCGATTGCCGGAAAACCCGACCCTCCCAGCGCGGCTCGACGCCCACGAGGACCAGTGGCAAAAGGCTGATCCGGGGGCGGTCTGCGTCGGCGTCCGGCGGGCTATCCGCAGAAGGCGCAGATTCGGGCGGCGGTGGACTTGGTTTTAAATCCGGTGGCGGCGTGGGAGCGACGGGCGGCGGATCGAACAGCGACGATGGGGGGGCGACCATCGTCATCGAAGAGTCCGTCTTCGTGGATCGCCCCTTGCCGCGGCCTTTCTTACGGGGCTCGGCCTGCGCAGAGGAGGCCACGAAGAGTGCCAGCAGCGAAACGATGCCCAGGAACTTCGGTGACATCACGAAGAGGACTCTACTTTGCGTTGGCCCGGCGGGCGAGCGCCTCTATGAAAAAAAGCGAGCGAAACGTTCAAACCCGGCGCAAGAATTCATGGGTTACCTAGATGCGACTCTCAACGCGTGGTGGAAAGCTCGTCCGCGGAGGTAGCCCTATCTTCTTGTCGGGTTTCAACTACTGGTCAGCGGTCGCGTTGGCGGCCGAGACGAGCGGCAGCGGGTGGAACGTCTTGACGGCAGATCTCGATGCGCTGGCGGCGTGCGGCATCAATCTGATTCGCGTGATGGGTGCCGCGGAAGGGCCGGATACCGAGCCGTGGCGCATCGTGCCCTCGTTGCAGCGCGAACCGGGCCGGTACGACCAGCGGTGGGTCACAGGTCTCCTGCGGTTGGTGGAGGAACTCGCGAAACGCGAGATGGTTGCCGTCGTCGTGCTCAACAACTTTTGGCAGTGGTCCGGTGGGATGAGCCAATACGTGAGCTGGAGCGGTCACGGCCCCATTCCTTATCCGTCGCCCTACCAAGGCGGCAGCACCGAATCATTCGAACGCTACGCGGCCGAGTTTTTCATCGATGACCATGCGCAGGGGATGTTTCGCGACTTTCTGCGCTACGTCATCCCGCCGCTCTGTGAGAGTCCGGTCGTGATCTGGGAATTGGCCAACGAGCCTCGTGGCAAGCACCACGGGGCGGCTTTGACGACTTGGATCGGTGAAACGGCTCGCCTCGTGAAGTCCCTTGCCCCAGAGCAGCTCGTGACGACCGGCAGCGAGGGCGAGACGCCCCATCCCGAGAAAGCGGGGCTCGACGTGCTGCGCAACCACGAGAGCCCCGACATCGATCTCGTCACATGTCATATCTGGGCGCAGAATTGGGGATGGGCGCGGCCTTCATCGCTCGCCGCCGATTTGCCTTCGTCTCTCCAGCGCGCAGAACGTTACCTGCGCCATCACGCCGATCTGGCCAAGGTGCTCGGCAAGCCCCTCTTGCTCGAAGAATTCGGGTTTCCGCGCGACGAAGCCGCGTACGGCCCCGAAAGCCCGACGACCCTTCGCGACCGATATTTCGCGAGCCTCTACGCCATCGTGCACGACATGCTCGACTCGACGACCATCGCCGGGATCGCGCCCTGGTCCTGGGCTGGTTCTTCCCTCCCAGCTCGGCCCGGACAGCTGTGGCGGCCGGGAGATCCGCTGACCGGCGACCCGCCCCATGAAATGCAGGGTTGGTATAGCGTCTACGCAAACGATTCCACCACGTCCGTCATTCGCGATGGATCGACGACCTTACGGCAATGACAATGTGGCTGGCTCGCGAAGGCCTACGAGACGATCGTAGCTTGCGCATTTGGACGCGCCCTCTCTTCCTTTGCGCGCTGCTCTGGTCACCGCTGTCGAGTGCTCAAACGCCCATCGAGCCGTCTCAGCACACGCGGTCGGAACATACTCATAGCGATGGCGCCGCCGCTGGTTTCGCCCTTGTTTCGGAGCTCCAGAACAGGCCACGATCGGATTTCGAGAATTCCCTGATGAGTGAGATCGCCTGCACCTGTGGCGATTGCAAGCTCGAGGTGATCAACACCTGCCGATGTGAGTTCGCCGCCAAGATGCGCGGCGAGTTGCTCGCCCAACTGGATGTACTGGACCTCACGACAGAAGCGGCGCGCCGCAGCGCCGCGGACGGCGTGCGCGCCTCGTTCGTCGCACGCTATGGCGGCAAAGCATTGGATCGAACGAATAGGCTCGATCCGAACGGCCATGGCGCCGCGCTCGTCATAGCGATGATCGCGCTGTCGCTCGTTGTCCGCCAGCTTGCCCGCCGCGCGAGTCGCCGGCGCGCGCGCCAAAACGGGCAGGGCGCCTAGCCGCAGGACACGACGTCACCGGTCATCGCGGCGGGTCACGCACCGCGCACTGGCCAACATGTTGGTCGATGCCGACCGCTTGCCTTGTGACGATCGCCAATTCAAAGTGTCGCGCTGGCTCTCGACGCGCCGACGTTGCTCGCACGGTGCAAGAGCGCGTCGACGGTTTTTTGGATGCCTTCGCGCGCGGGGGTGGGCACAAATCCGAGCTCCTGTTTCGCCTTGCGGGCATCGACATGGGCGTTCCACGTCAAAAACGAGAGCTCGCCGGGAGCAATCAGCGGCTGGATGCCTATCGCGCGCGCGATGGGCGCGGAGACCGCGGCGAGCGCACGCATGAGCCAAGGGGGGCTGTCTTGGGAACGGCGCGGGCGCGTCCTTCGGCGAACAATGCGTGGCGCGCGAGATCGCTCGTCGAAAGATGCTCGTCGGCGACCAAGTAGCGCTCGCCGCGTCGCCCGCGATCAGCGGCGGCAAGATGCACGGCAACAACTCCCTCTAAAAACGCGACGGACATGCCGCCCGGCGGTAGCAGCGGCACCTTTCCTGCCAAGAGCCGCTGAAAGAAGGAATTCAATGTACCAACGACCGGCGAAGGTCCGTACACCGCGCCGGGATTCACGTACACGACATCGAGACCGAGCGCTTCGATCTGCGAAGCTTCGCGCTCAGCGGCTTGCTTGGACCGTTCGTAGGCCGTTGGTTTGGGCTGGTCGTCGATAGTCGTTTCCACCAGCCTACCGCCCGGGGCCGCGGCAAAAACGTCCATCGTCGAGGTATAGACGGCGCGAATGACGCGCGCGCGAAGCGCCGCGGCGAGCACCTCTTTCGTGCCCGCGCGATTGACGCGATCGAAGACGGATTCGTCGGATTGCCATTGCTCCGGCATGCCCGCGGCGTGGAAAACGAGCGACGCGCCGGCGAAGGCCGCGTCCAAGCTTTCTTGGACGAGAATGTCTCCCGCGACGAGCTCGACGCCGTCGGGCACGATGCTTCGCGCTCGCTCGGGGTCGCGCACGAGAGCGCGAACGCGATCGCCGCGCGCGTGGAGCGCCGCACAACGGCATTGCCGACAAGCCCGGTACCCCCCGTCACCACCACCAAGCGATCCGACATGCGAACCATCTTCTCTCGGTGCCCAGCGGAGCGCACGCGCTTTCCGTCGCACGAACGGTGATCGGGTTTGCGGCAAGCCCGGCCCCTCATTAGCGAGCGCGCCTTGCGTATCGTATCAGTGCACGGTCGCGCGACTGTGCAACGTCAGGTGGAAAAAGCGCGATTCGCCCTTGTTTACGGATGGACGACGCCCTACCTGGCGTCCACATGCATGCTCTCGCGTCTCGTTGGCTGCGGCATCCTCACGCATTCGCCGTGACGATCGCCATCGCCATGGTGCTGGCGCTCTCGACGCTCGGCATCGGTTTCTTTGCCGACGACTACGCCTTTGTGGCCAGCCTCGACGGAGCGTCGCCGCAAAAATTGAGCCCGTTCGCGCTCTACGATTTCGCCGCGGGCGACACATCGGCCAACCGTGAGCTCATGCAGCGCGGCCCATTTCCCTGGTGGACCGCGCCCGACCTCAAAGTGCGTTTCTTTCGACCCCTATCGAGCGCGCTATTTTCCCTCGATCACGCCCTCTTTGGGCACCATCCGCTCGCCTATCACGTCCAAGGGCTCGTTTGGTTTCTCGCGGTTTTGGTCGGAGTGGGACTCATCTATCGGCGGGTGCTTTCAAAGGAGATGGCCGCCTGGAGCTTTCTGCCGTTTGCCGTTGGCGCTCATTTCGCCGAGTCCGTCGGTTGGATCTCGAGCCGCCACCTGCTGGTCGCGGGCGCCCCCGCCCTCTTGGGCCTCGCCGCCCACGTCCACTATCGCGAGGGGAGATGGGCGCCTGGGCGTTGGCTTTCCGTTGCGGGGATCCTTCTCGGCCTGCTCGGCGGCGAAGCTGCGTTGTGCGCTGCTCTCTACTGGATCGCGTACGAGATGGTCGGCGCTCCCGACGCCGCTCCGTGGCTACGACGCGCGCGAAACGCGTCCGTACCCATCGCCATCGTCTCGCTCTATCTCGTTGCGTACAAGATCTTCAATTTCGGCGCTGCGCACACGAATGGCTATGTCGAACCCCTCTCGTCGCCCCTCAGGTTCGCGGGCGTGGCCTTCGAACGTGGACCGATTCTACTCGGCCATCTGTTCGCAGAGATCCCAGCAGGGCTAGCGGTTGTTCTTGCCCCCACGCCGTTGGCGATGGCAGGTGCCCTGGCGACGGCCGGCGTCGCCGTGCTCCTTGCCATGAGTTGGTCGCTCGTGTCTCCCGCTGACCGACGGGCGCTTCGCTGGCTAGTGCTCGGCTGTGTGCTCTCGCTGCTGGCGTGCCTCGGTGCTTTGCCGGGCTCGCGTTTGCTGCTCATGCCAAGCGTTGGTGCTTACGCGGTGCTCGGCGTCGTGCTCGGCCATGGAGGGAGGGCATTGGCGAGATCGTCGAGTCGTTTGGCGCTGATCGGCCGGCGCGCGGGTTTCATCCTGCTGTTCTTCATTCACGTCATCGCGTCTCCGCTCCTCTTCGTCGCGAGCGCACAATTGATGCGTCACATCGGGGCAGGGACGCTCGCGATCGCCGCGTCGCTCGACGAGATCGCGGCGCGATCGAAAAAGCCGAGCCTCTTCGTCATCGCATCGGATCCGATGGCGGGGTTCTACGCCGGGGCGGCCAGCGCCGTGCGCGCACCTGGAAGCTTCTCGGCTTGGTGCATCCTGTCCATGGCACGAGGCACCCATCGGCTGCGGCGTGTCGACGCGCGCACGCTCGCCATCACCATCGAGCCGGGCATGCTGCACGGCGGTTTCGAAACCGTCTTCCGGGGAGACGATCGCCCCCTCGCCGTCGGTGACGAGGTAGAGCTCGAGGCAGCGCGAATCAAAGTGATCGCGGCGCAAGGAGGGCACCCGACTGCCATCGAAGTCGCATTCAAAGCCCCGTCGATCGAGGATCCCGGATTGCAAATCGTTGCGTGGATCGATGGTCGTCTCCAGGCCGTTCGTCTTCCGGAAGTGGGCGGTGTCTTGGAGATCCCTTGGTCGCCGGGCCCGATGGGCATCTTGTGAGCGGCGAGGAGCAGCAGTTCACGCTGTTTTGGAGTACACCTCAGTTGAAGCGCATGACGCCGGCAACGCTCGTCCCCTCCCGCATAGGCTCCCGGGTATTCGATTGGGGAAGGCGCCTCTCGCCCATGTGGGCGACGCTCGTGCTCGCGGGCTGCATCATGCCTCCACGTCAGAGCTGGTCGGAAGCGCCGTCGAGCAGCAGCGCTGCCGGCAAAGTCGGGGGGGGCGTCACCGCGCTGTGTGGATCGGGGGCAGCTCACGTGGACGGGCCGTACAAGTACGAGAACAACCAGTGGGGCCAGAAAAAGGCCAAGGGCAAGTTCGAGCAATGCTTACTCAAACGCTCGCTGGAAGGGAGGACAGAAGTCGGTTGGACGTGGAACTGGCCCGGCCTCGATCCGAGCGTATTTGCCTATCCTGAGATCATTTTTGGGTGGAAGCCTTGGTCGGGCGGAAAGCCGTCGGATTCGCGATTCCCCCTCATGGTGGCGGACATCCAACATCTCGCGATTGACTACGCCGTCGAAACCGAGGCCAGCGGCAGCTACAACCTCGCGCCCGAGATCTGGTTGACGCGCAGCGGCCAGTGGTCCCAAGACCCGAACCCCAAGCTGATCACGGCCGAGATCATGTTCTGGATGGACTACAAGGACACCGCGCGCCCCGCGGGTAGCGTCATCGATGAGCCCACGATCGATGGCATCAAGTACGAGTTGTGGAAGGCGGACAACATCGGCGACATGGGTGACGGCAAAGGATGGGTGCTGTATTCGTTCAAGAGCCCGACCATCCAGCACGAAGGGTCCATTAGCATCCACACCCTTCTCAGCTACATGATCAAAAAACAGTTGGTTCGAGCGGACGAGTACGTCGCCAGCGTCGAATTCGGTAACGAAGTGATGGGCGGGACCGGGACGACGTGGGTGAAGCGTTTCCAGGTGGAAGTCCGACCCTGACGAGCGTTCGTCAGCCGGCTCTCCAGAACTCGACATGCAAGCGCACAGCACCGAGCGGCGTCACATGGTGCGAAACTTCGGGCTCCACGATGCCGACGTCCCCCGGGCCGAGCACATGCACGCGCCCGCGCCAGTGAAACTCCACCTGTCCCTCGGTAACCACGATCCGACCCCAGCTACCGGCCTTCGTACGATGCTCTTTGCGCAGCGCGGCGGGCAGCGTCTCTTCGGTAAAGGTCGCCGTACGCTTGTACTCTCGAGCGTCTCGCGGCAGGCGGATCGCATCGCAGAGCGTGCACGCAATAGGCGCACCGATTTTTCCTCTGCGCCCCTCTTCGGTTGTCACCCACGGTCGCTCCTGCCAGGGCGGGGTGTGTCGCATGTGCTGGCCGTGTCCGCATGCCAGCTCCGCCACCCAGTCCCCCGTCTCATCGCGATGAAACGCGACGATTGTCGTGTCCATGGGCGCTCTTTACTTTTGACCAAGCTAGACTGCAATCAGCCATGGCCACCCAACGGCGCCGCTGGTACCAACGTCCGCCCTCAGAACGTTTCAGTGACGGAGACGCCCATGCTGGTTCGTGGTTGAACGGTCGTGGGCATTCGATCGAGCGCCAGCGGCGAGGCTCGGTTCGCCGCAGCCAGTGAAAAACCGCCAATGATGAGGCCCGCCCCGATGCCGATGCCGGTAACCCCCGCGAAGAAAAACTCGTTGAGACCTGAGGGAAACGCCGCGTTTGTGCCGTCACGGGCCACGAGCGCGCCAATCGCTAGGTAGCTACCCATTGCCGCGGCGACGATGCCGCCTACGCCGAGGGCAGTGCCGAGCCGGTGGCGAGCGAGCTCGGGCTCGCTCATCGTGGGACGGGGCGCCGCACCGACGTCCATGCCTGGCACTTCCTGCGGCTCAATCTGGCTCGCGATCAACGTGTAGGATCCGGCCGGCAATTTCAGCACGCAGTCCTGATTGCAGGAAGCGGCTCTTCCGCCGTCAGGGCCGGGCCCTTCCTCTTTCGGCAGGACGCGTATCTGCAAACCATTGCGCACGCCCTCAATCTTCAAATCCACCGCCGGCGCCGCTGCCTCTGCCGATTTCGCGTCGCGCGATTTCGTCGGAGGTTCGGATGCTCGGTCCTGCGCGGAGGCCGAAAACGTCACCGTGACGCCGGCCAGCAGGGTGAGAAGCTGAAGACGCCGCATAGAAGATTGGAACGTCATTCTACGATTCGTAGTCGCAGTGGTTGCTGTTCGCAAGAGGCTCAATTCGCGGGACGCGGCGTTCCGCCTTGTGGCGCACGAGCCTCGTACCTGAATGCTCGACCCTTGCGGTGCGCCCGCGAAACGGTCCTGGCGCAAAAATGCGGTAACGCGATATCGATAACATCAATGGCTATCGCGAATACGCGGGTGTTTACCTTGGTATCGGCAGAGGGACGCGCGCACCGGGGGGTAATTTCTCCACATCCGGCTATGCCTGAAAATCCCAATGACGCTAAAACCCGACCTGCGAAGAGCGTACCGCGGGAGCGTCCTACGCGACGGGGCAGGCAAGCCCCATGGCAGTGATGTCTTTGGATCTCGTCGCAGACCAAAACCTCGTGTGCGTTTCGGACCGGCGGTGCTCGTCACCTGGTTCGGGATCCACGCACCATGGGTCAACGCTGACCGCCTGACCAAGCTCGTCGCCGCCGAGAAATCCGACCGCGTTCAAGCGTTGTGGTCGGCGCTGGCGAGCTGGCAAGCGCGGGATCGGCGTTTCAATCGACTCGCCGGAGTGTATGCAGGGTCACGCGTCGACTTACTCACCGCGGGCAACGCGTTTCAGGTGAAGCGTCACGGCGAAGATCCCAGGTTCGCCGGAAGTCCGCTACGGGCCCCTGCCAACGTCCTGCGTGATCGTGACGCCGACGTCGTCGAGCCAGCCAAACTTGCCCGTCGTCATCGAGCGTATCGCCGCCGGGTGATGATGGGACCCTCGTACCGCGCGGATATGTGGGCCGCTCTAGAAAACGACGCCTCGCTTTCGGCTGCCGCATTGGCACGAAAGACATATGGCTCGTTTGCTACAGCGTGGCACGTGCGGCGTGATTTTGCGTTGATTGGGGGCACCGGGGGCGGCGGCGTTCATCGGCTCGGCGATGCTCCTCCCGCTCGCCGTTGATGCACTGTCGCGGGATGCGGCGTAGCATCGCAGCATGGGACGAGACCGCCGACCCGATACTGGTTGGCTCCTCGCGTTTTCGCGCGAGCTTCGCCATGTCGACGGCTACGACCAGCTCGTCGAGCTCGTGGGTGAGGAATTAAAGACGCGTTTTGGCCTCACGAATGCTTGGCTCTACGTCTTCGAACAAGAGGAAGACGAGCATGCCGTGCTCGTGGCGGTGGCCGGCCCGAAGGCGGACCAGATTCGAAAGGAGCTTCCCGTGGCCCCCATCGCGGGCGATTGGCTCATCGCCGCGCTGCGCCGCGATGAAGGCCCCATCATCATCCCCGATGCGCGCGCGGTGGAGGGCAATCCCGACGTGGCGCAGCGTCTCGACAATCGCACCGTGGTCAACATGCCCATCGGCGTCGTCGATCGCGCGCTCGGGATCCTGGGCGGGGGGACGTTCGGCGACGAGGGACCGGTTTTCATCGACGCGGAAGCCGTCCCCTATTTGGTCCATCTCGCCAACATGGCGTCGGTCGCCGTGGCGCGGCTCGTGCTCCGCGCTCGCGAAGCCGCGCGCCTGAAATTGCAAGCGCGGTTAGCGCAGCGGCAACGCCTGGAAGCGCTGGGTCTTCTCGCGGGGGGCGTCGCACACGACTTCAACAATTTGCTCCTCGTCATCCGCGCAAGCCTTGGTTTCATCGGCGAAGGACCGCTCATCGACGCGCAGCGGGGTGATTTGGCTGCCGCCCAAGACGCCGAGCGCAGCGCTACCGCGCTCATCAAGAAGCTTTTGATGCTCGGCCGTCACGATGCGCCGGCCTTCGAGCAAGCCGACATCAATCAAGTGGTGGGCGACTTCTTGCGCGTGCTCGAGCGCGTGATTCCAGCCACCATCCAGATGGATTTTTTGCCGGGCGCCGGACTGCCGCGGCTGACAATCGATCCGCGCCAGCTGGAGCAGGTCCTCATGAACTTGGTCCTCAACGGGCGCGACGCCATGCCCAACGGCGGCCGATTGAGCTTGGAAACGCAACAAGTCGTGGTCAATGGCGAATACCGTCGCGCTCACCCGTGGGCAAACGCCGGACGCTACGTTCTCCTCACGATTGCCGACAGCGGATGCGGCATGCCGCCGGCGGTCGTCGAGCGCGTTTTCGAGCCGTTTTTTACGACCAAGCCGATGGGCGAGGGAACGGGTCTCGGCCTGGCGATAAGTTGGGGCATCGTCCACCGGCATGGCGGCATGATCCACTGCTATTCCGAAGTCGGCGTGGGAACATCGTTCAAGATCTACCTGCCGGCGGGAGAACAAGCAGCGATCGACGTGGGGACCAAGATCGCGGGGCCCGTCCCCCGAGGAACCGAGCGCGTTTTGGCGGCCGACGATCAAGAAAATGTCTTGGCGGTCATGGTCAGGGTGCTTTCCAATGCCGGCTATCGCGTCACCGGCGTCAGCAACGGCGCCGACGCCGTCGCAGCAGCGGAAAAGGAGGCGTTCGATCTCTACATCCTCGACGCGGTCATGCCGGTGATGGGCGGACGCGAAGCGTGCGAACGCATTCGCAGCGCGCGCCCCGCTGCGCGCTTCTTGTTCGTCAGCGGTTACGGAGGGGAGGCGATGGTGCCTTCTTTCCTCGAAGCGTCGCGATACGACATGATTTCCAAGCCCTTCGACCCCGACGCGCTTCTCCGCGCCGTGCGCGCGACGCTCGACGCTTCGTCGAAACCGGGATCACTCGGGTGAAACCCTCGCCAGTGGACGTCCGACCCCGAACGCGCACCGGCGTGACACTGCCGACGAATCACGCGAAGCGCACGGCGTACATCGGCGGGAGGTTGTTGGCGACGGTCGACCAGCTCTCGCCGCGGTCCTCGCTGAGATAGAGGTTGCCCGTGGTGCTCCCGAACGCCAGTCGATTGCCGCTGATGCCGAGCGCGTGGCGCAGCACGACGTCGTAGGCGTTCTGCTGCGGCAGCCCCAGGCGCAGCTGCTCCCAAGTCTGGCCGCCGTCCTGCGTTCGGCCGACGAAGAGCCGGCCGTCGATCGCCATCCGCTGCTGGTCGCTCTTTCCCGGGACGACCCAGGCCGTGTTTCCATCCCGTTCGTCGACCGCGATCGGAAAGCCGAAGTGTACGGCGCGCTAGGGTTGGCTGACCTCTTCCACGTCGGAGCTCCGTCGGTGCTGTGGAACACGCCACAGTGGTTCTGCTGCCAGACGTGATCGGGCTGTCCCTTGCAAAGCTCGGTCGCGTGCGCGTCGTGGCCTCGTGACCGGAGAGCCGCGGCGTCCAACCGGCACTCAGCTTGTCACGAGGAACGTGCCTTTGCGAGTCGCTACGAGGATGCGGTCGGACATGATCGGTCTCCTGAGTACCTGTCGCGGGCTAACCGCCGCTGAGCGCTTGCATGATGACGACGCGCGAGCCCGCTTCGACGCCGTCCGAGAGCTCCCGGCGATCGATCACGGCATCCTCCCCGATGAACACATTGACGTGCTGGCGCAGCCGACTCCGCTCATCGCACAAGTAGAAGGCGATGCCCGGTGCGATCGCGTCGAGCGCGCGCACGACGTCCGCCACGATTGCCGCCTCGACGACGAGCTCCTTGCCCTCGAGGTGGGGGAAGAACTGAAATAGATGCTTCGTCAGCTCGACCTTCGCCATTCGGCGCGAGCCTAACAGCCGGCCAAAGGCGCTCGCCGACATTCTCGAGGGTTATCGGATGGGGTTAGCCATGGCCCGTCGTTGATCGCGCGTCACTGCCCGCCCGTCCGAACCTCGGACAGCGCTGAGAGATCCGCGTCGGCATCACGCCATTGCTCGGCGAGCAAGGCGTAGTACGTCTTCGCCTTCGGGCCATCGGCGATGGCCTTCGCAGCGCGCGCGGCGCCGAGGAGCGCCGGCGCGTGACGCGTATGCACGTCGAGCACGCGCTCGTATTCGGTGAGCGCTTCCTTCGCCTTTCCGGCGACGAGGAGCGCAGCCGCGAGCGTCGAACGCGCGGGCGGGAACCACACGGGACCGGGCGCCGGGCGCTCGCTCGCCGCGCGGGCCGTGCGTTCGAGCGCATCAAGCGCGAATTTCGCGCCCTTCGTCGTCGCTTCCGCCCGCGCCAGCAACGACTCCTCGCGCGCCTCCCACGTCGCGGCCATCCCCGGAGGGAGCGTCTTCAACCAAGGCGCAACCTGCGCTCGTACCGCCTTGTGGTCAGCGATACGCTTCTTCGCCGTCGCGAAGTCGCCAAGCTGCAGTGCCGCCTCGGCGCGAACGGCATTGCCGAGAAGGCGCGCGAAGAGACCCAACGGGAGCCGAAAGTCTCCACCGCCACCAGGGGCATGGGCTCCGCAGGCCATCGACTCGGCGGCGGCCGACTCGTCGCTCATCGCTGCGAACACTGGCAGAAGAAGATCGTCGGCTTCCTTCCAGCGCTCGGTGTGCACGACATAGGCCGCGACCTCCTCGGCGTAGCCCGCCCGGTGGAGCGCCGTGTCGTCTTTCGCGGCCACGAGCATCGCGCGCCCCTCCTCGATCACGTGCTTGGCGCGGCCATACTGCCCGAGCTCGAGCAGCGCGGCGACGAGCCAAGCGTGCGCGTGCCAGTCGAACTTGCTGGAAGTGTGACCCCGCGACCGCTCCCAGACGACCGAAGCTTCGAAAGCGCGCTCATTGGAGGGCACCACGTCGCGCCACATTCCGAGGTGCACGAAGGTGTGCGAGGGCATGTGCAGCGCATGACCGGCGGCGGGCGCGATTCGCGCGTACACCCGCGCAGCCGGTAGCGCCAAGATCGCATGCTCACGCGAGTCGAACGCGTGGATGGCGTAATGCGCGGCGCCCGGATGGTCCGGCCGACGCTGCAAAACGTCGAGCGCGAGCGCCCCCGCCTCCATTTGCCCCTCGATGTGCGCGCGGTCGTACCCATACACGGCCAGGAGCGCCAGTGAGTGCCAGAGCGCGATCTCGTCGTCGTCCGGGAAGTCGCGATGCATCTGGGCAGCCCCCCGCAGCCAGGCAGCGTTGGCCTCTTTCATGTCGTCCACTGCAAAGAGCGCCCGCGCGGCGCCGATGAAGGCGAGCTCTTTCGGCGTTAGCCCTTCTTCTCGCACGCGTGCCAAGGCCGCACGACCTTTGGCGAGATCGCGTTCGCGCCAAACAGGGTGCACGTACGCCATCGCATCCCCCCACGCCGCCATCGCGCAGGCAGGATCGACCTTGAGTGCGGCGTCGAAGCTCGCATGCGCCCGGTCGTATTCGAACGAATGCAACGCCGACATCCCATCGCGAAAATGCCGCGCGCACTCTTCCGAGCCGCTCACGGGAAACTCAATCCGCCCAAGCCCCGTTGAGTGCGCTGCGGAGCTAGATGCTGGTGAAGCGGCGGGCGAGCCCACGGCGGGTGGCGGCGCGGTCGCGTGAGCGGCGGGGACAGGCGGAGGAGAAGCGCACGCGACGAGCAGCGATAGGATCGCGAGCGGCGCGAGACGAGTTTCGACGAGCATGGGGTGACTCTAGCGAGGTTGCGTGCGTAAGAGAACAGCGCGCCCTAGAGCCTCGGTCCGCATCGCTCGCTCGCGTGATGAGCCGACGCACTCGTCAGGCGTATGATTTTCGCCCAGGTGACGTCAGCGTCTTCAACGTACCGCCGCTGGGTTCGCCAGCCGAGCGACGTCATTCGCATAAGGCGAATTCGAATACAATTGAAGAAAGCGTTTCGCACGAGCGCCTGCGGCATCGGGGCGCGCGAGCTTCGACAAAGCTTGGATGGCGACCACCTCGCGTTCTTGCGCTAGGCGTCCACCGGCGAAAATACGCGCGTGCTCGTCGGCGAGCGTGAGCGCCTCGGTGGGATCGCGACGAAGCGCCTGTACCGCGCGCTCGAGCAGATCTTCTTCGACGGGCGGGGGCGGCGCTGTCGGGACGTTCGGCGGCTGCACGGCGAGGGCGGGGCGCGGCACGAACCGAGGCTTGGTGGAAATGATGAAGGACGATGATTCGGATCTTGCGCCCACGGGAGGCATGGCGACGACGGGATCAGCCTCCACCACGATGGACGGTGACGGATCGGGACCGGGCGATGCGCGGAGTGAAGGCGCCGCTACGGGCGCCGCGCCGCCCGGCCGCGATTTGACCGTTTGCATCGGAGGCGGTTCCTCGACGACAGCTCGCTCGACGAATTGCTCGTAAATGCGATAGCCCTGCACGCTGCTCCACGCAGCTCCCATGCCCACCAGCGCAGCCAAGCCGACCTTGGCGGCCGCAAAGCGAATGTGGCGTTGGGGCGCTGCTGGACGCCACCCCGAAATGCGCGGGCTCGGCACCTGCGCCTGCTCCTCGTTGTCGCGCGAGATGGCAGCGGCAAGCTTGCTCTTGATCCGATGCATTCGAGCATGACCCGCCAGCTCGTCATGGCTGGCGATTTCGAGCGCTTCGCGCAATTGGTCGGGCAACCCAGCTCCGTCGTGGAGTAACGGGGGGACGTCACGATCGATCATGCTACGGTCTCCCTCGCCTCGAGCCGCAGAAAAAAGGCCTGCACTTCTTTGCGCGCGGCGTGCAATCGCGAATAGGCGGTCTGTACTGGACAGGAGAGTGCCTCCGCGATCTCCGCCATCGACAATTCCTCGAGCTCGTGGAGAACGAAGATCGCGCGCTTCGTCTCCCCGAGACGAGCGATGGCCTCGTCGAGAAGATCCCTCAGCTGCCGCCGCTCGAGCTCCTCGTGTTGCATCGCGGGCGCGCCCGTATCCGCGTCTTCGGGGGCACCCTCGCGACGGGCGTGCTTGCGTCGATGCTCGCTCGCGAGCCGAATGGCCACCCCATAGACCCAGGGGCGAAGCGGACGCGAGATGTCGATTTCCGCAAAACGACGATAGAGCACGAGAAACACCTCTTGACACAGGTCGTCCGCGTCGACGTCACTCACCCCGATTCGTCGGAGCAGGCGCCAGACGAAGGGGCCGTGTTCCCGAAAAATCGCGCCGAAGGACGGTGCTTCGCCGCGCTCATCGCCACAATTCGCGGCGGGAGGTGACACGGTGCGCACACTCCTAACTGACTCGGACAACGCCCGATTATGGACCAAAATGAAGCAAGAGGCCGATCTGGACACCCCCCGTGAGGGCCGGCATGGCCCAGACGTCCGTCTCCGAGCCATCTGCATGTCGGTGGTAGAAAGTCCACCGCGTGAGCGGCGCGCCGACGTTGGCCGAGGCCATTAGCCATAAAGGCGAGAATATTCGAACAAGGCCGAGCAGACGGCCATAGGCCTCGAACGACGGCCGGTCCAAAGTCTCGCTTGCGCCCGACCCGGTTCCTTGCGCCGTCACAACTCCCCCCGTCACGCCCGCACAAGCACCGAATTGCGCGGCGTCGCTCCCCGTAACGAAGGGGCACAGACCGATACCGAGGTCGATGCGCGAAAATGAGCCTCTAGCATCAGCGGATCCCTCAGCCTGCGGCAACCAGAGTCGCGATCCGATGTCGACCGTGCCCCATCGTGGCAGGTGAATCGCCGCACGCGTGGCGAGACCTATCGCCGTGCGAGGTAGGACGCCCCATCCGACGTCGAACGCGGGTCCGAGCTCCGCCCGTAGCTCGCCCTGGTGGATCGGAGGAGCCGACTGAGGCACATCCGGTGGTTTCGGCGGTAGAACGATCTCGGGTGGGCGGGCCAGCGTGGGCGCCGGTGACACCGGATAAAGCGAATCAGGCGGGGTGGTCGCAGGGCCTTGCGCCTCTTGCGCCAATAGGCCGACGGCGATGACGATGGCGCGATCGAGCGACGAGCAGCTCGCCTCCGGACTCGTAAGGTCGCGTTGTCCCAGCGTGTCGCCATCCGCGTTCGAGGCCCGCAGACCGACGTGCCACCCCGGTCGTGCCGGCTCGACCCATGCCTCGATGCTGCGCGTCGCGACGGCTGGGCTGGCGAAAACGGAGCGTCCGAGATGTTGTTCGACGTTGCGAGCAAGTCGGCCGGCATCGATGCAGCTCTCGGCGCCCGGTAGACGCATCCAATTCAACGCGAGGGCCACGCGTGCCTCCTCGGCGCCGAAAGCGGTCCCCGACGCGGTGAACCAGGCCGACAATCCGAACAACAAAAAGCCACGCCGCACCATCTTTCAGTAACTGAGCGGGCAGGGGTTTCAAGACCGAGTGCATCGCGCTCGGTCGATTGCGTCATAATCGACGCCAGCATGCGCCAGAAAGAAGAGAAGCAACGAGGAGAGCCGAGGAGGCTTCGTATGCGACTCGCGAAATCCTGGTGTTGGATGATCCTTCTCGTCGGATGCGGGGCCCGCGTCCAGATTGGCTCTGATTTACCCGACGCCGACAAGCCCTCGTCCGATTCGGCAGTGATGACCGGAATGGGAGGAGCGAGCGGCGACGGCGGCAACGGCGCAGCCGCGGGCAGCGCCGGCATAGCGGGATCCGGCGGCGTTGCGGGCGCGAGCACGACCGGTGGGGCTGGCGGTACCGGCGCAATCGCAGGGGCTGACGGCAGCGGCGGCGGTGGAGGTGCGAGTGGTGATGGCGGTACGAGCGGCGGCACGGGCGGGGCAACCAGCGGCGCTGGCGGCACGACGGGCACAGGCGGTGATGGCGGCGCGAGCGGGATGGGGGGCATGGGTGCCGGCGGATCGGCTGGCAGTGCCGGCGCAGCAGGCTCCGGCGGATCGGGCCCCCGCGCGGATGCCGGTCCCCTTCCACCGTGGCCCACTCCCACGCAGTGCCCGCCGGCCGGCTCTTCGCCGCTCGTCGGAGAATGGGTCGGCCACATCGAGAATTGCGCGTTTCCTTCGGGTTCCAACCTCGTGCACCTTTTCATCGAAGGTGCCGATGACACCTCCTTTTGCGGCTCCGTCATCTTCGGCGCTGGGCCGCTCCCGCCGCCCGCCACCAATCCGGATGTGGGCTACCCACCAGGCGCGGACATTCAAAACCTTCACTTCACCCCCGCATGGAACGCACCGTACGAAGGATTCAACTACCGCCTCATGAATGCCGCCGTTAGCGGCAACGACATCAGTTGTGGGGTTTACACTTACGAGGTTTGGAACAGTTGGTGCGTATTGCAAACCTCCTACTTAACGGAAAGAGGTGAGTTTCGCTGCATACCCAACGGCATTGCCGAAGAGTCCAGCGAAGCCGGCACGGACGGCGGAGCGGAATGCGCGATCGTCGACTCCTCCAACCGAACCGTTGTCGATTGCGACAAGCTGCTTCTCTGCGGAGGCCCCTCCGTATTTGATCCCGTCTGCGAATGCAACGCAGCGGGATGCATGGCGCAAAGTTTCAATACCCGTGACTTGGGCGCACGAGTGGATGGCAATGTGATGACAGGGAACGTGCGGATCGACAGCAGTGGTCTCGCCTACCGAGTCGAGCTCGTGAGGAATTGAGATCCGTGTGACCTCGAGATTAGCGACGCTTGCGCGATACCGGACGCCCGCGGCTGTCGCCCGACGTCGCCATCGTCAAGGCGTGACGATGGCTGTGATGCTCACCCGTTTGCGACGTCAGGTCCTGGGTAGACCCATCGCTAAAATGCCCTATCGTCGTAAGCTGACGGCAATGCCGACGGCAATGTCACAACGCCAGGCGCCACCGTCAGAATTTGCGTTGCCTCAGTGCACTACGGGCCCATTCGATGCCGTCGAGGGCGGCGCGGACTCGAGCGGATTGACGAGCTGCTGGTCAATCAATTGGTCCGCGTCATAGGTCAACGCCAGACTAGCAAGCAACGCCGGATGCTCGGGATCCGAGCCGAGAAAGCGCGGGCCGACGCCGAGCACCAGAATTCCGCTGCCCAGCACTCTTGCGCGGACGTTGGGGGTCAGACGGATCTCGGTCGCGGTGCTGGAGGGTGCCCCGTCAGACTTCGGAGTGTAGGCTGCGATGCCGAGCACATCCAACCCGAGCCGCAGCCACGCATCCACCCCCGAGTCGTGCTTGCCGAAATTGCGGCCGAAGGAAAAGCCGAGACCATAGACTTGGAGCTGAGATGGCAAGCGCACGAGTTGCCCAAAGGCATTGGCATAAAACCAAGGTTTCGGCGCCCACACGACCGCCAAGGCCGCAAGCTCGAGTCGAGTGTTTTTCGACGTTGGCTGCTCGCCAGCGGAATTGACGAATCCAGCTGCCAGCCGGAGAGACACCCGTTGCTTATAGGCGGCTCGACGGTGACAGATGTCGAAATAGTCCCGCCGATCGATAGTGTCGCCTTGCTCGCGCTGCCGAAACGGAACCAGCGCTAGCAGCGTCTCGTAACAGTCATCGTTGGAGGGCAGTCGAGTGTCGGTTTCATCCAAGAGACTCGTTCCAAGCACCATCGAGAATCGTGAGACGTCACCGCCGGTCGGCTTCGCGATTGCTTCCGTGGTCGGTGCTGTGCTTTCACTGGCACTCAACGGGAGAGTGGCGCGAAGAGTCATATTGCGAAAGGTCACGGCCTCGCGTAAGCGATCCGCTTCCGTCTTCGCCCATAGGCTCGCGAGATTGAGAGTCATTACGAGTTGTGTTCCGTTCGTTCGTGAATCCGCGCCTAGAGCGCTCATGAGCGAAAAGACCAACTTATCCGGCGATCCCGCCTGTTCCGCAAACCCGTTTCCACTTAAGGCGCCGGAGACCAGATTTTGTCCTTTACGCATCAAGTCGGTCGCGTGAGCCTCGATTCGAGCGGCCTTGGCTTCGTTGTCCTCCGCTTTGACGCGAGCGCCTCCGGCGGTACCGAACACCGTCTGCAGGCGCTTGGTGCGGACGGCAGCGCAAGCCTTGACTCGTCCCGGATCGTCCACGATCGCCTCGAAC